>JAFQOQ010000006.1 GCA_017403085.1 Alphaproteobacteria bacterium
GCGAGTGTCACCAAATTTACACGTGAATGTTTCCAGATATGCCTTCATATCTGCTTCGGCGTCTTCGTCGGCCTTTTGTTCGGCGGCACCCGACATCATCTGCATTGCGCCAATACCCGTTGCGCCCATGCCAACCGCACCCAGCATTTTATTTGCCGTTGATTGTTCTTTTTCCTTCATGGCCTTGGCATTGGCGTCCAGTTCGGCCTGTCTTTTCTTTTTTTCTTCGTCAGATAATCCGTCGTCGTCGTCTTTTTTATCTTTGTCTTTTTTCTCTTTTTTGGCCTTGCATTCGCCCTTGGACGGTTCAAAACCATCCTTGCATTCGGTTGCCTTGCACTTTCCTTTTTTCATTTCGCCCTTGGTCGCATTTTCGATTTTGGCCAGTTGTTCGGGACTGCATGGGCCATCACTTTTTTCGCATTTGTTATTAACATCATCAACCATATATCCGTCGGCGCATTTTTTTACAACGCATGTTAATTCACCGGCAATAACCTCATTTTTTGCCTTGGTGGCGTTGGGATCATCATGTGTGCATTCTGTACCGTCTTGCTTTTCGCATTTATTATTTTCTAGTGTAAAATTGTCATTACATTTGTCGATTTTACAGTATGTCTTACCAGACGCGTCGCATTCCATGGTTGCAGATTGTGCGTTCTTGGGCAACTTTGGTTTTGTGTCATTTGTGCATGTTTTGTTTGTGATTTCGACACATTTATTGTCTTTGACCTGGTATCCACATTCGCAAGATTCTACGATGCATTTACCATTTTCCATTTTGGATTCTTTGGCGTGTGGTGGTACCTGGCCGGCGGGACATTCTTTGATTTCTTCACAACGATTTTTTTCTTCGTTATGTGACCAGCCTGGATTGCACTCAGTAATTTTACAAATATTTTCACCATCAACGATTTTCCATCGTGCAGATTTGGCGTGAATATCCACCGACGATGTGGGACATGTTCCTGTTTTGGGTTCGCATTTTGCGTCCATGTCGGATTCATCTTTTCGGTTTAGTTTGTATGGTTCTTCACACTTTTGCGGTACGCACTTTTTTGGTCCTTTTAGGTATCTACCTTCGGTTGCATGTACTTCCTTTAATTGCCCTTTGTTGCATTTTTCTGCTTGGGCAGTTACAACAACTTCATGGATATTGTTGCTGGCTTCTTTCAGGGTTATTGTACCCATATTGGCACGGGCGGGTAAAAGTTGGGTTTCGAATCCAACGTATGAAACAGAGATGATATCATTTGTGTCAAAATTGCCCGTGAAGGTGGCTTTGCCATCAATATCGGTTGATACGCCGCGCAGTTCTTTGTTTGGAGATATGATGTTTGCGCCGATTACTGGTGCGTTCTGTTCGTCGACAACTTGAATTTCTATTTCAGATAATGTTTCGGCACTTGTACCGGCGCCAGAGTAAAATTTTATATCATAGTTATTGTCAGAACATTCGCTGTTAAAGTAATTTTTTATATCGTCTATGGATACGCCAGGTTTATACTCAGAACAATGGAAGCTAATTTCATTGCCACCAAGATCGCCACCAATGCCGGCGTCGCGATTACAGAATTTGTCTGATACTGTTTGGACATCAAAACTTGCGGTCGTGCATGTTTTTGCATACGTGCCAGGGGCGATAAACATCAACCCAGAAATAATTACAAAAATACCAAATACTTGTTTCATTGTGTTTGTTTTATTCTTCACATCTGCATTCGCCATCTTCGCCGCCCACCCATTTGCATTTGGCGTCTTTGCGGTTGTCGCATGCTTCTGCGTTTTGGGCCCACGTGCCTTCGCATTTTCCTTTATACCAATATCCTCCTTTCAGGCGCGAACATGTTTGTATGTCTTTTGCGTCTTTTTTATCTGTTATACAGTTGCCATTAACATATGCGCCACCGGCATTTTCGCATGCAATGGTTTTGTCCATTTCATCATCGGTTGGGCGCCCCCCCTCCGATTTTCTAGTTTCTGCAATCTGAGCGTTGAGCGTCTCGTTTTGTTTTTCGCGGTCTTTTGCCATGAATTCAGCGGCTGCATTATCCATGTTTTCCTTTCTGCGGGCCTCTACATTTTCAGGTTTGTTGGCTTCTTCGCGGGCTTCTTTTATGTCGCGCTTGCTGATATCAGCTTCGCAGATGCCGTCTTTTACCTTGTATCCTGGTTTGCACTTGGTGGCGACGCATACGCCGTTTTTCTTTTTACCGTCGGTTGCGTTTTCTGGCAATTCGCCGTCCGCACATTGCTTGTCAGCCTTTTCTTGGGCTTTTTCTTTGGCCTTTGCGTCCTTCTTGGCTTGGCGTTCTTCTTTCTTGGCTGCCTTTTCTTCAGCCTTGGCTTCTTTCTTGGCTGCCTTTTCTTCGGCCTTGGCTTCTTTCTTGGCCGCTTTTTCTTCGGCCTTGGCGGCTTTTTCAGCCTTTTGACGGTCCAACGAACGGTTAATCGCACCGGATGTCACCGCGCCAACCGCCATACCAACACCAGATCCCAACATCGCAGATGACGCCGCCGTCTGAGAACGGGTTAAACGATATGCGTTTTCTTTGAATGTCGTTATGTCAATGCCAAACCAATTCTGGTCACAGTCAAATACAGAACCGGCATAGGCCTTTTTAGATGCATAGGCGGTGTTGTCTTCGCCCGCAAAGAAATTAACCGTAAATACGCAATCCATACTGCGTTCGTCCAGCATCGCCCCCAGGCGCTGGCATGTGGATGCCATTGCGTCACGCATTTTGTATAATTTTTCTTCGTCGCGTTGTACCGATTTTTCGGCGTCTTGACGTACCGCACCAAATGCCGACATCATGCGCGATGCCAGGCCGTTGTCTTGCTGGGTACAATTTTTGGCGATTTTTTCACATGCGGCAATCGCCTGGTCCCCGCCGGATTTGCCCAGACATTTGGCAAATGTGGTGCCGCATTCGGTGAATATGCAATCGTTATACTGGTTCCCGCAATCGATAATCGCGTTATAGTTTGACATCTTGGCATTCATGTCGCGGTCGGCCTTAATCTCGGCAGAAAATAGGTTGTATTCTTCGCCTGTGCATTCCGCATTGCGACGGCATGAATCCATCTTGTCGCCCCAGATTGTGTCGCCGTCACCCTTGCACTTGGAATAATCGTTGCCACATTTTTCCTTCATACATGCGCGCAGGGCCTGGTCACAGGCGTTTTGGCCACTGGATAATGCAGATTGGGATTTGGCCGCCGCCGTGGTTGCCGCGTCTTGGGCGTCCAAGGCTGCACGCTGGGCACGGATTTTTGCCGCCAAGTCGTTTGCCGCCGCGTCACCGCCAGATGCGTTTGTTTCGTCCAATACATCGTCAAACAGGGATGACTTGTTTTCGATAATTGTGTCAGGATCAAATGCGGGTTCTTCGTCCGACACCGGGGCAGGGGCCGGTTTCGTTTCGGTGACCGTTACGGATTCTGGTTCTGATTTAGATGCCGTGTTCGCAGTTTCTTGGGCCACGGGCGCGGATTTCGCCACGGGCGCACGACCGCCCGCAGACGCGCCACCACGGGATACAGATGCGCGCGCACGTGCCGCCGCATCCGCAGATGTTGCAAAACCAATGCAGATTATAGAGCATAACGCACACTGCATAATTATATGCAGAATATTGCGATGAAGATTTTTTCTGTTTATGCCCATGTTTTAATCCATTAACCCTTTATTTTAATGTCGAACATGCAATTTCATAGAATTTGCATAACTGTATCGCCGCAGTTTTTTCAGATTGATATCCGGTGCCACATTTGTTCGGCATGTTGGTCGCGCATACCTGTTCAACACAGGCGTCGCGGCTGTTGTTATCTTTGCACGATGCACGGGCGTCGGATAATTTTTTGTCGCGCGCAGCCTTGTACGCATCAACGATTTTTGCCAATGCCGCGCCGGCATTCTTGACCATGTCGTTGCGTGTGGCCAATAATTCAGAACGTATGCCAGATATGTGTTCGTCGCAACCGGTGGCTTCGACACTGCAGGCGGAAAAGTATTTGTCAAAGTCGGCGTCCGCCTTGCACGCGCGATAATCCGCCGTACATTTCTTGTCCGCAATCAGGCATGCCTGAATTTCAGCCTGGCATGTGGATTGGTTTTTCGTCTTTTTAGCAGCCGTCGCCAATGATTTCATTTGGGCGGAAATCCCCGCCGCCTTGCACGACTGTTCAATCAGACTGTCGTATGTTTCGGATACGTCGTCGGGGGTACAGCCGGAAACCTTTGTTAAACATTGTGTCGTGGCCCATGCATAACGTTCGCCAGGGTCAGTTGGGGCCTTTTTTAAGTCTTTTTCCGATATGTTATATTTTGCAGATGCGCCGACAGATACACTGCGCATGCCCTTTTCAGATGGGGGAGTGCCCGCACCAGATGAACCGCAATATTGGCATCGGGCGGCCGGATTGGATGATATGTTTATCGCACACGCAGAATCAAGGCATCGCGTCAGGTTGGCCTTGGAACAACTGGACGCCGCATAGGCGGTGCCATGTGTCATAAATATTAATGCAAAAAGTATAGTATAGCGCTTCATATTCTCTCTTAGGTGATATTCTATCAGATTTATGAATCGGGGGCAAAGGAAAAATAAGAAAAAAATGTAAAAATATTTTTTTTGTATTGACAAAAGTGTCTTCTTTGTCTATGGTTTTTGTGTGATTAACAGTAAAAGGATTGTAAATGACAAGATTTGATAAAAAATGGTGGTTTGTGCATGGGTTGTCCGCCGCAGGGGCATTGTGCCTGACTTTGTTCGCAATGACACAGTGTGATGCCAAACAAGACGCAAAACAATTTGCGTCAAATGCAAAATCTGAATTGGACAGCGCGGCAGTAACACTGAATGCGGCACGCCAATCAATTGATAGTTTGATGCAGGCAAATCGTGGTCTGCGTGATGATAATGTGGCCAAGGCAGATACTATTCGTGTGCTGCGTGATTCTGTGGTGGTGTTAAATGATTCTTTGACGGTGGTAAATGGTAAGTTAGAAGACTGTCGTAAAAGAAAACCAACAAAACCAACAGCACCGGTGACGCCAAGAAAACCAAGAAAGCCAAGAAAGCCAACAAACCCAACAGCACCAGTGCAACAGCCGGTAACACCAACAAAACCAACTGCACCGGTAACACCAACAAAACCTGTTGTGGATACAGTTGTGGTGGTTCTGGATGCGCCAACGCGCCCAACAACATCGGTAGAGGTTGATAATGCACAAAATAACGGTAATATCGTTGTTGGTGGCAAACGTGGTGGTAATGTCGAAATTTCTGTCACAGGTGGGGCGGTAAATAACGGCAATATCGTTGTCGGTGATAATAATAATGTTGTTATCAATAACGTTGTCGATACGTTGGCACAATATCAGGCCGCACAGGTGCGTACCGCGTCTGGGTATGTCAAGGTAAAGCGCGTATATCGCGTCAGATAAAAATTGTCTGATTGATGTTTTAACAGTCTGCGATTTGCAGACTGTTTTTTTATGTGTTTTTTGTCTGGACAGATAAAACATTTCTATGCTAACATCTGTTGTGTATAGAGAGAATATATATGAAACGTATCAAGATTTTTCTGTTTTCTTTGTTCTTTGTGCCAATGGCAGCAGGGGCGGCAAGTACTGATTTTATGTTGGCGGCACAGTTGCTGGCGGCGGCAAAAAATGCAGATATTCAACAGGTCCAGGCACTGGTTAATAGTGGCGCAAATGTAAATTTTGTGGATTCAACAGGATTGTCTATTGTATGTACGGCGTTGATGAATAACGATGTGCGTGCGGCGCAGATTCTGCAAATGTATGGCGCAGACGCATCCAGATGCGATAATCAAATAAAGCAATATAATAATAGGAATAAATCCAAGGGCGGTGGGGGATTGTTTAGCGGACTGTCGTCTGCCCAAAGCATTAGTTTAGCGGCGGCAGGGGCCGCCGTTGTTGTAGGCGGGCTGTTGTTGCTGACGGATGTGTTTGATCCGGGTAATGATAATAATTCTGGGCCGTCGTCGGGTGGAACACGCCCAGGTGGTGGCGGTGGTGGATCGTCTGGGGGTGGTGGTGCAGATGTTATGTTTGCGTTGCCATATGGGCCAGCGATGCCAAGTGCCGCAACCGAATCGAAAAATTATACCACCAACCTTAATTTCTATAGTCCAAACGATACGTCTATATATGCAAAGAATTTTAATTTATTAACAAATGTATATGGACAGAATTATCTGTTAATGATGCGTGGGTATTCGCCGCTGGCACGTGGATACTTGGGGATGCAGACGTTGCGTAATTTGACGTCGCGCGAACCACTGATTCTGGATGGAACAAATCTGGGGGATACGCCTGTGTTGGGTGGGCGGCCGGTTGATGTTGCGCTGGTGACGGAAAATGGTATTAATTCTGCTGGGTACAAGGTGGGGGTTGATGCAACGTCGTCGTTGGATGATGTGTTGCTGCCTTGGACAACAACAAATGATGCAGGAACTAAAGTTAATGGGGCCAGCAATTCAATGGTGTCTAGCAAATACTATAATAATGCGATTACGTTGGGGGGCGATAATCAATCGTTGAATGATGATGTGACGGCCGAAGATTCTGTGTTGCTGGAAGATTTTGATTTGGCGGGATATGGAACGGTTGTGAATAATTCGTATGCCACTGATTCTGATGACTTGATAGCCAAGGTGGTGGCAGGACGCCAATCAGGGTATGGTACAGATAATCCAGACTATATGGGTTTTATGCCAAATGGTCAATTGATGGTATTTCGTACCGGAAATGGTACAGGATTTGTTGAGGCAACAGATGAGATTACAGGCACATATCAAGATACAAATGGCGTGGTTAGCAAGATTGACTTGTATGGCCAAATGATGAATGTGACGATGGGCGATGGTAATTCTTTTACGGCGTCTTATACGGAAACGACAACGGATGATGAAGGGCAATCGGTTGAAACAGAAGTTTCTTATTCAGGATATTTTGGTACAGATGGGTTGATGTATATTGATTCTGATAATAATGGGTCGGTGGATCAGGCCTATGAAATGAATTTAAATCGTTTGACGTTGGCAAAACAGCAGGGGACCATAGATTACTTGAATTACAAGGCATTGGCCAAGGCGGTGCAATACTGGGGGGTGGGAAATGTCGCGGTGGGACGCGCCCAGCCGACAATTATTGCAAATGCATCCGTGATAGAACCGCTGTATGGAACAGATGTTGCAACCATAGATGATGTGTTGGCCAATCCGTCAGACGCACTGCGCGAGTCGGCGTACTATAATTTTATCAATGATTATTATGATGTAAATACCGATGATACATATGTGCCAAGTGCAGATGCGGGAACTGTATTTTCTAGATTGGGGACAAGTTGGTCACCGCTTGTAATCTTTTCAACAGGGGCGTTTGAAACAGATAGTCAGTGGTCTGGTAAGACGCTGGGGGCAACATTTGAAAATGCGGTGCCATTGTTATATGAAAATGCAGAACATTTATTTATGTCTGTTGTGCCGGTTGGTTTGACGGATGATGGGACGGCGGGAACGAAAACTGTGTCGTCTTATTCGCCAAGTGGAAAAATTGCAGTGGCGCAATGGATTGATAAAAACGGAACCAGTGATATAACGACCGATGATAAGTATTACAAGGGACGCGTGTGTGGTATTGCAGGGACTGGTGCCGGTGGGGTTGATCCGTGGTGTTTTGCCGCCGCAGGTAATACAGATGAATTGGCGGTTGCGTCTGCAGCAGGGGCCGCGGGTGCATTGCGGTCTGCGTTTGGTTATTTGACCAATAAAGACATATTTACGTTATTGGCTTTGACGGCAGATGGTCCATTTTTAGGTACGACGTCGGATGGCAGTGCATTTAATGAAAATACATTAACGGCATATTTGAAAAACAAGTACGAATTGCCGGACGAATATCAGTTCCGTGTTGATAATGGGGCAGATTATTTGGACATTTTTGCCGAGGTTTTTGGATATGGATTAATTAATTTAGAGCGGGCAACAACGCCAGGAACTGCGATTTATTATTATGATGCCGATCAGAATAATATTGTGTCTGCAGATGGTAATGCGTACTGGCGTGCGGCGTCAAATACGATGTTGCGTTCTTCGTCTGTTTTAAATGCGCGTGGTGCAACAATTGGGGCGGCGTTCTATGATGTGTTGGAAAGTGTTGATGGCGAAATGTCAATGCCACGTGTTTGGGAATATGAATTTGCACTGGGGAATAATGACAAGCGCGCGTTATATATGGGGGATGTGCTGGGTGATTTAAAGACACGTCGTGACGCAACACAACGTGTGCAAATCGGGAACTTTGGTTTTTCAATGGCTATGTCTGAACGAGCATACGTGGATAATATGAACGGATTAGATAATTTGATGTTGGATTATTCACATGATAATTGGAATTTTGCGGCATCTTATCAGCATTATTTTACAGATGGCCAGTCACGTTTTGCAGGTCTGTCGAATCCTGTGTTGGGGTTGGCGTCGGATGTGGTGACGTCGGATGTTGCGTATGATATGGGAAATTGGACATTTGGTGTGCGTGCGTTTTCGGGCGCAGTTACCGAGGAAGGTTTGCTGGAACAGGATCCGACAATTGCGGCGCAATATATGCCTGCCAGATTGGGGATGATGCAGGGTGGTGAAACAAATATTGCGTGGGCTGATGATAAGTTGTCCATTGTGGCGTCTGTTGGTTTGGCAAATGAATCAGATACGCTGTTGGGGGCATCAAGTGGCGGCTTGTTGAACTTAGGCGATGGCAATACAATGTATATCAATGCCCAGGCAGAATATAATCTGGCACGTGATGTTTCGGTTATGGCGCGTGCGACATTTGCAAAAACAACATCTGATGCAGATGGACAATATATATTGGGGTTGTCTGATATTTATTCTGATTCTTTTGCGGTGGGTGGAAATATCGGTAATTTTGATTTTAGTATATCGTTGCCGTTGGCAATCAGAAGTGGTGACTTAAAGTATTCGCATGCAGAATATGATGTTGTGAATACCCAGGATGGTCATTATGATTTGAATATTGTTGATGCGTATATGGCGGACGTATCGTTGCGTGCTGATAAGCGTGAAACACGTTTCATGGCGTCGTATAAGCATAACTTTGGCGAATTTACAGATGGGGCAGTTGGGTTTATATACCGTGCCAATCCAAACCATACAGATGAATTCGGAAATGAATCAATATTTATGTTAAAGATGACACATCGGGTTGGGATTTAAAAAAAACGCGCCATTGGCGCGTTTTTTATTTTGATGTGAAATATTTTTCTTTGTGTTCTTTGGATACCATATACATCTGTTCAAATAATTTTTCCGCAGCATCCATTGTTGTTGGGGCGCCATTTGTTGGTGTATTGTAATCTGCGCCATTTAATACGATTAAGCGTAATTCAGGGCTGCATTCGATAAAATATCTGGCACTGTCGTAATATTTTCCATAACAGCGACCATTTTGAACCGCAACATATCCATTTTCGGCCAATTGTGTGCATGTTGGCTGGGCGCCATATGTTATTTCACCATATTCTAATACTTCGTCTGCATCGTCCAGGATGCCATTGCACCAAACATTTACGTAATTGCCATTAACAGATGCCAAAGATCCATCGGCGGTTGTTTTGCGACGACCAAAACAATCGCCATCAACACCAATTAAATCTGTGTCATAATCAGAACTGATGCCGATGTTGCGTGATATATCACTGCGACTGACCGCGGTTGGTTCTGTGCCAGTGGGTTTTAGTGCCTGGGGACAGATTAATTTCATTCCCCAACATTTATCGTCGGCGTCCCACATTTCTGTATCGAATCCTGCGCCCATCCCAGCATAACAATCGGTTGGATTCAGACGACAAATTGTCGGCTGTTCCCACCATGGTGTGGCGGCATGTGCCATATTTACACACATTAAAGATAATACAGAAATGGTAAATATTTTTTTCATGGTTCTCTCTTGTTTCTTGCATTGTATCAGAATTTCGTTGGTACTGCAAGTTATGGGTTTGTTATTCCGTAGTTTGGGTTGTGTCGGTTGTTTCTTCGGTGGTTGTGTCTGTTGAAGGCGTTGTTGTAGTGTCTGTGTCATCTTCGATGGTGGCGCAGAATCCCCATTGTGTATTCGCAGATGTATCTGAATAGAATTTTTTGTGTGGGGTATATGCGTTGCTGTCTTCGCGCACAGAATCAAACCACATGCCGCCCAGTCGGTCGCATTCTGCAGCCAGACTTTTTTTCATATCAACGCGAATTGTATCCATAACAACATTTATATCTTGTAATACAGATGCCGGCAATTGTTCTGTTGATTTTGATGGACGGACACAGGCCTGTAATGCATATCGGGCCATCTTGTGATATAGACTGCCGATGTAATCGGTGCCACATGTATCGCCAAAGGAGTCTGTTTCATTGCCGGGTAAAGCGGGCAGACTGGTGTTACCTTGGCATATGTAGCCATCTGGGCATGGCAAACACGCGTTGCCGACAGACGGTGTTGTAGTTGGTTGGCCCGTTGAATCAACCATGTAATGTCCATAATTGCATCCGGTGTATGTTTTAAGGGCATAGCAAATGAAACCGCTTGCAGGGAATTCGCTCTTTTCGGCAATTTGGGAGTATGTTTGTGTTGCGGCAGATTCATTGCTGGTTAATTGATTGCATAAGCGATTGCTGGCGTATTTCTTTTCACCAGGGGAATATACGCGACATGCAAATGGGTATGCGTGCAGGGTGTCCGTGCTGGGGACGGCGCACAAATCTTTGGCGTAATCTTTAAGTGTTGCTAAACATTCTTTTGCAATTTTTTGATCGGTGATATCGTTCATTGCGGTTATTAATTCTTGCATGCCATGTGTGCCACCACCGTACAGATTACTGCATGCGTCCAGTTTTTCTTGACATAATTGTTCTGATAATTCCAGACGGGCACCCAATAATAATTGTTCTTTGACATTACTAAAGTCTTTTAGTGATTGGCTTTTTTCATCATAGCATGCATTTACAACGTCCAGACATTCGTTTTTTACCGTACGCACGCGTTCTTGTTGGCCTTGATATATTTCTGTGATGGCCTGGCGCAGGAATTCGTCCCATACTTCGTCAGAAATATCACGACATGTGTCCAGACTGGTCGCGGCAAAATTGCGTTTGCGGTTTAATTCTGCGACAATTGAATGATTGGTTTGATTGGATAACACATCGCCAGATAAAGATATTTGGTTTTCAAGTTGATAAAAACTGGCACTGTATATCGGTGCGCCGGTGTCGCGATTTAGATATTTTCCGGTTATATCCAGGCAATGCACATAGTCTTCGCCACATGCCGTGTCTGCGGTTATATCGGCGCGCACCAATGCCACACAGTCGTTAATAGAAGATGAATTGTGGGCATTATAATTTTCAAGACGTGCCATTTGCATTGCGCGGTCGGTTTCACGAATTGTACTGTTGGCGGTTAATAATTGTTTGTTTAAATTGTTGATTAGTGCGGTGCAATCGCTTTCAATATACATCCCGTATGCAGATGTGACCATTTTTAATGTGCTGTCATTGGGACAACTGTCGATTACCAAGTCGGCGCATTGCGCATGAACCGCGTTGTACAAGGATTCGCCAGTCAGGTTTGCCAGGTTTGTACCACCAACCAGGCTGGATGTTGCCCAAATTGCGTTTATGTCGCCGGCGATATCAAGTGTGCCTTGGGTGGATAATGATTTGTTTTTTGTTTTGGATAATACATCGCTGATTCCTTGGAGTGCCTGGGTGCTGCTGGATTTGTCTTTGACAACAGACGCGGTCAGTTCGCCTTCGCTGGCGGATATCATTGCGCCTACCTCTTGGGCGGTTTTGTCAATTACAGATAGGTTCAGACTTTCAAAATTCTGCAACTGATCAGATGTTTGGGCCAGGGCACGTTCGCGCGATTGTATGTCTGTTAATTTTGAAGAGCATATGCAACGGCGATATGTGTCGTTTGTAGTGGCGCAAAACTGATCCATGCATGTAAAATAAGCCTCGCGACAGGTGTTGTATCCAGAACCGAATGCATTGGTGGATACGTCGGTTGGTATTATGCCGGCGCGCGCACTGCTACGTTTTTTTTGGGTGGGTACATTGTTTGTAGCGCCGCGTGATAATGTGCGAATGTTTTGTGTGCCGGTGGTGGCGGTTCGTGCCTTGGTACCAATGGTGGCGCGCGCGGCGGATGTATTTAAACCTGGGCGTGATTGAGATGAAGTCGCGCGTGCAGTTATATTTGATTTTTGCGATGTTGTGCGCGCAGTTACGTTTTTGGTAGATATTGTTGTGCCAGAACGATTGTGCGTGTTTTGTTCATTTGTACGCGAAGGCGAATTGGCATGACGAACAGCCGCGTCGGCATTGCCAACACTGACGCAAAACGCCATGACAAAAAGCAATAACTTTCTCATCCTTTGATATATAGGTATATGTTATCAAAATATATGAAATTAAACAAGAAAAATACCAATATAAAACTATAAAAAAATACCCCCGATATGGGGGTGGAATTAATTTGCATTTTCTGTTGTTGGACGGTTGCGCTCAACAAATGTGATGCGACCCTTGTCCAGGTCGTATGGTGTCATTTCAACGCGAACGCGTTCGCCGACATTAACCCAGATACGCGCCTTGCGCATTTTGCCGCACACTGTTGCCAAAATTTCGTGTCCGTTTTCCAGTTTTACACGGAACATTGTGTTTGGCAATTTGTCTTCGACAGTGCCACTGAAAACAATTACGTCATCTTTTGCCATATATTATTCCTTAGAATTTTACTTAAAAATACGGGTAATATGATATTGTGTATTGCAAAAAAATGCAAGTTGTTTTTATTGGCTTGCGCTGGGGGCAAATGTTTGATAAAATTATGTATAATTTAGGTAGGGGGTATCCGGTGAAATTAAGAATTCTTGCAACATTATTGGTTTTGATTCCTGGGTTGGCATTTGCGGCAGATCGTGGTACTGCGCGTGCCGGTGTCGGGCGTGCATCACAGGCAGGTGCGCGGGCATCTGTGTCTGCAAAATCAATGCCGACGGCGGTTAAGTCATCGGCGGCATCTGCACCTGTGGCCAGTGTGTCGGATGATGATGTGGATACGGGTGATGATTCGTCGGATGTAGATACGGATGGGGCAGAAACTGATACAACGTCGGTTGCGGCGACGTCTTCATCAGCAACAGCGGATAATGGAAATTGTCGTGATGCGTATCGTGCGTGTATGGATGAATTTTGTTTGTTGGATGAATCTGAGGGGTATCGGTGTGCGTGCTCTGCAAATATTAATAAGTCAAAAAAACTGATTCAAGAAATTCAAAAAATTCAAGAAGAGGCGGATAAGTTATATACCGAAGGGGTAGAACGCGAACAGTTGGGCGCAAAGGCAAAGTTGGTTTTCGGTGAAAGTGAAGCGGCAAAGAAAAGTTCGCGCGCATCTGGGTTGAGTTTTGCACAATGGTTAAATAGCGATGCTGAAGATGAAGAAGCCTTGGATGCTGATATGGATATTGGTGATGGACTGTTTGCAATGGCGTCAGAATATTGCGAGGCGGAATTAGAAGCCTGTGGTGACAAGGCAGAAATGGAAGAATCTTTGTATTCGCGTCAGGTCGTTGCAGATTGTAAATCGTTTAGTTTGTATTTGGCAGATCAAAAATTAAATGCCGAAGCGAATAAACGTACCGCGGAATCTGCAGTGCGCAAGGCGCGTTTGGAAATGCTGGACACGACAAACAAGTATAATCGTGGTGAATGTTTGTTGGCATATCGTTCCTGTATTGCGGACAAGGGTGGATGTGGTTCTAATTTTGAAAATTGTTTAGATGCGGATTTGTTGGGACGTCGTGCAAATGCCTGTGAAAATGTGTTGGATCAGTGTATGGCTGTGCGCGAATATGTTTTGTCTGATTGGAAAGACGAATCGGAAAGTATCTTGGCAGATGCGGCAAAGTATGCCGATAAGTATCGCCGTCAAACGTGTTTGGCCCAGATTCAGGTCTGTTTGGAAGACGGCTGTTCAACAGGGACTAATTCTGCATGTCTGACGGATGTTAATGTTGCGGCGGGTGTGTGTCCGATTATTGACGAATGTAATGAAATGATTCCTGGTATCAAAGAAGTGATTAACGGGAAATTGGGTTTCTTGCGTACGCAATTCTGTCAGAATGATATTGATAAGTGTTTGCGCGATAAATGTGGTGAAAACTTTAATGCGCCAGAATGTGTGGGTAAAAAAGCGTCTGAGATTGCGCAATTGTGTCCCCAGGATATGTATCCATCGTGCAAGAATGAAACGCAGTTTGATATAATTGTGCAATCTGCATTGTTACAGATGGATTATCAGATGTTGCAGGGGTGTTTGAATCACTTTAGCGAACAATTGGGCAAGGTTTGTGGAACAGATATGGCGTGCTTGCCACATGATGATATTGTGATGGGCCTGACCGAAGTGCCAGAAGAAGAAGAAATGGTCGAATTGCGCGTAAAGGTCCGCGAAAATTCAAAGTTGGCTGTTGAAGAATTCTTTAAGAAGTTTGAAGCAGATACAACTGTTGCGGCATGTCAGGATGCGAAAAAGCCGGCGGGTCGTAAGAAACTGGGGACCAGCGTATTTAATACTGCAAAGTTAATTGCAGAAGTTGGGGCGGAAAATCGCGCAATGCGTGAATTGGAAATGAAGATTGCGGAATTGTCGCGCAAGCAGGATTTAGAAGAGGCGGAAAAGAACTGCTATAAAACATACAAGGTCGAAGATATGACCGAAGAAGAAAGAAAGAAAAAGAAGAATTATAGCTATATCCGCAGTGTGCGTTTTGAACCAGATTTGCGCAATTGTCACGTTTGCCGTATGCAACAGGTTTGCGAGGTTGGCGGTGAATCCAAGGCGACGTCTGCATTAAAGGCGGCGGCGGGTGGTCTGTCTGGCGGTGCGGCTGCGGGTACGATGGTGTCTGCAGGATGGGGAACCGCGATTGGTGGTGTAATTGGTGCTGTTGGTGCAGGTATTTTGGGTGCCGCATCCGGTGGCAAAGAAGAATTCTGTCAGGAAATAGAATCTTGTGAAGACGTTAATATGTAAAAATTGGCATCATAACAGATCGTAGGAGAGAGAGATGCATGTGAAAAAAATTTGGTTGATGATTGCTGTGATGTCGATGATTGGCACATGTGGTACGACAGATGCACTTGCGGCGGCCAAGAAAAATGCGGGCAAGCAGGCGGCGATTCAAAAGGGCACAACGGTGCGTGCCAAGGTCGAGGCCAAGGGTCTGTATGATCAAGAATGTTATGATGCGTATTATGGATGTATGGACCAGTTTTGCATATCTGATAATGAAAGTGGTGGCAGTTGCGCGTGCAGTGACGCAATTGTTGGATATGAAAAACAATTAGCCGAAATTCAAGATATCTTGGTCGAGGCAGAACGTATCAGTACGGTCGAGGTTGAAAAGATTGAAGCAGGTGCCCAGGCGGATATTATATTTAATGGCGAACGTAAATATGATTCTGATGGGAATTTGTTAGGCGTTGATGAAGAATCAGAAGAAGATTCTAAAAAGAAAAAACGCGAAGCCATGATGGCAATGTGGGCTGGCGAAGACGAAGAAGAAGTGGAAGATTTCTGGGGCAGCAGCGAAGGAAATATTTCTGAAAAGATTGGTAATGAATTATACAAGGCGGCAGATGGGCTGTGTGTAGATCAGATGGACGAAGCGTGTGCTGGTGATATTCCGTTCCTGCGCCAGGTGTATTCACGTCAGATTACATCAGATTGCAAGGGATTAGAAAATAGTATTGCACAGAAAAAAGCACAGGCTGATGCAACCATGGCTGAGGCTGAGGCTGCGGTGCGTTCTGCATTGAAAGATAGCTTTAACGAAGCAAATGAATATGACCGCGGTACATGCATGGTTGAATATAAGAAATGTATGCAGACCCAGGATGCGTGTGGCAAGGATTGGGCAAATTGCGTGTCTGTGATTGCGGATGCAAATTTACAGGGCTTGTCAGAAGCGAAGGTTTTTGATGATAGTAAGGTAAATAATGCGGTTCAGAATGCGATTGATGCGGATGCGTATGGAATTGCGGCATCAACGTTGGATATTATGGATTCAAAACGTTATATTTGTGAAAAAGTTCTGAATAAATGTATCGCGGTTCGTGATATGGTTTGGTCAGATTTCTTGAGAGAGGCCGCCCCAACCATTAAATTAGCAGAACAAAAGGCAGAATCCAAGATGCGTCAGTCTTGCTTGACCGAGGTATCAAGCTGTATCCAGTCTGCGTGTAGAGATGATATCGAAGGCAAGGGTGTTGCAACGATGGATGCATGTTTGGCACGGCCTGATATGGCACGCAGTTTCTGTAAAATTGAAATCGAGAGATGCGAACGTATGGAACCTTTAATCTGGACGTATGTGACGGATAAATTGAAGGCGATGCGTGTTGATGCATGTACGGAAGAAGTTAAAGAATGCTTTACCGCAGAAACGCGTTGTGGTGCAAACTTCCAAAATTGTATTGGTATGGATTATGATTATATCCATGATATCTGTCCAATTGATACACTGGTCGTGTGCAAGGCGGATAAACCAAATTTTTCGATGGATGATTTGGATTCAATGCTGATGGGGTTGTATTTGAATATCGATAATTCTGCGTTGGATCGCTGTCAAGAATTGGTTGATGAACGTATGACAGAAATTTGTGGCAGCACAACAGATTGCAACAGATTTGCAGCGGACGATGTTATTGGTACGGCGTCACTGCGTTCCCAGAAAGATGGCGCGACATATCGTATCACAGGTATGATTTCGTTTGGTTCTATTAAAATGGGTGATGCGTCAGGGTCGGTGTATGATATGGTTAATGGTAAAAAAGTAAAGCTGGAGCCAGGACAAATCGCTGTTCAAGAATATATTGAACAGGTGCGCGAAAAGAATGCCGGTGTCCCAGGTGCCGATGGTATTATTGCATCTATCGAGGAAGAATTGAACAATATTGCCGGTACGATTAATCGTGCAGTTGAAATGATTGAACAAGATCCAGAAATTCAATTCTGTGTTCAGGGACGTGATTTGTCACAAATTACAGGCAAGAAAAATGACAAGACCGAGGCACGTTTTCCGAACTTGTTGAATGATGTAAAAATACAAATTGCGGTTGCTGCATTAAGAAAGGCCCAGGAAAACTATAATGCAAAGTGGAGTACTGAAGTTGCTGCTGCAACCAAGGATGCGTCGGCGGATTTGGCGCAGTATATGTGTCAAAAGATTGCAGAAAACGCGGGCGAGGCCACGTCAAATGATAAAGAATCAAAGACCAAGCTATCAACACCATATGCGATTAGTTATGATATTGGTACGGGATTGGATGTTTCGGATTTAAAGACGGGCGGCCATGGTACGTACGAAAACTATGCCAGCAATGGCAGCGGTATATCAAAGGACGTGACGTCTGTGTTTAGTCGTGCAACCAGAAATTGCCATGTCTGTACAACCGTTTCTTCACGCAGTTGTTCGTATAAGGGCGGTGGCTGGTTCAGTAGAAAGAAGTCTTCTTGTACGACAGAAACAAAAGATCCTGTTTGTGAAGATATTCAGATGTAAAATTAGCGCCCCAAATGGGGCGTTAATTTTTTTTATTTATTCCTAGACATTTTATGTGGTTGCTGTGATATAATCAGGGTATAAACTAACCAAGGGGGTTAATATGAAGAAAGTATCAATGGCGGTATTGATGTCGGTTTTGACATTTGGTGTGGCGTCTGCAAATTTTGAAGGCGGCGTGCCGGTGCCAACCCAGGTCGCAAATGCCAAAGGCGGTTTTGTCAGTGGCGCAGAAACAATTGTGACCGTTAAACAGGTTAATGAAATGCGCGATGATGTACATGTTGTTATGAAGGGCAATATCGTGCAACGTACGGGCGGTGATACATATCTGTTCGAAGATTCAACAGGTTCTATTACTGTTGAAATTGATGACGATGATTGGCGTGGCCAGACAATTACACCAACAGATACTGTTAAATTATATGGCGAAGTTGATCGCGGTATATTCAGTACAGAAGTTGATGTTGAATACGTTGAAAAATTGTAAAAATAAATCCGCCCATTGGGCGGATTTTTATTCGCGCCATATGACAGATGGAAATATTGCGTTTATGTGATTTCGTAGTTCGCTATCTATGAAAAATTGATTTCGTGATGCGTCGGTTGTTTTATTGTCATCCGATTCAAAGTGCGGTATATATTTTTGTATTGCGATATTTTTGACGCCACGGTCGGACAAAATATTTGCGATTTCAATTAAATCATCTTTGGTTATGAAACGTGGGTCACATGTTATGCGAACCTCGAAATCTTTACCCGTTGCCAGCCAAATATCCAGGCTGCGAATCATGTTGTCGTATGCGATGTGCTGGCCGGTTAAATCTGGATATTTTTCACGTGTGGCTTTGAAATCAAGTCCAATCCAATCAATAACATTGGATGCACGTTTTAATGTTTCTGGATAGAATCCGTTTGTGTGCAATCCGATTTTAAACCCAAGTTCTCGAACGCGTGACATATAATTTATTGTGGCGTCTGACTGCATCAATGCTTCGCCGCCAGAAAAAACAATGCCTTCTAGTTTGCCGACGCGACTGCGTAACCAATCAAATATTTTTTCTGGGTCGTATTCACCGTCGCCAGTGCATAATAAATGGGGGTTGGAACAATATTCACATCGTAACGGACAACCAACCAAGAACAGCACAGCGGCTAATTTCCCAGGGTAATCAATTGTTGTGAATGATACCAATCCCCCGATTTGAATTTCGCGCATGTTATTATGCCGCTTTCTTCATAAGTTCGGAATGGCGTTGGCCCGCAGACAGACAATTCGCTTCTGTAAATGTTTTACGTTCGCAGAATTCAGAATATTTACCAATGTTAAAATTGGAAACCGGTCTGATGAATCCCATAGAACGTGAAAAGCATTCGCATGGTGTTCTTTGTGCTTGTGTGTTTGTGGTCATAATCCTTTCCTCCCCTTTGCTGTTTTTTTTATGACGTTTATTGGTTATTCTGGTTCGCGGCATTTTCTGCGTCGCATTTTGGACAGAATTCGTGTTTCCCAGGTAAATATCCATGTTTCGGACATATCGAGAATGTTGGCGTTAATGTCATGTATGGCACTTTGTAGTTTTCAAATATTGTGCGTACAATCTTTTGTGCCGCATCCCCACTGGATACAGGTTCGCCCATATACAGGTGTAACATTGTACCACCGGTATATTTACGCTGTAATTCTTCTTGGTGTTCCAGGGCGACAAATGGGTCGTCTGTGAAATTCACCGGTAATTGTGTTGAATTGGTATAGTATGGTGCGTCTTTGGTTCCCGCGGTTATAATGTCTGGGAAATTTTTGACGTCTGTTTTTGCAAAACGGTATGAACATCCTTCGGCAGGTGTTGCCTCTAAATTATACAGATTGCCGGTTTGTTCTTGGAAATTAGCCAGATTTTCACGAATGAAATCCATTACGTCCAATACCAATTTTTTACCCATTGGTGTGGCAATGTTTTCTTTGTCGCCTGTGAAATTGCGAACCATTTCGTTGGCGCCATTTACACCAATTGTCGAAAAATGATGATTCCAATCACCCAGATAGCGTTTTGTAAATGGATACAGGCCACGCTCCATATTTTTGGAAATAATTTTACGTTTGATTTCCAAACTATCACGGCCCAAATCCAGCAGGCGTTTTAATTCTGTAAATAACCCTTCGCGGTTGCCACGGTGGATATAGCCCAGACGTGCCAAATTGATTGTGACCACACCGATTGAACCAGTCTTTTCTGCGGAACCAAACAATCCGCCCCCACGTTTTAATAATTCGCGAACGTCCAGACGCAAACGACAGCACATGGAACGAACGTCGGTTGGGTTCAGATCAGAATTTAAGAAGTTCTGGAAGTTTGGAATACCATATTTGGCCGCCAAATCAAATAATGGTTTTACGTTTGGGTGTTCCCATGGGAAATCAGGTGTGATGTTATATGTTGGAATTGGGAATGTGAATGGACGTCCCAATGCATCACCTTCGGTCATCACTTCCAGGAAGGCCTTGTTAATTAAATCCATTTCTGCCTGCAGGTCGCCGTATGTAAAATCAACCTGTTTTTTGCCAATAAATGGGCGTTGGTTTCTTAAATCTGTTGGGCATGTCCAGTCAAACGTAAAGTTAATAAATGGTGTCTGGGTGCCCCAACGACATGGAACGGCGCAATTAAAGATTAATGTTTGCATTGCGTTTTTGACGTCGGCGTAAGACAGATTATCGATTCGCACATATGGTGCCAGGTATGTATCCACAGACGAGAATGCATGGGCGCCGGCAAATTCATTTTGCAGTGTGCCCAAGAAATTTACCATGTGCGAAATTGCAGTTGCCATATGGCGTGCCGGTTCGCACTGTAAATAACCGGGAACACCGTTGAAGCCTTCGTACAATAATTCACGCAAAGACCATCCAGCGCAATATCCGGTCAGCCATCCCAAATCATGTACGTGAATCGCGGCGGTTTTGTGTGCTTCTGCAACGGCACGTGGGTATAGATTTAGCCAATATTCTGCGGTGACGCGTTCGCTGGTGCGTAAAATCAATCCGCCAATTGAATATCCAACATTTGCATTTTCTTTGATACGCCAGTTTGAACCGCCAACATAGCCTTCGATAACTTCGACGGCATCAACCATCGATTCGCGAATTTCTGTACGTTTTTGACGATATATAATATATGCTTCGGCAGTTTTATATGCCTTGTTATCCATCAGTGTTTGGATAACAATGTCCTGGATATTTTCAACATTTGGTGTTTTTTCTGCAAATTTCGAATCAAGACGCGTTAATACATCTTGGGTTATTTTGACTGTTTCAACATCTGATATTTCTTGGGTGACTGCGACTGCTTTTTTTATTGCCTCGTATATCTTTTTTACGTCAAAAGGCACGGTTTCACCGCTGCGCTTTTGCACTGCGACCAGTGTGGTCGCCAGAACTGGTGTAATTTGAATTTGTGTTTCTGACATTTTTAAAACTCCGATACTTCTAAAAACACAATATATAGTGGTTCTTTTGTTTGTTTGATTACAATATATAGTTTTAAATGACGGCTAGCAATATAGAAAACATAAAAAAAATTTTTTTTTTGCTTTACTTTTAAAAAAGGGGATTTTCTGCCCATCACGTCAATATAGGCACTTGTCTAAAAGCATACCAAAGATATTTTTGTGTCAAAAAAATCATAATACTTATGGATTTTAATGATTCGTTTTAGTGCAAAAATACAAAATGTAGATAAAAAATTGCGAATCAGCATCTATATCTTGATAAAACGAATCTGTTAAGATGTAGTGTGTAATATAGAATATTGGGTTGTTTTTCCTATGAAAAGGGGCTATATTCAATATATCTGTATCATGGTGGTACAGATGCCTTTTAATTAAAACAAGGGTTTTTTAGTTATGATGAAAAATATATATGAGATGCTGCAAGATGTTTGCGCGCGGAACAAAGACAGTATTTTCTTTGTACGACAGAACGAAACATATGCAGATTTGTTGAAAAAGGTGAAACAGCGTGCTGTATTGTTGGCGCAACGTTTCGGTATTAAAAAGGGTGATACGGTTGCAATTATGTCTGGGAATACACCGGACTTTTTGCGTTCGTATTTTGCAATTGCATCGCAGGGTGCGCGTGCGTTGATGTTGGATACTGGGTTAAATACCACAGAACATGTCAATATGATGAAACGTACAGATTGCAAATTGATATTGGCACAAAAATCGTTGTTTATCGAAGATGCGCCATGTGAAATGTTTGATATCGAAAATATCGATGATACAGATGAAAAAGATTTTGTTATGGCTGATACAGAACGTAATGATATCGCACAGTTGTCTTTTACGTCTGGTTCAACAGGGAATCCAAAGGTTGTTGGTCTGACGCACGAGAATTTGCTATCGTTGGTCGATGGGGCGCAATTCTATAAAGATGTGATTTTGCCTGGTTATACGTTCTATGGCTTCTTGCCGTTGTATCATATATATGGTGTGGTAATTAATATTATCGTGCCAGTTGCGTTACAGGGTAAGTTGTTGTTGCAGCCTGTGTTAAAACCGCAAGAATTTATCAAAGATTTTAAACAGTATAAGCCAGAAGTTATCCCGGCGGTTCCACGTATTTGGGAAGTTTTTTATAAGAAAATTGTCGATACGGCCAAGGATAAGCATGTTTGGACAATAATGCGTATTGTTGTTGCAATGCGCAAGATTTTGCGTGCGATTGGTCTGGGGGCGCTGGTGGATAAGGTGACAAAGCCGGTGCATGATGCATTTGGCGGCAATACCAAGGTTTTGGTGTCTGCCGGTGCAACGTTAAAGCCATCGATTCGCAAATTCTATGAAAAAATGGGATTTGTTGTTGGTGATTGCTATGGTTTGACAGAAACAACGGGGCCTGCAAACTTTAACTTTGCATTCCGTCGTCCTGATGGTTCGATGTATTATGCGGGGCCACTGTTGGGGAATGAATTGCAAATTCATAATCCTGATAAGCATGGTATTGGTGAAATTTGGGTGCGTGGTAATATGGTTATGCCAGGATACCTGGAAAATGATGAAGCAAATGCCGCAGCGTTTGAAGACGGTTGGTTTAAGACCGGTGACGTGGGGCGTCTGGATAAATTTGGCCGCTTAGAGGTCAAAGGACGTCAAAAACAGGTTATTGTTTTAGATAGTGGTAAAAATGTTTATCCAGATGAATTGGAAGATCTGTACATGCAAAATGATGAAATTTTGAATGCTGCGGTCTTTGAATATGTTATCAAGGGTAAAACAGTGCCGTTTGCGGTGTTCCAAGTTAAACCAGGAACAACGGTAGAGCATGTCGCAATGTTGTTAAAGAAGTCTAATTTGGCAATTGCGCAATATAAATGGGTTCGCCATTTTGCAATTACCGAAGAAGAATTGCCATCAACATCTGCCAAAAAGGTCAAGCATTTTGCGGTGCGCGATATGCTGGATCATGGGGCATTTACCCGCATGGGTAATTAAAAAACGAATCGGGTCAGATGATGTAAATGTGTTGTCTGACCCGATGTACGTATATAGATATTTCGATTCGTTTTTTGTTTGTGTATAATAATTTCTGTAATGAAATTAGAATCTGTTGGATTATTGATAAGTATCAGACCGATTAACGAACGCGATTCGATTGCGCATGTTTTTACGCGTGATTTTGGTGTGGTTAGTGGGATGATGCGTGGCGCAGTCGTTGCTAAGAAAAATAAACCGCTGGTTGGACAGGTTGGTCTGGCGACGTGGAATGCGCGGGTTGATTCGCAATTGGGGGTGTTTCACTGGGATGTGGAACGTAATCTTGGGGCGATGTTGATGTGCCAACCACAAATGTTGATGGCGATGAATTCTGCGTTTGCATTGCTAGATGCATTATTGCCAGAGCGTGAAGAAAACAATTTATTGTATGATGAAACAATTGATTTATTGATGTCTATGGCGTCTGGTGGGGGGATGCAGGCATATTTGCAATGGGAAATTAATTTATTGCGCGATGTTGGGTATGCGCTGGATTTGTCGCGTTGTTCAGGCTGTGGGTGTTCGGATGGTTTGCAATATTTGTCGCCACGTACGGGCCGGGCGGTTTGTGTAGAATGCGCGCAGCCGTATCTGAATAAGTTGTTTAAATTGCCAATAAATATGAATACGACCCTGCGATTCTTAGAAGGCGTCTGTATGCAACAGGGTATAGATGTGCCGATGGCGCGTCGCATCCTAAAATAACGCTGTTTTGGATAGATTTATTCCTTGCGCTTTTATGAAAATTTGCTATTGTACGATTGTTCAACAGCAAAGGAGAAAATCATGACTTGGACAATTTTGGTACTGGTATTGGGTATCGCTTTGTTTATGTTTGGTGGAATGATGCTGAAATCTGACAGCAAAAAACCAAGCATGGGCGTTATCTTGGCAAAAAAAGCAATCAAAGTTATTGCTATTATTATGGTCGCAGGCAGCGTTTGCCGTTTGTATGTTCCATATTATTTAACAAGCGTTAATCCTGCAATTCTTCAGGAAATGGTTGAAGGTATGCAGGCACAGCAGAACGAAGCAAAAAATAAAGCGATTCGCAAATATGTTCGTTCTAAATCAGATATGATGGTTGCAGATGCACCAATCGTTGGCCCACAAGACGCTAAAAATACAATTTATGTTTGGACAGACTTTTCATGCCCATATTGCCGTCGCGTACATGGCGCATTGGATCAGGTTTTGGCAGAACGTGATGATGTTCGCGTAGTTGTTAAGAACTTCTCTATCCATGGTGAATTGTCAGATGCACCAGCAAAGGCAGTTATCGCTGCGAAATTGCAGAGCCCAGAAAAGGCAGGCAAATTGGTTGATGCGTTGATGAAGAAGGAATATTACAGCCGTGATGATATGAAAGACCAAAGCAAATTGGGTGCAAAAGTTCATAAGAACGTTATGAAATTTGCAGAAGAAGCAGGTCTGGATGTTGCACAGTTGGAAAAAGATATGAAGGGCGAAGTTGTTGCGCGTGAAATGGCGAACGTTCGTGATTTGGCACAGCAGTTCGAAATCACAGGTACTCCGTTCTTGATTATCGGCGAAGAAGCATTCCCAGGTGCAATCCCAGCCGCACAAATCAAAGCAGCATTGGATAAATAAAAAAATTCCCCCAGTTGGGGGAATTTTTTTTAAGTTTTTTTGCAAAAAAAATCCGGCGATTGCCGGATTTTTCATTTGGTGCGTTACGATAATTTATGAATTACCAATCCGCTGCGCAATTTTGGTTCAAACCATGTTGTCTTGGGTGGCATAATATTACCTGTGTCTGCAATGTCTATGATTTGACGCATTGTGACCGGGTATAATGCAAACGCAGCAACCATTTCACCGCTATCTACGCGTTTTTGTAATTCGCCCAAACCGCGAATTCCGCCGACGAAATCGATGCGCTTGCTGGTGCGCAGGTCGCCCAGATTTAAAATCTTGTCAAAGACCAGATTTGATAGAACGGTTACGTCCAGAACACCGATTGGATCGTTGTCGTTGTATGTTCCTGGGCGCGCGGTCAAAGAATACCATTTGCCATCCAGATACATGCCGAAATTGTGTAATGCATTTGGTCGATAGATTTCTGTGCCGTTTTCGACAATATCAAAAGATTCAGATAACTTATCTAAAAATTCTGCGGGCCTCAGGCCGTTTAAATCTTTGACAACGCGATTATAGTCGATAATTTTTAATTGGCTTTCTGGGAAAATTACAGCCAAGAAAAAGTTATATTCTTCATTGCCAGTGTGATTTGGATTCGCAGCGCGTTTTTCTGCGCCAACCAATGCCGCCGCCGCAGTGCGATGGTGGCCGTCCGCAACATACAGTGCAGGAATCTGTGCAAAAATTTCTGTAATGCGTGCATTTGTCGCGGCGTCACGAATTGCCCAGAATGTATGTCCAAATCCATCAGGTGCAACGAAATCATATTCTGGTGTTTGGGTTGCAACAATATGTTCTACGATTTCGTTCATTTCCGCGACGTCTGGATATGCAAAGAATACTGGTTCAATATTTGCGTCCTGGATGCGGACATGAATCATACGATCTTCTTCTTTGTCTTTGCGGGTTAATTCGTGTTTTTTGATTTTGCCAGACATGTAATCATCTACGTTGGCTGCCGCAACCAGACCGTACTGTGTGCGGCCGTCCATTGTTTGGGCATAGATATAGTACATTTCTGTGTCGTCTTGGACCAACCAGCCGCGTTCTTGCCATAGTTTAAAATTCTCGACCGCTTTGTCATATACGGGCTGCGAGTGTTCATCTGCGATTGGGTCAAAGTCAATTTCTGGTTTTATAATATGCAGTAATGATTTTTCGCCCGCTTCGGCTTTGGCTTCGGCTGAATTTAATACGTCGTATGGACGTGATGCAACTTCTGATGCCAAATCTTTTGGTGGGCGAACGCCTGCAAATGGTTTGATTTTCATTTAGTCTCCTTTTTAAACCTGATGGAATTATACCTGGCAGATGTTAAAAAGGCAATATTTAGAAATCGTTTTTTTTAAGGGGTTTGCGTACCTTCTTCAGCTTCTTCGTATTCTTGTTCGCTGCTTTGCAAATCTTCGTTACCTGTATCTGGTTTGCATGATGTGCCGTCTTCGGATGTTTTATAACCTGTGTTGCATACGCATTCAGATGTGTCGCCGGCAGATACAGGACTGGCGTTTGCGGCGCATGTGCATTGGCCATATTGGTTGAATTTGGATAGTGTTCCACATTTAGAATAGCATGAAGAACCCCATGCTGCATATCCGTCATTGCAACGACATAAATTGTTTAACCATTGTTTGCCATTACCGATTTCTTCGGCATTATATGATGGGTTATTGGATTTTGATTTTCCGCCTGCGATATAGCTGGAATTGTCAGGACATAGCAGTGACTGATAGAACATTTCAGATATCTTGTCTATGCATGTGTCTTGGTCGGTGATGTTGGTGGCGTCGGGGGGACAGCTTTTCTCGTCGGATTCAAATACTGCAAATGCACAGGTCAGGGCAACGTTGCGACATGCACCGCGCATTACGTTATATATGCTGGTGACGCTGGCACTGGATGACCATGCATTAACCTGGGATACCTGTTGGTTATAGCAGGCGGCGATATCGGTCATGCATGTAGATGCATAATCAGATATTATTTGATGTTGTGCGGCCTTGATATTAACCATGGCGCGTTGGATATAATTTACAATTACATCATTCCATGGGTTGTATTTATCGTTGTTGTATGTGTATTGCTGGCATTTATCCAGAACTGGACGACACAATCCTTCGTCGGTCACTTTTTGTCTGGTGCCAATTTTTGTCAGCAGGTATTTTACATTACATGCCCCATCTTTGGTACATGTGTCTGGTGTAATTTGTGTGTTATAGTATTCTGAAAGGTTTGAACTAATTATATCGGCGTTATTGTATTCTGCCATAAAGTCTTTGATTTTCGTGATGTCTTGGCCCAGTACAACTTCGCCATTTTCGTCGATGTATCGTTTGGTTGGGTCCAGGCATTTTGAATAGTCTGCACCACATACCATGTCGTCGGTCATGCATGTGTTAAGGGCGGCGATACAGCCTTTGGCATCATATTGGTTTTTGTTTTGCAATACCGCCAGGCGTGCTTTCTGCAACATCAGGTTTGCGCTGCGCACATTTGATGTCAGGGTTTCGTTCATTTTCTTTAGCCCTTGTTCGTATGCGACACAGTCTTTGTCAATTGCCAAATCGTAATTGCCAGTGATTTGTTGTGTTGTTGCGCCAGCGTTTTTGCATTGGGTTAAAACACTGTTGCAACGTTTTTTGGCGGCATTATAAAGTTCGGTCCCGCGCAGGTTGGAAAAGCTGCTGCTGGATGTATTGTTTAGAAAATCAAGGCTGAATATATCAGATGAATCAGATGAAAAATCTAGATCCATATCAAGACCGGTATATGTGTCTGATACGTATGAAGAAGATGAAGTTGGATCGCGAATTAAATCCTCGATTTCTTCTAGCATGTTGCGCGTTTCAGATGTGTCAGCCGTTTTGTTTAACGCTTCTTCTGCCTCTGTCTCGGTCATGATGGCGCGAATTTCATCAGCAGATAATCCGACATATCGTATGCGCTGGGCAACATCGTTTAACTGTGTGTTGGCGTTTTTGACCGCTTCTTCAACCTTGGTATATCGGGTCAAATTTGCGGAACAAGAGCAACGTTTTTGATTTGAATCAATTACTGCGCAGAACTGGTCCATGCATTCGTTATATTGTTCTTGGCACGATTTATTTAATTCGGCGGTTTGTTCAAGACGCTCTTTGGCCTCGGCAATTGTTTCTTTGGTTGCGGTTGCGCGCGATTGCACGTTGCGAACCAATTCATCAATATTAGATCCGGTTTGGGTGCCAGATGCGTCAATTATTGCACGACCGCCAACCTCTGCCGTGCTGGGGCGTACGGTAATGCCTGCACGTCGCAGGACGGGGCTGCTATTAAAACTGGCCGACGAGACACGAGTGTTACGTCCGACGGTATTGACCGCCGCGTCCAGGTTGCTGCGCGCGGATGTATCTGTTTTGTTGTTGGCCGCCGCCGTTGCGCGTGTAATTGCACTGGTGCTGCGTGTTGTGGTTGCGGGCGCGTCCTTGGTCGTTGGGATGATGTTGCGTGATACAGTTGTGCGAGATGTTGTTGTGCGACCGTTTGATGTTGCGCGTCCGCGTGATGAAGACTGTGCGGATGAAGTTTGTTTAGTGTCAGAATCACTGGGGATTGCACGCGAAATCGCCCCAAATGCGGTGTCGCATACGGGGGCAATCATTGCAATTGCAAAAAAACACGTTAAAAATTTCTTCATCTCGCTGATAGAAATTATAGCATAAAAAATATTTTAGGAAAAGTGCTTAATTCACGTTTGATATAAAAAAAATCCGCCGTTTGGCGGATTTGGTCAATTTACTGTGACAGGGATTATTGTTTGTCGTTTTGCGTCATCTAGTGCGTGATACTGGAATGGAACGGTTGCAAAATCTATCTTGCCGATATCAAGGCTTCGAATTGCCCGGTTGTACATTGTGTGATAGTATATAACACGATTGGCCAGGTCTGTGGCAATTGTCCATTGTGTGGCGGCCGGCATATTGTTTGGTGCGGTGCCAACGGCAAATTGAACGCCCAGTGGTACGTCAAAATTATTTAAAATGTGAAATGCCTGTTGCATTGTGTTGTATGCGCCATCTTGGGGTAACGAGTATGTTTTTAAGAATGCGGCACGCACAAATCGTGATGGTGGTGTAAAGTCGCCTGGCAGGCCGCGAAACCCAGACCCAGATCCAAATGCGCGTAATGTTATTGGACCAAATGTTGTTGGGCCTGCGCCACCTGGGTGCAGATTTACAAAATTGTTCAAATTAGTCATTTGCCATTCAAATCCAGGAGAATTTGTTAATACGCCAATTTCATTCTCGTAAAACTGGGGGATGCCATCAATTATTTCCAGTACAACTTGACGACCAGATGGTTCGGTTATACGCCAATGTACGGTTGATGCCGTTGGGTCTATGTTTATGATGCGGACATTGTTAATCGCTTCTTTGACTTGGTCTATGCTGGAAAATCGTGATAGTATCCATGATACGACTTGGAAGTCCGCCAGGGAAATATCTTTGTTGTTTTCGTTATATGGTTGATATTTTCCGTAATTTGGGAAGTAGAATAGGGCGGCCGATAGTCCTGCTTCGTTTGTGCCATCGATTATAAATTCTGGCTGTTGTGCGGCCAGGCCCGCATAGCCATATAGGGCTTTGAAGGCTAGGCCATCTGTAGTGCCGTCGGGTAATAGAGATTGCTGTTCATGATCGCGCGGTATAATTACGTATAGGTTGTTCATTTCTTCGCCTGACCAATCCATGGTGCGGGCAACAATAACGTCGTTTGTGCGTGATTTTAGCGTGATTCCAGTGCATGCATGTGTGTTCTGGGATAGTGCAATGCAACATGCAATGGTTAATGCAAGTTTGTGTTGTTTCATGACAAATCCTTTGTTGGCATATTTTAATTATTTACCGTTTTGACAAAGGTGTGCCATAGGAACGTAAGTATAGGATTTTACCGGATTGTTGTGGCGACAATATTGTTTGCGCATTCAATGCAAGATTTTTTTAATTCTTGAAATTGATTGTATGTGTCGCGGTATAATTTTGACTGCATTACATCTGGTGTCAATTGTTGTTTAGAAAATACGGCGACGCCATTAAATTTAAAGTATTTGCACAGGGCGCGCTGAAAGTCAGGTGTAAATTTCTGCTCGAAATATTTTTTTCCATTTATTCTGATTACAGAATTAGCATCAGTCCTGTTTGAAAAGGATGCGATGTTCTGTATAGAATAATTGTAAAAGTTCGAAAAATACATGTGTTGGACATCTTTGAAGTACTTAAATCCATCCAAGATTGCAGATAGTATTGCAGACGTTGATGTTTCGTTCGGCGCCAAATGCTGGGCAGAATATGCAGAAACCTCGTCCAGGCAGCGTAATCCGATATATTCATAAATGTTATGGCTGTGCAATAACGGGTCGCCGACAGATGCGTAATTTTGCGCATGATGTTTTTCGTGGCGTAATATGATTGGTTCAAGTTCTGCTAGTTTTTTGATTTTAGTTATCGCGATATCGTCTGCGGGCAGACGTAAATGCAAATCAGCGGATAATTTGTATTTGTATATTGTAATCGTGTTGTCATCAGGGTGAAAACGACCACGGATGCCACGCAACATTCTGAACGCGTCAATGTTGCTGTGATTGATAACAATATCTTTATAAATTATTTTGACCTTTTGCATAGTGTGCGACCTTTTTGAGCAAGTTATAGCACAAAGCTAATATTTGTCAATAAGATTGGTTATTTTTATTTGGGCGGTCGGATTTATTTTGCAAAAATTTTTACATATTTTTTACACAGGAATTTTGGGGTGTTGTCAATAGTTTGAGGTAAAATGGGGGTGGGGTGTTATTTGTTATAGTCTATAAAAAGTTTCTTGAACCCCATTACTGGTATAATCTTTCAATCAAATTTATTAAATCCGAAGTAAAGTTTGTCCCAACCGTTCTACCTATTACAGAAGAAGCATGTTCTGTCAAATTCATGTTATAAACATCGATATCTGTTGTAAAGTCGCCAGCAGTATTAGAAGCAAGTCTGGCTTGCTCATAATTTAGAAATCCAGCTGCATGCTCATCATGAAAATGGTTGTTTTCGTGCGATAGTGTATCCATAAAATCATCTAATCCATTTGCTGCAGTATCTTCAGAAATTCTAATTATTCCATTTCTTTGGTCGCCAGCAACCTGATTTCTTCTTAATTGGGTGGTTATATTAGTATTCATTTGACAAGTTCCGCCATCACATACGCCTGCGTTGTATTTGCGAATTATTTTATTAGCAAATTCTTGTTTTTGTGCTGTACTTAATTCGTCAAATCGTAGAGCGTCCAATGCCAAATCTTCATCAGTTGCAATGATGTGTAAATATTGTTGTTTGGTACGTGAAGCATATTCTTGAAGGGCATGCGGATCTATTGCATCTTTAAAAACTTTGCTTACATATTCTCTTTGTTGCATTATATCGGCGGCTGCTTTTTCCATGGCTCTTTCCGCTGTTTTGTCGTCCATATTAGGTGCAATAGCATTATCAACTGCTCTCATATATGCATCATCATCTAAAGTATTTACTATTTTTGTTATTATAGGATCATCGGCACTTCTAACAAAGCCGCCTACATTTTCCAAATCTGTTTCCATGATACGGATATAATTACCGTTTTTTGAATATGGTACTCTATTTGTTCTTAACCACTGTTCTATACCAGGCATTGCATTATCTTGTATTCCTGCTGTATATACCGCTTTCATGTTTTTATCATATTGGACAATTACACTGCTTCCATTCTTAGTCATCCAATCATCAAGCATATTCACAACCCCATATTTTGTTTTGCCAGTGAGACCGGTCAATTTTCCTTCGCTTGTAGCAACTTCAGCAGCAAGTCTTGTCTTTGGTATTTGTAGTAATATATCGTCTGCATTATGGACAATTTTGCCTTGCGCAATTCTCTTTTGTAGCGCATCGCGTTCAAGCCGTTGTTTTAGTGCAAGTTGTTTGGCGCGCAGTGTTGATTCTGGGGCATTATCTATGGATTGTATGGCGCGTGCGAATTTCTGTTTAATGGCGGCGGTACTTTTGGCTATGCGACTGGATTTTGAAATCGCCCATTTGGTAATACCGGTTATCAATGATGCCAGTTGCAGGCCAATACCAACCGCACGCCAGACCTGTTCCGGTTCCCAAGATTCCCAGAACCCTGCTTTATTATCCGCCATATCTGTACCATTTACCAACATGGTTGCCCAGATTTCGTCATCGTCTGGGATAAGGTTTGCCAGACGTGCCATTTCTGTATCAACTGCGTCCGCCTCGGCCGCGGTCATATCGTTTTGCAGATTTGCCATACGTTGCAGGTTTTCGGCCAGCATTTTCTTGGCGCAGGTTGCGTTTTTACATTTATTACTTTCAACCAAGAAATCGTCTGCAATTCCGTTGATTTTATATTGTTGGTTTAGTTCAATAACACCACCAATGGTTTCAAGGCTTGTAAAAACAATTGCAGTCGTTTGTGCTGCGGTTGCTGTGCCGGTAGCAACGGCACCTGCGGCAGCAGCGGTTGCGGCAAATCCGCCAAAGGTTGCAACGGTAATGACAACGCCTGCGATTGCGCCGCCGGCGATTAGTGTGATATTTACACCTTTTTGCAGGTTTTGTGCATCTGCAGATGATGGCAATACGCAACTTTCGGTGTCAGGGTCCCATTTGGCGGCCCGACATTCGGGGCATTCTTTCAAATTTGATTGGCGCAGGATGTTGCACTGCTGTTCGCCCAGGCCGATACAACGTTCGCCACTGTATGTGCCACCGGTTACGATACAGGACATGCCTTGAACGCCGCCCTCTACGGTTTTTTCTATTTTTTCATTTATATCATTAAAAACAAAATCAATTTGATTGTTGCCAACACGACATGTTTTTATGTCGTCTTTGAAATCGGTTATGCCGTTTCTTGCACAGCCTGTGCCGGTATATGTATTAAACCCAGATTCACATTTGACCGATGATGCCGATACACCCGCGCGTTCGGCAACATATTGTTTCAAATATGTTTCAACATTGGGCGCATTTGCAACCTGAATCCCATGACAGAATACAAAATTATCAATGCCGTATGCGGTTTTTAGGTCTTCTTGTTTGGTGACTGTATTAAAGTTTATTTCACATTTTCCATTTTTATATTCTGCTATATATCCAAATTTGGCCATGGATTGGTTAATTTTTGCACATTTTGCACTGTCCGCCGCACAGGATGCGTCCCAACATGTGGCGGTGCCACTGACATTTGTGCCGCCGCCCGCACAGCCGGCCGTGGTTGGTTTTGCATCATACATACGACAGATTGCGTTTTGAATGCTGTTCTTTATGATTTGGTCTTTTGGTTCTTCTAAATCGTCAAACACGAATTCATAGTATGCATTTTGGTTATGTGACGTGCACATCAGGGTATCGTCCAAAGTGCCTGGGTCAAATTTATTTTTGCATTGTACTGTACTGTCGTTATGTTTCAGGCGTGCGTATTCCCGGGCCAATGTTTGGCCTGGGGTCAAATTGACCTGGGTTCCGCCATAGATTTTGTTTGTAAAGAAATCATCAACGCAAATATAGCCAGCTTTGCCTTTGTTTTCTTTGGCGCAGGCATGATAGAACTTAATGCTGGATTTTTTTACCAGCGCATTTACAAATTTTTGACATTGTGATTTGCCGTTTGGCTTTTTTATATCCCAACCGGCAATGGCGCAAATGTTCCATAATTTTTGGGCAGATATGCCGGTGCCATTGGATTGTTTTAGTTGGTTGTTGTATTCGCTGATTACAGAAACCACTTTGTCGGCCGGCACGAATTCTTTGACAACAGATTCCACCGTGGATGGATTTATATGTATGTTCGCCAGGCATGGTGTTATCAAAAACAGGGATAATAATGTCAGGGCTATTTTTTTCATTTCAATACCCCCGTACATTTTTCGGCAACACTTGCCACTTTTTTTATCGCACTAATTTGTGTCGCATTGAATACGGTTGCCGTGGCGGATGCCGCGGTTGTTGCACCCGCCAACACATTTGACGCAGTATTCAGATTCTTTTCTTTTTGCTTGCCGGATTCTGTATTATCGTTGCGTGTTTTGTCCGTATTTGCCATTGCGGATGTAATTGTTCCGGCCAATCCAGTCGCAGCACCAACGGTTGATGAAATCGTTGCACCCCGACCGCGATTATTTATCTTGGACACATCAATATATTCGTATTCGCCACAGGCGGATGCGATAGACTCGGCCTCGGACACGTCTTCACCATTTATACGTGCCTGCATGATGGAATTTTGCAGGTTTTTGACATTGCTAATACAATTGTCTATTTGCGTTTTCAGGTCGCCATCTACTTTGTTCGTGCCGGCAATAATTGCGCCGGCCACATTGGTTGCGGTTGCGCCCGCCATTAAACCAGTACGCCAGTTGCCCAGTTTTTTAGATTGTTTGGTTAATTTATTTAACTCGGCCTGTGCGCCATCAATATCTTTGATTGCAATGTCATAGGATTGTTCAAACTCTGCAAGAAATGCCAGTTGTTCGGCATCTGTGGGATAGATTGCGTTTTTCTCTAATTCTTCCAGTTCTTTGATAAGTTTTTCTAATTCTTCGGCTTGATTGTCCTTGGACTGTTTTACGAACCCCGTGACCGTTGCACCAACACCGGCCGCCGTTCCAACAGATGTAATTGCGGTGTTTATACCGGCCATTGTTTTCAAGTCACTCAATTCATCATCAATTCCCACGCATGCTGTGTATGTGGCGCGCAACGCATCATCCAACGGTAATATATTTGCCGATGCCACAAATGGGAAAATTATAAAAAACAGGGTAATATATTGCATGACTACATTCGTTTGAATTGTATCATATATCTGTATGAATTTTTACATATTTTTTACATAGAAAAAAATTGTGCTTGCATTGAAAATAAAAAAGCCTTATAATCTGCGGCGCATTGGGGCATAGTTTAATGGTAGAACTCCGGACTCTGACTCCGTCAGTGTTGGTTCGAATCCAGCTGCCCCAACCATAGTTTCAAAAACCGCCCACAGGGGCGGTTTTTTGTTGGATGCGCAATATGTGCGCAGAGTTCGAAAGTTAGGGTTTCAAAAGTGCCAATTTTTGTTGACTTTCGAACCAATCAAACAAAAAAGACTGGAAAACTAGTCTTTTTATTGGTTAGAATTTGTTAGGGTTATTTTGCATAATATACTGTTGAAAAAAATCACATTACAAACTACAATTATAACAGAGAAACGTTTATTATATTTAGTCTATAAAGGAGTTTTCAATGGAAACTAATACGCAACCAAAACTCATAAAAGTACATTCTCTTATTGAAGAAAGAATTTTTATTGATAAAAAATACCCTGAATTTGTTTTATTATCACAAAGTACAACCAGTATTACGCAAAATGGCAAAGAAATAACTTGTGATGTCCTAATTGGTCAAACCAATGAAGGGGTAAAAGAATTTTGGTTTGATATATCATCTTTTTATGGTCAGGCAAACAGCATGTCTACATCAAATTACATTTTTGGGAATCAACAGAGAAATACAAACAAAAACTACATTGGTCCGGCAATCTTTTTGGGTATAATTGTTGTAATAGTTATTGCTGCGTTAATCAACTCATAAACAATTAGAGATTACGTATGAAACCAGTAATGCCAGAACGGTTTAAACAAGATTTTGATAATATACAAGCAGAAATACAGAGCTTATACGACAAAAAATCTGCGTTGAATGAACCATTTCGATATGTTTCCAATTTTAGTTTATATGATAAAGAACCCCCAACTTTTTCGTTTAATTTTATTGGGGGATGGATAATTGCTTTTTATATATCGTTAGCATCTTTGATATTTACATGCGCTGATTATATTGAATCAGATACAAGGCTACCACTATCTCTATTTGTTATCGCTGTTATTTGTTGTTTAACTTTTCTTATGCGTGGGATAATAAAAGAAAAAGAACAAAAAAAATACGAAACTAATGTAGAAAAGTGGAAACTGCTAAAACCTCAATTTGATAAGCTATCTTCGGATATACAAATAAAACATAGAGAGTTGCGTGCATACATTGCAAAATTGTATCGCTATATACAAATACATCGTGATAGAATACGAATAAATGGTATTCAGATGCGCCGACTTTCATATTATCACAATCAATATATTTCCCAAACTGGTAAATATGCAGAAAATTGGGAAGATGTCGTAGAGATTATTTATTCGATTCTATTTGGTGAAACAACTGATGTTACTTCGACTAATGTTACAGAACAGACACATACTCCAAAAACACAAACAAATCAAAACAAAGAACAGAAAATTGATGATGCACTTCGGCATATGAGATTAGAAATAAGCAATCAAATTGATAAAATTGCTCCAAATCTAGCTATCGAAAAGAAATATGATTTAAGAGAAGCTCTTGTACGAATTAAAGCATTTGATAATATAGATTGGTTAAGCAATATTGGGTATTCAGAAAATGAAATTCAACAAATTGCAGCCATACTGGAAGTCAAAGAGCAAAAACGTCTTGTCAACCATAAAACTTTTGAAGGACGTATTTCCGCTAAAGACAAAGCACAGATAAAAGAAACACTAGGTTATGATTGCATGGCATGCGGGATGAATATGGCTAATACGTATGGAGAATATGGTAAAAATTATATAGAGCTACACCATAAAATACCATATGCCAATATGGAAGAGAATGATACAAGAACATTATCAATTTCTGATTTTGTGGTTTTGTGCCCTAATTGTCACAGCATTATTCATCGATTAAATGATGCTGGTGATGTAGAGTTATTAAAAACCGTAATTCGATTAAACTTAAAGAAACCAATTCCCTAAATCGTTAACATGCCTTTCACAGATTCAATTTCTTCGCCGATTTCCATAAAATCCTGATACAAATCAGTTCGCGGATTGCACGCTAAGCACAACCAGAAATTCAAACGCCCGAATGGGCGTTTTAATTTTGGTTTGTGGTGCGATGGTTCGACAATGAGTAAGCGAGAACAAACAAAGTGTGGTTCGAGTGCTAACGAATGCCCCACAGCCGACACTCGTGCCGAGCGAGGGAATCAGCCGTGACCAACCAAAGTTTCAACCCGTCGAATGACGGGTTTTTTACTTGTGCAGATGTGGATTTATTCCCGGGTGTTTGTGGATTGTTTTTGTAAAATGATTCCATTGACAATTTGTTTAATGCGTGATGGGGCGACGAACAGGTTGGGTGTATAATCCAATGCTGTCAAAAAAAGTTTTTGGTCTTGTCTGATTTGTTCTATGCCACCACTGGTTTTTTTGGTGGTTATAAAATATTTAATGTCTTCGGGGTGAAATCTGGATGTGACACCGATTAGTAAATCGTCTGCATCTTCTAAACTTGTTACGGGGATGTCGGCCAGTATGGGATTTAATTGCTTGATTTCGCGGACCATGTTTTTAATGGAAATGCGTGCCTGGGCCACGTTTTTTGGGTCTGTAAAATATGCAATTATTTTTTGCTTTTCTGTGGGGCTAAGTTCGCCGGTTATGTTGTTTAAAGAATCTAAATGTTGCTGTTTTTCTGCGTCGGTTGCATCGGGAATATGTTTGTACATGGTGTCAATATATCGTGCGGGATCTTCGATGCGCAATGGCCGAAAGTAGGCCAAGTAATACATATTGTTCATTATCTTTTTTTCATAATCGGCCTCGGAAATTCCATCGGGAAATTTATACTGATATGAAATTGGACATGCGGGGGTAAAACCGTCTTCTTTTAGCCAACGTTCAAAATTAACGGCAGATGACCAATGGCCGTTTTGAAATATGGCCTCTTTATCAAGTATGTTGCATATTATTTTTAGGATTTTTGTAGCGTCGGAAAAATTTTTGTTTGTTGTTGTTTGCATTTGCGTCCCATGTAACCAGTGTTAGAAAAATCTGGTTTGATAGAATTTATTATTCGTCCAATGCCAGTATAAAGATGCCTAACTTGTTGGCTTGTTTAATTACTGCGGGTTTATTTACGACGAAACATGTTTTTGTATTTACAACAATTCCGCGCAGGTTTGCCGCTGCAACGGCATTTACCGTATCAACACCAATTGCCGGAATGTCAATGCGTAAATCTTGGCCAGGTTTTGTCATTTTTGCAAAAACACCACTGCGACGTTTGCGTGATTGACGCATAGATACAACGCGTTCCAGCATTTTTGCAGTGCCTTCGGCGGCTTCGACTGCGATTACCTGTTTATCAACCACCACAGATGCGCCGATGTCGGCCATGCCGATTGTATGTGATACCTCTATCGCGCGTTCAATATTTTTTTTGTCGGATGCGGTTGGTTTGGTTTTGGTTTGAACGCCCGCAGTTTCAAAGGTCAGTTCGGGCGCAACATCTTGGGCGGCGATAATTTCAAAACCTTGTTTTTCTAGTACTTTATTTAATGCAACTGCCATGGAATCGTACCCCCGTTGATGTTTTATTATTTTTAGTAATGCACAAAATGTCCAAAAATCTGGACGTATGTCAGATAAATTAACGTGTCCCAATGCGCCAACAAATGTTAATTTGCGGATTCCGCGACGACGAAATTCGCGTATGGCGCGACCACCGCCCCCCAGACGAACAACCATTTCGGGCGCCAAACGTGGGTCATAAAAATTTTTTAGTCCAACCACAAATACGTCCCAGCCTGCACGACGTAGTGCGTCGCGTGTGAAAAACGGCAGGTCCAATGCGCCGGCGACTAATGCGATTTTTTTATCTGTTTTTTCCTGTTTCATGATATAAATGGTACGCATAAATCAGACTGGAATCAAGTCGCAATTTATGATAAACTGCTATTAAATATATAATATGGGTTAGATAGATGAAAAAAATATCATATGTTGGATGTCTGGTTGTGTTGTTGTCGGCTGGGGTGGCAAATGCTGCCTATGACGCTGATAAATTTCAGGGCGAAATTCGCGAAGGGTTGGATTTAATTGGCGCGCGCGCGACAATCAATGATGTGCCAGATGTGGCGCCAGGGGAACTGGGGCGCGAGGTTTATGAAATCGTAGATGCCGCGGATACATACGGTATGCAGGTGTTTGTGCCAACGTCAATGTATGTACGCATGGGCGGTGGTTTGAATTTGGGCTTTGCCACGGACAAGGCGGCGTTTATGGGCCAAGAATATGAATCTTCGGGCAGTTATAGTACCCAGATTGGTCTGGGGTGGAATTTGTCATCCTATGTCAGGACGGAAATAGATTTTCAAGAATCTACATTTAAATTTTCTGATTTGAATGATATGCAGGCAACGTATCAGACCGTTGGTGGGACGTTGTATTTTGATTTTGCACGTCGTTATGTTCAGACGGGTGATGTGACGCGTCGGCGTACGTTTGTTCCGTTTATGGGACTGGGGGTCGGTGTTGGCATGTATGAATTTGAAGGCGCAAATGGTGCCGACGGTGTTGTGATTGCGGCACCGCGTGCAACACTTGGGTTTAATATAATGTTCAGTGATTTAATCGGGCTGGATATTGCGTACCAATATCAAATGATGATTGGTAATGGATTTGGTTGGGGTGTGCGCGCCGGTGGGGTGGATAACATCAGCAATATTATGGCGTCACTGCGTGTGAATTTCTGATAGGGGAATGTAAAAATGAAGACTGCAAAAATATTATTTGTAATTTTGGCAATGATGCCGGTTGTGGCAGATGCGGCGATTCCATATCGCGTACAGCAAACAAAAATGCCGGTGCCAGAAAATGTATCTGGTCATGCTTCTGAGGCATTTGCCCGTCTGCAGCGTTTCTATGTTGGTGGTGCGTATAATTTTGCGATGTGGCAAAATGGGGCGGATGATGTTGTGTCGATAAATGGGAAAAATACGTCTAGTTTTGAAGTCGTTGCTGGTTTGCGCATATATGACACATTTAGATTAGAAGCCAATTATCTGAAAACGCGTGCCGAATGGAATAAGATGTCGTTTGATGGCGATACGTTTTTTGTAAATGCATTGATTGATGCGCGTATTGATAATATGTACAGATTGTTCCATAAGCAGATGCTGGTGCCATATGTTGGTGTTGGGGCTGGGTTGTCGTGGAATTCGGCCGATGATGGATTAAAGATTGATAATAAAATTACACCTGTGGCGGCGGCGTTGGCGGGGATTGCGGTTGAATTTGGTTCGCATTTTGCGCTGGATTTTGGGTATAGATATTTTTATATGTTTGAACCAAAATTTGATGTAATTTCAGACTATAATCCGGCGGCGCATCAGTTCCGTGTTGGGGCGCGTGTGAATTTCTAGGATTAATATGAAAACTTGTCCGTTTTTTGGAATTTGCGGCGGCTGTAAATTAGATTTTACGGGGGCTGATTATCGCGAACAAAAATTAAAATTATTAGACGGATTGAATATAACAGGCGCACCGGTTTGGACAAATGTCGGTGTGCGTCGGCGTGCGGACTTTTGTTTTGCAGGGAATCAATTTGGTTTTTTTGAGGCCGGAACAAAAAATATTGTACCTGTGCGGAATTGTCCGAATTTAACCCAGGCGATAAATGATGTGCTGCCTATGTTGGCGGGGTTGCCATGGGGTGGGGCGGGTTCGTGTCTGGTGACGGATTGTGAAAATGGGGTGGATGTTGTGATTACATCAAATGTATCGTATTTTACCCCAGAATTTAAAAAGGCAGCAGAAAAATTGCCCGTGATAAGAATTGTGTGGAATGGCAAGGTATTAAAACAGACCGCGCAGCCGGTTATAAAATTTCAAGGCAAGGCCGTTGATTACCCCGCGGGGGCGTTCTTGCAACCAACGGTTGATAGCGAGGCCGCAATGCGTGATTTAGTTGTTTCGCATGTCGGTGATGCACGACGGGTTGCAGATTTGTTCTGTGGATTGGGCAGTTTTACGTTCGCAACCAATGCGACGGGATTTGATATTGTTGGGTGCGGTATAACGCGCGATTTGTTTAAAAGTCCGCTGACGGTTGGAATGCTGAACCAATATGATTGTGTGATTATGGATCCGCCACGTGCGGGGGCGTTGGCACAATGCAAGGAACTGGTTCGGTCAAATGTTGGGCGTGTGATATATGTGTCGTGTAATCCCCAGACATTTGTTCGTGATATGAATGTACTGATTCGTGGTGGATATAAATTAGACACGTTGATTCCGATTGATCAATTTGTGGGCAGTAATCATTGGGAATTATTTGCTGTGTTTGTACGCGAATAAAAAAGAATTTTGTTGCAAATAATATATTGTTTGCTTATAAATGGGCATAAGGGAAGAACCTGTTAAAAGGAGAATTTTATGTCCAATATTAAACATTTGGCGGATTTGGTTAAAATCTGCAGCGTTTTACCTGTTTTTGTGGCAGTGCCTGCATTGGCGTCCGAGACCATACAGATTACAGCGGGAAATACATATCGTATTGTCGATGATGTTATTTCTGGGGCGGATGTAGAAGGCGCGATGTATAGTGCGGCCGGTGCCCCGGAATATGTAAAAGATACGGATTTGGCACAGATGTATATCACTGGTTCTAAATTTTCTGATAATAAAACGTCATGGGATGATTATGAAGTTGGTGTGTTGGCAGCGCGTAAAAATTCTAAGATAACAGTTCGTGATTCTGAATTTATTGGTAATAATGCAGATTATTATTCGGCAGTTACAAGTGCAACCCATGGTACTAATGTCAAGGGTGGCGAATTGGATATTAGGGGAACGACATTTAAAAATAACTCTGCCTTGGCGGGTGGTGCCGTTGGTGGATTTTCGATATCAACATTTGATGATGTTCATTTTGTTGGGAACAAGGCAACAGACGCAAGTGATGGTGGTGCGGGTGCTTTGTTCTTGGGTTCGGTTTCAAAAACAAAGATATTTGGTTCAGAGTTTAGTAATAATGAATCTGCATCAGTTGGTGGTGCGATTGCGATGCGTTCTACGGCCGAAGGTGATAATAAATTGGCCAAACTGGATATCATTGAAACAGATTTTACTGGAAATAGTGCCGCAACACAGGGTGGGGCGATTTATTCGACATTCTATGACAGCGAAAATGTAAAAGACGCAGTGTATCTGAATGATGTGGATTTTGTGAAAAATTCTGCCAAAGAAGGTGGTGCTATTTACACTGTGAATAGTAAAGACAAGAGTGACAATTTAGCATCTATGCGTATTGTTGGTGGGGATTTTGAACACAATATCGCAGATGTGGCGGCTGGTGCCATTTGGAACGGCAGTAAGTTAGTGATAAATGACACGGACTTTGAATATAATACATCCGCAGATTATGCAGGTGCGATTTATAACAAGGGTTCTTTGTCAATTGATGGTGATGTGGATTTTGTTGGTAATGCCAGTGCAACAGGTGGTGGTGCGGTTTATAATGGTTATAAAGCAACTATAAATACGTTAGATGCGGATTTTGTATCAAATTATGCCAAAGGTGATACGTCATCGATTGTGTCTGGTGGGGCGCTTTATAATGGTGGAAAAATTGCGTCGGTTATTGGCGAGTTTAAGAATAATTCAGTAATCGCATTGGGCGAAGATGCAACATCAAAGGGCGGGGCGCTGTATTCATGGGCAAATCGTGCGGAAAGCGCGTCCATTGATTCTATTGTCGCAGATTTCTTGGGTAATAAAGCCAGCAGTTTAAATGGTGCGGAAAGTGTGGCGATTGGTGGTGCGATTGTTAATGACGGTATTATTGGCAGTTTGCGTCAGTTGAAAAATGGCTTTATGAACAATACTGTTGATGCTGGGTATATCGGATACGCTGGTGCGCTGTATAATAGTGAGTTTGCTAGAATAGGCGAATTGGTTGCTGATTTTACAGGAAATTCCAATAACAGTATCAGTTGGGCCATGGGTGGCGCTGTGACAAATAAAGGTAATATTGAATATTTGTCTGGCAGATTTGTGAATAATGGTGCCATGGCTAAAAATGATTATGCATTGGGTGGCGTTATATATAACAGCACAAATACAGGCGAAGTCGGTACGCTGGCAGAAGTCACAATTGCGGATTCTGAATTCCGTAATAATTATGTGTCTTCTGGTAGTGCGGATTTTGCGTTTGGTGGTGCGATTTATAACGACATTGAATCTGTTGTTAATTTGTCGGGTGTAAATACGTTTGCGGGTAATATGGCAAATGGTATTGCAAATGATATTTATAATGACGGTGATTTGAATGTTGTGTCTGGGGTGACAACCATTGATGGTGGTATCACAGGCGAAGGACAATTGACAATTGCAAATGGTGCCAAGTTGGATATTGGTACAACTGCGCTGGAACAGGCATCTGTGACAGTTGATGGTGTGTTGGCTATGTCTTTACGAGATGCAACCACGTATGCCAAAATTTTAACAGATGATTTGAAAACACAGGGCGATGGAAAGTTGTTGTTCGCGATTGGTTCGGTTGGCAATTATGATGTCTTTCAAAGTGATGTGGATGTCAATATTGATGCCGGCAGTGTTTATGACGTGACAAAAGATGGCACAAGTATTGTTGTTAAAACAAAAAAGGCCGAAGTTGTTGCGGCAGAATCTGGTATGAAGGTTGATACGGCAAGTACGTTGGTCGCATTGGCAAATCATGAAAATGAAAAAATGCGCGATGTATCATTGGCGTTGCAACGTGCGTTGGTGTCTGAAGATGTCGCAAAGGTTCAGAAAGAAGCAGGTAAGTTAAAACCAGCTGAAGTTCCAGTTGCGCAGTCTGTTGCAACAAGTACCCAGGGACAGGCGATGACATTGGCTGCGGGCCGTATGTCTGGGTTTGGGGCCATCGGCAGAAATGCAGGTGATGCAAATATTGACTATGGATTCTGGGGACAGGGACTGTTTAATAAATCCAAAAATGCAGATAAATTTACGGGATATACACGTGGTATTGCATTGGGATTTGATGCCCAGGTTAATCATGATTTCTTAATCGGTGTTGGTTATACATATAATAACACTGATATAGATGTAAATGATCGTGATACCGATATCGACAGTAATACATTGTTCTTGTATGCGCAGTATAAGCCAACACAGTGGTTTGTTAATGGTACGGTCAGCTATACCATGGCGGATTATACCGAAGATATTAACGTCGCGGGTGTTGGGTTAAGTGCCGACTATAACGTTGATTCGTTTGGCGCCCAGGCAATGATTGGGTATGATTATGCGACGGGATTAACACCAGAAGTTGGCGCGCGCTATATGCATGTGTCACAAGATACGTATAATAATGGATTTGCAGATATTAAATCCAAAGATGTTGATACGTTATCTGGTATTGCGGGATTGAAATATGCATTTGAAATTCAGTCAAATTCGCAGCTGAAATGGCGCCCAGAATTGCGCGCGGCGGCCACGTATGATTTTGTTGCTGATGATGCGTTCGCAACAATTGTAATCCCGGGAACAAATCCATATACGGTTATGTCAGAACGTCTGTCGCGTTTTGGTGGTGAATTTGGTATCGGATTGACCGCACTGTATAATGGTGTTGAATTATCTTTGAACTATGACCTGGATTTGCACGAAGATTATACTTCGCAGACAGGTATGGCACGGTTCAGATATGAATTCTAAAAAAATCCCCCGTTTGGGGGATTTTTTTATTGTGATATTTTACCCGACCGTCAAATCTTTGCCTTTGACATCGACATAGACTGTGCCACCTTCGCGGATGGTGTCTGATAATATCAAATCGGCAATTTTATCTTCGACTGCGGATGTTATCAGACGCTTTAATGGGCGGGCGCCAAATACGGGATCGTATCCATTGTCGCCCAACCATTTGATGGCTTTGTCGGTAATATTTATTCCGATGTGGCGTTCTGATAGGCGTTTTTCCAGATTGTGCAGTTGAATCTTAACAATTCCTGCCATTACGTCTTTGCCCAATGGGTTAAAGAATACGATTTCATCAATTCGATTGATGAATTCTGGACGGAATTGTTTTTTTACTGCGTCCATATCTGGTAAATTACTGGTCATAATAATGATTGTGTTGGTGAAATTGACAACGTGACCCTGGCCATCTGTCAGACGTCCATCATCCAGAATTTGTAAAAATACATTAAAGACATCTGGGTTGGCGTTTTCAATTTCATCAAACAGTAATACTTGATATGGGCGACGGCGAACACTTTCTGTTAATACGCCGCCTTGTTCGTATCCAACATATCCCGGGGGACTGCCGATTAGGCGCGATACAGAATGTGGTTCCATATATTCACTCATATCGATACGCGTCATGGCCGCGTCGTCATTGAATAAGTATTCGGCCAGTGCCTTGGCTACTTCGGTTTTGCCAACGCCCGTTGGGCCCAAGAACATAAAACTGCCCGATGGGCGACGTGGGTCAGACAGACCGGCGCGACTGCGACGTATGGCGCGCGCAACCACGGACAGGGCATTGTCTTGGCCAACAACACGTTTGCGTAATTCGTCTTCGATATTTAATAATTTTGATTGTTCTTCGGCATTAAGTCTGTCTGCGGGTACGCCCGTCCATTTGCTAACCACTGCGGCAATATGTTCCGGTAATACAGTCTTGTATTCTTTGGCGTCCGCATTCATTTTGCGAATGTTTTCTTCTAATTCTGGAATTTTACCGTATTGCAATGCGGATGCTTTTTCATAATCGCCGTTACGCATTGCGGTGGCAACTTCGGCCTTGGCGGCGTCCAGGGCAGCCATGGCATCGGACAGACCGCGCATCTTTTGTTGTTCGGATTGCCATTCGGCGGTTAATTTTTTTGATTCCGCTTCGACTGTTGCAATTTGGTTTTCCAATTCGTTTAGGCGCTTTTTTGATTCTTCATCTTTTTCTTTTTTTAATGCCTGTTGTTCGATTTTTAATTGCATTAAGTGTCTATCGACTTCGTCCAGTTTATCTGGTTTTGATGCGATTTCAATACGTACGCGTGCTGCGGCTTCGTCAATTAAATCGATTGCTTTGTCTGGTAAAAATCTGTCGGTGATGTATCTGTTTGATAATTTTACCGCAGATACCAGTGCCGCATCAGCAATGCGAACGCCATGGTGACCTTCGTATTTTTCTTTTAAACCGCGCAGAATTGAAATTGTGTCATCGACGGTTGGTTCATCAACATATACGGGTTGAAACCGTCGTGCAAGTGCGGCATCTTTTTCAATATACTGGCGATATTCGTCTAGTGTTGTTGCCCCCAGGCAGTGCAGTTCGCCACGCGCCAACATTGGTTTTAACAGGTTTGCGGCGTCCATGCTGCCTTCGCCTTTGCCGGCACCGACCAATGTGTGTAATTCGTCAATGAACAGAATTATTTCGCCGTTGGAATCTTTGACTGCTTTTAAAATGGCTTTTAATCGGCCTTCGAATTGGCCGCGAAATGATGCGCCGGCCATTAGTGCGCCCATGTCTAAGGATAATAATTTTTTCTTTAACAGGTTTTCGGGTACGTCGCCTGAGATAATACGCGTTGCCAGTCCTTCGACAATTGCAGTTTTGCCAACCCCGGGATTCCCAATTAATACGGGGTTATTTTTTGTTCTGCGTGATAATACCTGGATGGTGCGGCGAATTTCTTCGTCGCGTCCGATAACCGGGTCCAGTTTTCCGTCCGATGCCAATTTTGTAAAATCAGTTGTGTATTTTGCAATGGCTTGTTCGGGTGTTTCTTGTAAATCATCTGGATTCATAGAATGCTCCTTTTGAATTGCTTTTACCTATATATAGTGCCATAAAAACAGCTTTCAAGACACAGGAACAAATCCCAAATACATTGCTTGCGATGGGGTGTTTTTTTGGCTAGGATTAAAAAAAAGGGGTGTGTGCAATGTCAATATTTACCGATGCAGATATTCAACAGATACAAGGACATGGTTTGACCATGGATGTTGTTAATCAACAACTGGATAATTTTAAAACAGGGTTCCCATTTGCTAATATAGAATCTGCTGCTGTAATCGGGCATGGGGTGCGGTCTGTGCCGGTGGCAGAAATGGCAGATTTTTATATGCAAAATAAAGATACGTATAATATTGTTAAATTTGTGCCTGCATCTGGGGCGGCAACCCGCATGTTCAAAGATTTATTTGAATTCTTGGCGTCTGGGGTGATGAACCGGACAACCCAGGATGTGTTGAATAATTTGGATAAATTTGCGTTCTATGATGATTTGATGAAAATTTTGCCGGAAAATGCCACGCAGAATCAAATTATTGAATGTTTGGTTGGGGGATGCGGATTGAATTATGGTGCGCTACCTAAGGCTTTGTTGCGGTTTCATAAATATGACGATGTTAATCGTACTGCGCTGGAAGAACATTTGGTCGAAGGGGCGCAATATGCGTCGTCAAATGGTGTTGTTAAGATTCACTTTACAATATCGCCAGAACATCGTGATGGATTTAATGCGTGTTTGACAGATGTATTGCCACGATATCAGGCGCAGTTTAATGTTAAATATGAAATTTCTATGTCGGAACAGAAAAAGTACACAGATACAATTGCCGTCAATATGGATAATACGCCGTTTAGAAATGATGATGGAACGTTGCTGTTTCGGCCGGCGGGGCATGGGGCATTGATTGAAAACCTTAATGATATTGATGCAGATATAGTGTTTATTAAGAATATTGATAATGTGTGTCCTGATAATTTGCGCGGCAATACGTTGCGGTATAAGCGCGGTTTGGCAGGGCTTGCAATGCAGATTCAGCAACAGATATTTGATTTTATGAAGGATTTGGATGCAGGATGTGCAGATATGGGGGCGATACGTCAATTTATTACGAAAAATTTGGGATTTGTTGTTACCGATAAGACCGATGTTAGACGCGTATTAAACCGACCACTGCGTGTCTGTGGTATAATTAAAAATACTGGCGAACCTGGTGGGGGACCGTTCTGGGTGCGTGGTGAAGATGGCAGTTTGTCATTGCAGATTGTAGAGCCTGGGCAAATAAATCCAAAAGATATATCTATATTAAAAGATGGCGAGTTTTTCAGCCCGACGGATTTGGTTTGTATGCCGCGTGATTACCAGGGGAATAAATTTAATTTAACAGATTTTGTTGATGTGAATGCTGGCTTTATTGCCGAAAAATCAAAGGCGGGGCGGCCTTTGCGTGCGATGGAGCGGCCTGGGCTGTGGAATGGTGCAATGGCGGGATGGAATACGATTTTTGTAGAAACACCGTTGGATACATTTACGCCGGTAAAGGTTGTGACAGACCTGTTGAAAACATCACATCAATCAAAATAATAAAAAATGCAAAAGATTACTTGACTTTTGATGTTTTTTGTTATAAATTTGGGTTCGCTATAAATTAAAAGGTAGAGTATTATGCCACGTGTATGTAAAGTTACAGGTAAGAAAACAGAAGTTGGGATGAATGTTTCTCACTCTAATCGTCGTACAAAACGTACGTTCTTGCCGAATTTGCAAGTTTTAAAGTTCCACAGTGATATTTTGGGTCGCGATTTTTCGTTGCGTATTTCAACGGCTGGGTTGCGTACATTGACCAAGCATGGCGGTTTGGATGCGTATGTTATGGCGAAACCTGTATCACGCTTGACTGACGACATGGCTGCAATTAAAAAAGCCATTGAAAAGAAGGCCGGAAAGCCTGCGGCACCTGCGAAAAAACCTGTTCATAAGGCAAATCGTAGTGCCCGTTTGGTTAAAAAAGTTGAAGCAAAACAGGCTGCGTAAATAACAGTTTGTGCTTTGGCCCCGTGGCGGAATTGGTAGACGCGCTTGACTCAAAATCAAGTTCTGCAAGGAGTGTCGGTTCGAGTCCGACCAGGGCCACCAGATTCAGTCCCCATTTTTGGGGACTTTTTTTATTGTTTTTGCATTTTTATGGATTGATTTCTTGGTGCGCATTGGATTATCATTTCATCATGTTTTTTTAGGGGATTGGCATGAGTGAAACTTTACGTGGATTGACCGCACAACAGGTTATAGATAGCAGAAATAAGTATGGTATGAATTTAATGCCGCGCCCAAAGTTGCGTTCGGCGTGGGATTTTTTTGTCGAGGTGTTTAAAGATAAGTTAAATATAGTCTTGTTGGTTATGATGCTGATGTTCGTCGGTTTAGGTATGGCTGGCTATGGCAGTATATACGAGGCATTGGGAATTGGTATTGTGTTGTTGGTGGTGGCGATTACAACGGTTGCAACAAAGTTAAAAAGCCAACGTAGTGCAGAAGAGTTATATCAAAAATCATCTTTGTTATATACAAATGTGATACGTGATGGCCGGGTCGTTCATATTGATAGCGCACAAATTGTGGTCGGTGATATCGTTGTCTTGCGTGCCGGAGAGCGCATTTGTGCAGATGGCTATATCGTTGATGGGACCGTGGATGTGAATAATGCCATTTTAAATGGCGAAAGTGCAGAGGTCAAAAAAATACCAGTGTGTGACGGGGAATATAATGCCGATGCACCAGTAAATGCCGATAGTTATACGGATAGTCACAGTGTATTTGCAGGTACAACCGTTATCAGCGGCGAGGCCCATATGCGGGTTGTGCGTATCGGTGGAAATACCGAAAATGCCAAGATTATGGCGACGTTATATTCTATTTCAGATGTTAAAACAACGTTGCAGATGCAATTGGATAAATTGGCCGATATGATAAGTAAAATTGGGTCTGTGTGTGCGCTGGTTATTTTTTGTGTTCTAATGTTCGTGCATTTGGGTGATTCTGGTTTTCGGTTGGATGCATCTTTGATATATGTTGTGTTCAGTTCATTGACGGTCGCATTAACTATCTTTGTTGCGGCTGTTCCCGAAGGGTTGCCATTTATTATCGGAATCATTACCAGTCAGAATGTTAATCGTATGATACGATCGAATATTCTGGCCAAAAATCCCCATAAAATTCCTGAGGCTGGAAATATTCAATTATTATGCACAGATAAAACAGGGACATTGACATGTGGGTTCTTGCAACCGGTGCATAATTTTGATGCCTGGGGCGAAGATATTGGGTTTGATGATGTCCGTGGCGGTGTGGTCAAAGATATATTTTTGACAAATGTTGCGCTGAATACAGATTGTGTTTATGACGATAATGGCGAAGTTGTTGGGGGAAATTCTACTGGGCGTGCGCTGTTTGGTGCGGTCAAGGATTTGTCGACGAAAATAACGGAATGTCAAAAAACAATTCGTGTGGTGGATACTATCTTGTTTGATAGTGCAAATAAATTCGCGGCGGTTAAAACGCAGGAAAAACAGAATAACTGTTATTACTTGGGGGCGCCAGAAATTATTTTAGCAAATGCGAAGTACTGTATGCGACAGGATGGCCAAATCGAAAAAATCAATAAAGAATATATAGATAATTTAATTCAACAAAACGCAAAACAGGCAATGCGATTGGTTGCGATGGCGGTTAGTAATTCGTGGGCAACAGATAAGCATGTGCCAGAAGATTTGATTTTTGTATCGCTGGTTGCAATGCGCGATCAGGTGCGTCCAGGCGTTCGTGATGTTGTGCATACAATGGATAAATCTGGTGTTCAGGTAATGATGATAACAGGTGATATATTGGATACAGCGCATGCAATTGCCATCGACTGTGGAATTGTGTCTGGGAAAGGTGATTTGGCAATAACGGCGGCGGATTTGGATGCGTTGTCAGATGATAGGGCAAAAGAATTGCTGCCAAAAATCAAGGTGATAGCGCGCGCAACACCCGCAACCAAGTTACGTGTGGTACAATTGGCGCAATCAATTGGTCTGTGTATCGGAATGTGTGGTGACGGAACAAACGATGCGCCGGCGTTAAAGCGGGCAGATGTTGGTTTCGCAATGGGTGATGGGACCGATGTTTCCAAAGAAGCAGGGGATATTATCATTACCGACAATAATTTTATATCGATTGTTAATTGTATCTTGTTGGGGCGGACCTTTGTTCATAATGTACGAAGCTTTTTACGGTTTCAATTACCGATAAATTTTTCGTTGGTGGTATTAAGTATATTGTTCCCACTGTTATTCGGGTTGGATGCCTTTACTGCTGTGCAGATATTGCTGGTTAATATTGTTATGGACAGTTTAAATTCTTTGGCATTTGGGGGCGAACCACCACATAAAGAATATCTGTCTGAGCCCGCCCAGGGAAAGAACGCGGCATTGCTATCTAAATCAATGTTGGGACAGGTGATATGGACTACGTTTGGTTTTTGTTGCGTGTTTGCCATGATGGAATTGTTAAACGGACGTGGGGTGTTTGCGTCGAATGATGTGTATATGTCTGCCAGGTTTGCGTTGCTGGTTGTGATGGCGATTGTAAATGGCTTTTGTGTTCGCGTGGGTGGATTTAATATTTTCTGCGGATTGATGCAAAATCCAATGTTTGTCCTGGTTGCGATTGGTGTTGTTGGTGCAACTGTTCTGGCGGTGTCTTTTGGTGGCAGTGTGCTGCAGTTAGTACCGTTAAATTTATCGCAATGGATGATTGTGTTGGGGCTGGCGTGTGCAATTGTTCCAATTAATTTTGCGTATCGATTAATGGAGCGTAAAAAACGCTAGAAAAAACCCGCCAATTGGCGGGTAATTTTTACATTACAAAATCTTCGCCCAGATAGACCTTTTTTACCATTTCGTCTTGGACGATTTCTGCGGTTGTGCCGTGCTTTAAGATTTTGCCATCGTGCAAGACGTAACTGCGGTCGGTAATGCCCAATGTTTCACGTACATTGTGATCCGTGATGATAACGCCCAGACCACGATTTTTTAATTGTGACACCAAACTGCGGATTTCATTAACCGCGATTGGATCAATACCCGCAAAAGGTTCGTCCAGCAATATGAATTTTGGATCGTTGGCCAGAGCGCGCGCGATTTCAACGCGACGGCGTTCGCCGCCAGATAATGCGGTTGCAGGACTGCGACGCAGGCTGGATATGGAAAATTCTTCTAGTAATGAATCAAGCTTTTTCTGGCGCTTTTTTTTGTCAGGTTCGACAACTTCTAGGATTGCCATAATATTTTGTTCAACGGTCAGACCACGAAAAACACTGTTTTCTTGGGGCAGGTAACCGATATGTAGGCGGGCGCGCTGATAGAACGGCAGGTGTGTGATGTCCTGGGAATTTAAAAATATTTGGCCCCTAGTTGCAGATAATTGGCCGGTAATGCAATAAAAAGCGGTGGTTTTTCCGGCACCGTTTGGCCCCAGCAGGCCGACCGATTCGCCTTGGTGTGCCTCTAATGAAATGTCTTTGATAACCATACGTTTGCCGTATGATTTTGATAAATGTTGAACACGTAATACAGATTGCTTCATAGTTTTATCACCAGTTCTTCTGTTCTTATTTTATCGCCATTACTGGAATCAACACGGACGTTGCCCAGCAACTTAATTGTCTTGGTGGCGCGATTGTATTGCCCCTGATTTGCAGATATATTGTCTGTTATGCGGTGGCCGTCGGATTCGCGAGTGACCGTACCAGATACAATGTCCAAGAAAACAATGTCTGGTTTTTCGTATTCTTGTCGGCCTGTTTTTGCCTTGATTTTAAATGGCTGGCCATTTTTATCGATGCCAGAAAAAGACGCGCCGGACATTTTGAATTGATTGCTGACGATGTCGGTCATGTTGATGGCGGAAATTGGCGTCCATAATAATTGTTTGGTAAATAGTGATCCTGCGACCAATGCGGCAACCATAACCAACCCCCAGCCTGTGAAAAAAAATTGCCACAGACGTTTCAGGCGACGATGCTTTGAAAAAATTATAAAATTACGTTTATCTTGTTGCACACTCGCAGTTTAGCGCGTGCAGAATGAAAAAGCAATTTTTATATTTATTTCGTATTCGTTTTATGTTATACTGACGTTTAAGAGAGATGAAAAAAATTTTGCTTCTTTTTATTGTTGCTGCTTGTTTGGCGCCAAGTGTGCCTGCATTTGCAATTACGATTAAAAAAGCGGCGCCTGTTGCAACGAAACCGGCAGAAAAAACAGATGTGGGTGCCAGTTTGGTGCCGACTGTCTTGTCGTTGGTTAGTAATGTTCAACAATTAACGCAAAAGCAAAAAGAACTGACCGAAGAATGTATCCCAACTACACAAGAATTAACCTTTGTTAATAATATGGTCAAAGAGTGGGCAAAAACTGGCGCGTCCAGCGCGGGGGAAATTGAACGTTCAATGAAAATAAAACGTTGCCAGACACCAAGTGGTGGTTATAGTACGTCGGTTAAAATTGCTGCGGGTTCTCAGGATGATGTTTGTTATGACTATTTCGGTTCTGATGCAGATAAAGATATGGTATGGTATCAATTCCCAATGGCAACCAAGGCGACATATTGTGCGGATGGTGCATTGACGTGTGACCAAAAAAGCCAAAGAACTGTTTCAAATATTTATGATGTGTTTAATTTAATTGATTTTTCAGATGCGGATTATGGTACAGAATCTGATGTGACAATGGCAGCAAAATTGATGGCAAAAATGGAACAGTGTTCGTATGCCAAGATAAATGCGAAAAAGCGTCAGATGTGGCAGGGATTCTTGACAGACACAATCAGTGGCGTTGGCCAGAAAACAAATACGGGTACAATCATGCAATCTGTTGGCGGTATGTCGGGCCAGGGATTAGGTGGCGCACTGCAATCGTTGGGTGGTGTTGCGACACAGTTTCTGAATAAATAAAAACGCCGAAACGGCGTTTTTATTTTTGTTTTTCGTATAATACAAATTTTCTGTTGGCGGCGATTTTGCGAATCTTTTCGATTTTTAGGAACAGCAAACATCGGTTTGACATGTCTATTTTGACGCCCTGGTCGGGTAATTGGTGTATCGCTGTGGCGTGTGCGTTGTAATCGCTGTATGGTTGTTTTATCGGGGGAATTGCAGATGATAAATCTGCGTAATATACGCGCCATTGTGGTGTTTGTGGCAACCTTTTGTCATCTGTGACAATGCCATGCACCGCCAGTAGCGCGCTATCAGACATCAGTCGGATTTCTGTATCTACGTGGTGGGATAATATTTTGATACCATTGACGATGACGTCGTTATATGTGCCCTGTAATGTTGTTTTGATGGGTTTTACAGTTATCCGCAATTCTTGGGGCGCGGTTGCCGGTTCTGATGATGCGGGTGCGGATGGTGTGGGTTGTTCAGGTGCTTGTTCTGGGGCGGATGGTTCTGAATTGACTTGTTCCGCTTGTTCTACGTTTTGTTGTGTCACAGTTGGCGCATGTTCTGTTTTTGGTTGAAACCAAATTTTCTTTATGCGTTCGTTTTGTTGTGTGGCGTTATCGATATTTGCCAAACGGATACAGTCCCCAATTTGCGCATTACCATTGGCGTCTAGTATTATTGTGTTGCCACCCAGTAATGCCGCCCGAATCGTTTTTGCATTTGCGGGAATTATTACGGGTTTTGTTGTGCGACCAAATTCCATAATATGGTGTCCAGAACGCAATGAATCTATTTTCTTTAATGCGTATAAATCGTGACTGCCATTAACCCAGTAAACAAAATTTATCCCCATTTTTGTTTCTGGAATTATTGTGCCGGTGTTGCAGTCGATAATGTATAGGCCTGCGTTGCCCGATTCTGATATTTTACGAACAACGGCATATTTTGTTTTTATATCATACAAACATAAATCATAGGGCTGTGTTGTACGACTTAGCAGACGTTTCTTTTGGGTGCCATTGTCAAAGAACAAAGAAAAACTGCCGTTGTCGGTTGGTACAGAATATAAGGGTACCAACATATTTTCGGTGTTTTTTGGTTTGTGTAAAACCGATGTCTTTGGGGCAGGGGACGCGGTTGTTTTGATGCGTGTCTTGCGTTTGCCGGTAAATACGTGATTTTCTGCGTCCCAGCCATGGAAGCGCGCGGCCAATTCGGTGTTTAATTCTGGTTCAATGGGCAGATTATGTTTCTTGCGATACTGTACGGCCAGGCGAAGTGAAATATTAGATGCGTTTGCCCAATTTACAACGCGTTTGCCGCGTTTTCCATGATTTTTTTGTGGTTTTTCATCAATTGTTTTTGGTGTTGTTGGCGTGTGGGACGTGTCGGGGGCGCATGATGATATGATGGCGTCTTCAATGGCGTGATTTGAAATTTGCTGTGTAATTAATGTGCTTAGTTCTGTGGCGTTATCGTGTAGTCGTTGGATTATATCGCGAACACGCTTGTCTGCCAGCAGATTTTTCAATAAATCCGCCAAGAATTTTTCTGGGTCAAAGGTATTTGCCATGTTTTTTCCCTTGGTTAATACGTCCCCGATATGCCCCCCCGTGTTATGTTTATATGGTGTTATTTTGTTGTTTTCTTGTCTTTTTTACTGGTTTTGAATTGAATATCGCGCAGTTTTTTATATTCGCCACCCAACGCGCATAATTCTGCATCTGTTCCTTGTTCGATAATTTGACCGTCTTTGATTACGCAAATCATATCGGCGTCCAATATTGTCGATAGGCGGTGCGCAATAACAAATGTTGTACGGCCTTGCATTAAATCGGCAAGTGCGGCCTGAATTAATTTTTCGCTTTGTGTGTCCAGGGCGGATGTTGCCTCGTCTAGTAACAGGATTGGCGCGTCTTTTAGTATGGCGCGTGCAATTGCAATTCGCTGTTTCTGGCCACCAGATAATAATGCGCCACCTTCGCCAACAGATGTTTTATATCCCTTGGGGAATTCTTCGATGAATTCTGCGGCGTTCGCAGCCCGTGCCGCGGCAACAACCTGTTCGTGTGTGGCGTCGGGGCGACCGTATTTAATGTTGTCTTCGATGCTGCCGTTAAACAGGAATACAGACTGGGAAACCTCGGCAATGTTTGTGCGTAGTGATTTCAGTTTGTATTTTTTGATATCTGTTTTATTGATGGTTATGCGACCTTGTTGTGGGTCATAGAAGCGTTCCAACAGGTTGAATAGCGTTGTTTTTCCGCCACCAGATGGCCCGACCAATGCGCATACCTTGCCAGCTGGTACTTTCAGGCTAAGATTTTTTATGACGTCTTCGTTCGGGTTATAGCCAAACGTGATATTTTCAAATGAAACAGACAGTTTCTTGGATGTTAATTCTTTGGCGTCCGGGGCGTCTTTGATGTCCGGTTCGCTGTCCAAGAATTCGAATAATATTTCTGCCGCCAACAGGCCGTGTTGCAATGTGTCGCCGGTGCTGGTAATGCTTTTTGCGGGTTTGTATGCCGCGGTCAATGCCAGTAAAAATGCGGTAAAGTCACCAGTTGTGATTGCACCACTGGCAATGAAATGGCCGCCCATAATCATTGCAATGCACAGACCAATAGATATCATAAATTCCATCAGTGGTGATCGCAGGGCGTTTGCCTGGGTGCTTTTGTATGCGTTTATCATAGAACTGTTAAGCACATTGGCAAAATTTTGCTCTTCCTTTTCTTCGGCGGCAAAGGCCTGAATTGTTTTGATGCCGTGCAATGTTTGGTTTAATTGTTGTGATACGTTATTGGCAATGCCAAATGATTGGCGCGATAATTTGCGACGCTTGCGCATGATTACGACCATTGGAATCATAATTGCAGGTGCCAAGAACATTAACACAACGCACATCTGGTGTGCATAGTAGAACATCAATGCCAATGTCATAAATAATGTTGCGACATTTTGGACGACCCTGATGACGGTGCCGGTCACCAAATTTAACACTGCACCCGCCTGGACACCGAAATAATTCAAGTTTTTCCCAATGCCGTCCCCATAGAACCGTGCCAGGTTCATGTGGGTCATGTGTTTATAGATTTTTTTCTGAAGATTTGCACTGGCCAATAATCCGCCCTTGGACATAATTAATGCCTTGGCATAGGTAAATGCGCCCTTGGCACCAAATGCAACAATAACCTGAATCCCCAGCCAATATATGGCGTCCATACTTTTGTTGATAAATGCCTTATCAACAACCTGTTGAACCAGTGTGATGGTATAACCTTCGGCGCCAGCGGCCAATATAGTGAAAATTATACCAAATAATAACCATTTCCAGTATGGGGCGCCAACTTCGCGCCATACACGACCGTACAAAGACCACTTTATGCGGCCATTTGATTCATCGCCCTTAATAAAGGCTTTTATTTTATTCAATATTTTTTTCATAGCGTTTGTATTATAGAAAACGTTATTGGGCAAGTAAAGGTTATTTTCGTTCTTTTTGGGCGCGTTGCTTTTGTGACTGTATTAATCGCAAGATTGCACCACAATCTTTGTGCTGTTCGATAAAACTGTGACGTGAATCTTTGAAGACAACGTATTTCCACAGGTGGCCATTTTGACCTTTGCGTAAAATACTATATTTTTGATACATTTGGTCTGGGGGTGATTTTTTGTCCCGGCCACCTGCGACCAATGTTATTGGAATTCCGTATTTGTCCATTAGTTCTGGACAGAATTTAACTGCGCCGACGTCATCGTAAAAAGTTGGCAGTATTGATATTTTTTGATATTGATTGTTTATTTGTGGTTCGTGCGGACTGATTAACGTAATTGCAGATTTCTTAAATTCTTGTTCAGATATCTTGTCGCCGAACGAAAAATGTTTGTAAAATCGCTGGATATATTCCGAAAAATGTTGGGTAATGTATGGTGCGAACATAATAGACGCAGAAAAACGCAGTTTTTTATTTTCTTGGATACGTTTATTGTATATTTCAAATGTGCCTGTTGCGCCTGCAGAATGTCCGATTACGCATGAATAATTATACTTTTTTGCCCTGACGTCTTTTTCAATTACCTCTAGTCCTGTATCAATCAGGTTGATATATTCGGCAAATGTGTGTTTTTCGGCCAGTTCTTGGGATGTTTCTGGTAAAAAATCGCCCAGGAACGTATCAATGCAATAAATGTCGTATTGGTTTGCCAACGCCCAATATTCAATAACTTTCATCAGTGGTTCTGTTCGTGTGTTTGATGCCAAGCCAGGGATTAGTATCAGGCAATTAGATGCCGGTGTATCATTTATAGAATAGTGCGATATGTGGCCAATGGTCTTGTTTTCAGTGCGTGACGAAAAATTTATTTCCCAGTTAAATGCCTGGGTTTTTAATTCCGATAACAGTTCGGAATAATTATTTGGGATATAAGTATATTTTGTTGTCTTCTGCATAATATGTTATTATTGCACACAAAATAAAAAATTGTCAATCAAAGATTTGTTTTATAATTTTGTCTTGACTTTTTGTTGCAGAATTTATAAAATCTGCTGGCTTTTAGAAATAAAGGTGCAAAGTTTTGGGGTCATAGCTCAGTTGGTAGAGCACCTGCTTTGCAAGCAGGGGGTCGTCAGTTCGAGTCTGATTGGCTCCACCAAAACAAGAGGGAAGGGGGATGAAAATCCCCTTTTTCATAAGATAATTATAAGTTGCGTTAAAGGGGGTGAATATATATGGTGAAAGTTCTGGTTCGCGATAATAACGTAGAACAGGCGTTGCGCGTTGCAAAACGTAAATCGCAAAAAGAAGGTCTGTACCGCGAAATGAAAGAACGTCAGCGTTATGAAAAGCCAACAACACGACGCAAGCGTTTGAAAGAAGAAGCTGTTCGTAATGAAAAGAAACGTCAGTCGAAACAGCGTATGGTATTCGGATTCTAATTTAAAATCGCCCGATTGGGCGATTTTTTTTTTAGGCTGGTTATTTACAAATAAAAAAAAATGGGGACATGCCCCATTTTTTATTTTGCAAACAAACGGTTAAATACTTTTTCGTTTATTTCGGTTGGATATTCGCGATTCAAGAATGAGTTGTAATCATCCATAATGCCCTGGGCAGAGGAAGATTCTAATTCTTTACGCAAATTTCCCATCTTTTTTTGATCCGCCTTGGGTGCGGTTTCTTTGGCGATATGTAATACATAAAATGCATCTGTGTCTGGTACAATTGTGTTTTCGCCCACTGGATTATGGAATGCGGCGGACAAAACGGTGGCAGGCGCGCCAGATGCGCGTGATACCGTGGTGGATTTGCCATTTATTGTACCGTTTTTGTTCAAATCAACCAGTATTTCATTTGCGCGAACATAGGCCTGTTTTTTCTGTTCTGCGCGTGTCCAATCGGCAACCAGCGATTTCTTGACGTTATCGAATTCGGCGGCGTGTGATGGGATGATTTTATCGATACGAATAAATACGAATCCGTCTTTGGTTTCAATCATTTCACTTTCTGCGCCTTCGTCCATTTCAAAAATTTTAGTCAATATTGTATCGCTGATGATTTTATCAACAGGGCGATTCGCAATATCAAATGGTTTAATTGAAACATATTTTACGTCGTGTTTTTTTGCCGCGTCAGCCATTGTATCGCCGGCGATAATGTCGTCTTCAACCTTTAATGCGGTTTCGTATTTGGCGTCATAGATGTCAGGTTTGCTTAAATCGCCAGCAATCAAGATGTATGAAACACCACGTGTTTCTGGCACAATTTTTGGGTTCTGGGCATAGAACGCCTGTAATTGTTCATCTGTTGGTGCAGAAACCTTGAAATCAGAATATTTCACAGTTGCATATTTTATATCACGTTCTGCATATCTGGCGTTATAGGCCGCAGATACTGCGAATTCTGGTACCTTGACCGGTATGGACATAGACCCCAGCACCATTGAACGCAATACCTGGTTGCGCAGAATATTGGCAAAGTCCGCTTCGGAATAACCAGAACGGCTTAGCACTGTGTCAAATGCCAGTGTGGAAAATTCGCCATTGATTTGAAATTCTGGAAATTCGCGGATTTCTTGGGCGATTCGGTGGTCGCTGACGACAAAGCCCAAATCGTGTGCGCGATTTTCAACCATTTGTTGCGTTGCGATGGTTGCCATTACGTCTTGGTTAAATTTGTTTTGTGCCGCTTCGTCTGTATAAATATTGCGTTGTTCGTCACGTGATAATTCGGCCAAGGCACGCGATTTTTCAGCATTAAATTGCTGGGCCGATATTTCTGTGCCACCGACCGTCATCAGCGTGTTACCGCCAGATGTATTGCTGAAAATCCATTCGGCAACACCCCAACCGACAAACGAAAAGGCCAAAATTCCAATCAAAATTTTCGCAACAGGTTTTTCTGCCGCATTTCTTAAATATTCTAGCATTTGTTCCCCTTTTGCGATACCATAGCAAAACGATATTAGAAAAAGCAAATAAAAAAAGGAGATTCCTGATGAAATTTATTGCGGGTAATTGGAAAATGAATGGCAGTCGTAGTTTGCTGGATGATATGGTCAAAGATTTAGAAGCCGTCGATACAGAAAACAAGATTATTTTGTGTGTGCCATTTACAATGCTGGGGAAAACGTCTGATAAGATTGCGTTTGGGGCCCAAGATGTTAGCGCGCAGGCAAAGGGGGCATTTACTGGTGAAATATCAGCGGGAATGTTGGCAGATGCAAATGCAAAATATGTAATCATCGGGCATAGCGAACGTCGCCAATATCATGGCGAAACAAATAATATTGTACGTAATAAGGCGACACAAGCCCTGGCAAATGGACTGATTCCAATTATATGCGTGGGTGAAACAATGGAAGAAAAACAGGCCGGAAAAACAATGGCTGTGATTGAATCCGGTGTGCGCGAATCTGTGCCGTCTGATGTTAATACGGATATTATTATTGCGTATGAACCGCGCTGGGCAATTGGCGCGGGATTGACGCCAACAGATGTTGAAATTGCAGATGCGCATGCATTGATTGCAAAAACATTGGAGGATATGGGATTGGCCGGCACGCCGGTATTATATGGCGCATCGGTCAAGGGCAGTAATGCGGCAGACATTATGTCGATTCCAAATGTTGATGGTGTATTGGTTGGTGGGGCATCCTTGAAAAGTGATGATTTCATACCTATAATAACCAGTGTTAAATAGTTCTATAATCTGTGGGAAAAATGGATATTGGTATGAATAACGAAGAAAATAAAGAAGTAAAGGTCGAAGAAGTTTCACTGGATGACGCGGATGTAAATTCGGCAAATGATACCGCACCGACAGGTGATGATGTTGCGTCGGCGGTTGAAGAACTGCGTGGTCAATTGGCAGATATGAATGATAAATATCTGCGGTTGGCGGCAGAGTTGGAAAATACGCGCCGTCGCGCGGCATTGGATGCGGAATCAAGGGCGCGAAATCGTGCCATGGGTGTTGCAGAAAAAATACTGCCTGTGATGGATGCAGTTGATGCGGCATTGAAACATAGTCCAGATGACGCGGGAATTCAATCAATGGCGCGTGCGCTGGAGTCTGCGTTTGAACAAATAGGAATAACCAGAATTGAATCGGTTGGATGTACGCTAAACCCGCAGTTGCATAATGCAATTCAGGTTGTAGAAGCGGGGGGTGATGCCAAAACAAATGATATTGTCGATGAAATGCAAGCCGGTTATTTGTTTGGTGATTCTGTGTTGCGTACGGCAATGGTTATTGTTGCAAAATAATTAAAAAAAAATGAAAAAAACGCATGAATTTTGTCATGCGTTTTTTTATTATCTGATATTTGCGCTATATTTGTTCTTTCCCAAGGGCAGTCTGACAAAGCCCAGGAATGGCACAGCCACGTTTATTTAGCTCGTCTATCAATGGAACGGCGGCTTTGTTAAATCTTAGTGCCTTGTTCCCAATGTTTAAAACATTTACTTTGTTAGTCATTTTCAATGCCTCTTTCAAAAAAACATCTCTCTGACGTCAGTAAATATATACGGACAAAAACTTTTTGTCAAGTATTTTTGTGTATATTTTACTGTTCGCAACCATATTCACCACATGTTTCAGCGGAATATTCCATTACCTCGATTTCCATTGGAACTGGTTTTGGGTCTTCGGTGTAGTGAATTTCTTTGACAACACGGACGCGACGATTTTCTGCGTTTGGTGTATTGTCTGGGGTTGGAACGGCCAAGCCTTCTTCACCGGCAGATACTGCGACAATCTGGCTGGCAGGGATACCGTATTGAATTAACATTTTTTGTACTGCTTCGGCGCGACGACCACCCAGTGCGTAGTTATAGTTTGATGTTCCGGATGTGTCGGTGTGGCCCACAACAGAAACCTTGATGTTTTTGTTTTCTTGGGTTGCGGATGCCAACTTTTGGATTAATTCTTGGTATTCTGGTTTGATTGTCGCCTTGTTAAAGTCGAAGCGAATTTCAAAGACTTCTTCCATGACGTGCTGCTTTGGTTCCAGTGGAATTTGTTGGACCTTTATCATGGTTTTTTCGCCGGCAGCGGCCTGAATCTGGTCCAGTCGGGCGTTGATTGCGGCCAATTCACTGCGCATTGCCATCATCATGTTGATGAATTCTTCACGTGTGACCAATTCGTCGCTAATGACAGGGATTTCTGTGGCTGGCTCCTCTTCGACAATAGGTTCAGATGGTTCTGCTGATTCGACGACTGGTGTTGCCAAGATAATGCAATCTGGGCCATCTTCGGGGGTGCAATTTGTGTTGCCACTGTTCGTGACAGATTTACTGCCGCCATAGATGTTCTGATTGAATACCATTGGTTGTACCGGAACAGGGTTTATCAAATGTTCTGGTACATTGACATTATTTACGATAATTACACCTTCGCGTGCGTTGCCGGTGCCGTTCATTGCGGCCATACGACGTGTTTCAGGATAGTATGTGCCAACACTGTCTGTTTTTTCTGTGACAACAGCGACGGAATTATCAGATTCAACCGATTCTTGGACGACGGTTGTCTTTTTTACAATTTTGCCACCTTTGCAATCACGCAGCGCAGTTAATGTTTTTTCAAAACGGTCGCGACATTGTGCGGCAGTTGCCGTTTGGCCACTGGCCGCGGCAGATAACCAGCAATCGAATTTTGCCTGGGCTTCGGCGGCAAGTTCTGGGTTTATATCAGATGCGTCGTTTTTTAATTGGTCCATTAATTCGTTATATGCAGTATATAATTCAAACGATTCTTGTTCGTTTTCAACCGGCCAGTTTTCCAATGATTCTGGGAACGGCAGTTCGCCACTGAACGCGGCGACCGCTTTTTGTGCGAACAGTTCGCCCATTTCAGAATATCCACTGGTGCGGGCGTTGTAAATTGCATAAGAACGATAGTTCATTGCCAATTGATTCAGAAATGAATCCTGGTGTGGGGCAGAATATACGTCCAGTGATTCTACGTAATCTACGGTTGGTGTTGCAACAGGTGCATATTCCATATCAGCAGATTTGTTTGCACCGCATGCCGCCAATGCGACAACAGACGCGCCCAATATCATGCGAGATACAACCCAACTGGCAATTTTAGTTTTCATGAATTCGTCCTTTCTATAATCCCTTTTATTATACGATTTTTCATAGACTTAGTAAAGCAGAAAAAATCCGCCATTGGCGGATTTTTATCGATTCGTTAATTGTAATTCTATGCGACGATTTTTTTGCAAGGATGCCGCGTCGTTGCCCAGTTCGACCGGGTGCATGTCGCCAAAGCCACTGGGGACCAGACGGCGTTTTGATACGCCCGCGTTTGCCAATTCGTTCGCGACCGCGGTTGCGCGCAATAAAGATAATTCTGTGTTGTTTTTATATGCGCGTGTGCCAGATATAACAGCCTTTTTATCGGTATGTCCATCGACGCGAATAATCCAGTTTATATCAGATGGAATTTGATTCTCCATATCTTTGATTACGTTTGCAATCAGATGTAATTGTTTTTTTCCTTCGGTGGATAGTTTGTATGATCCACTGGGGAACAAGATGTCACTATTGACGATAAAACGGTCGCCTTCTTGTTGAATTGATGTGCGGTCGCCCATCGCCAGTTTTACGGCCTTGTAAAACGCAGATTGATATTGTGAAACGTCGTTTAATTCTGCAACCTTGTCGGCCAGTGCCTTGTTTAGGCGCGATGACATTTCAACATATCTGATTTCTTGTTGCGCTGATTTTTCTTCGGCGGCGTCCAATGCGGCCTGTAGTTGCATCAACTGTTCAGACAGTTTTGCGCGCTGGGCATCCATATCTTGTTGCAGTTTTTTACGTTCTTGTTCCAATTGCGCTGTTTTTTCTTTGTCCAGATTTGCCTGATTTAATTGTTGTGTCAGGTTATTTATCATCTGTTGCATATCGGTATCGCGCGCCTGCATTTCTGATACTTTGTTTTCGTATGCAGTAATCAGATCTTCGATACTGGCATCAATTTGTGTCAGTTCATTTGTCAAAACTTCGTTGTTTTGTTCCAGGTTTTCCAACTGTGCATTTGCCAACAGCAACATGCGTTTTGCTTCCTGTTCGCTGGCAGTCATTTTTTCAATTGTTTGTGCCTGTTCTTCGTTCGCAGCGCGCAGGGCGGCAACGGCCTTGGTTCCGGTAGATTTATTAAACACGCTGGTTGTGGTCCATAAGAATACGAATACAATCAGTAAAAATATTAGCACAATGACCAGATTCGAGAATAAATCTACGAATGCGGGCCATGCGTTGGTCTGATTGCGAAATCTAACGTTCATCATTTTTTATTTTCTCTCTCTTGTCGTGGGGCGTCACAGATTGGACACTGTTCGTTCCAATGTTTGTACGCTTTTACTAAGTTCCCGTGTTGCCAGATTGATTTGTGGTAAAATCTGGGCAACTGTGTCTGTGGTGGCAACATGGGTGTGTGCCGACAGATAATCTTCTAGTTCGCGGAATATTGCGTTTTGGGCCAGTTGTACCTGAAGCCCCAAGAAACCGATTGTCAAACTGCCCCCCAGGCCAAGTAATGAACTGGTAAATGCGGTTGCCATGCCGGTTAATGGCTTTGACAGGCCGTGCTGCATGTTGGTCAGTACGGCATCACTGGAAAAGTCAAGCGCGCCAATTAATTCTGCAAAGCCGCCGACAGTTAAAATCAGACCCCAGAATGTGCCCAGCAGGCCCAAGAATATAAGGGTGTTTGTGATATAACGAACCGATTCACGTGAATCTTCGAATCGCATTAAAATCATATCCAAAAATCCATTTAATGTTGTTGCGGATATGTGACGTGGGCGTGACGCCAGCATCATTGCCACCGGTCGCAACAGACGTGGGGGCAGGGCCACCATGCGGCGTGACGTTGTGTATCCGTGCAACCATTTGTATTCAGGCAGCAATTTAAAAATTTCAACAAAACACAGCCCAATGCCGAACAATGTTGTTCCGATTATAATCCCGTTTAGCCATATGTTTGATATCGCAATTTGCATAAATTCTGGGAAAAAATATATCAACCCAGCCGCCAATAATGCGGTGAATAATGCCATTCTGTTAAGAGAACCATGAAAGTGTTTCGTCATATAAATTCCCTGCCTTTGATTAGATAATAGTAAATTTTCGGAAATCATGTCAATAGGGATTATTTATAAAGAAAAACACCCCATTTGGGGTGCGGAATTTATTTAAGGCCATTTGCGGCGACGTTGCCAACGGCACTTAGTCCGGCGCCACCAATTGCGGTAGTGGTTCCTGTTTTCTTTTTATCAGCGGCATCAGCCTTTTGTTCGGCCCATGCCTTGGCATCGTCGCTGTTTTTATCCAGTAATGCACGTGATACAGACGTAAATTTACCACCCGTTTTACCCGTATGCACATCGTCATACAGACCCGTCGATGCCTGGTCTAGAATCAGTTCTGATTCAATGCCCGGTTTCATGCCCAGTGATTCTTTGCGTGTTTTCAAATCGTTCGCCAGGGCGATATATTCAGTGCGCTGTGCCATCAGTGCATTTGCACCCGGTAATTCGATATTCTTTTCGCCACCC
>JAFQOQ010000001.1 GCA_017403085.1 Alphaproteobacteria bacterium
TTCATCTGGTCTGTGGCCATTTTCAACATTGGGCTGGCCTGAACAGACACTGGAATTACAGAAATACTATCCAACAGATTTGCTGTACACTGCCGCCGACATTATTTTCTTCTGGGTCGCACGTATGGTAATGATGGGTATTTATGTAATGGGTGATGTTCCGTTCCGTACGGTTAATTTCCACGGCCTGATTCGCGATGCTAAAGGACAAAAAATGTCCAAGACCAAGGGCAACGGCACCGACCCATTAACTGCGGTTGATAAATTCGGTGTTGATGCATTGCGTTATTGGATTTCAACTGCACCAATTGGCACAGACATTCGATACAGTGATGACGAAGTTAAACGCGGTTCAAAACTGCTGACTAAATTGTGGAATGCGTCAAAGTATGTTTTGATGAATTTGTCTGATTTTGAACCAGAAACCGCGAAACAAATTCCGGTATCTGAACGCTTTATCGAAGACAGATGGGTATTGTCTGAATTGAACAAAACAATTGCCGAAACCAGAAAGCATCTGGATAAATACGACAATTATAATTCACGTGCTGCGATTGATTCGTTCTTCTGGGATATCTTCTGTGACCAGTATTTGGAATTTATCAAAGACCGCTTCTGGGCGCCTGAAAAGTACAGTGCGGAATCAAAATTATCTGCCCAATGGACATTATATACGGTTCTGCGTGCGATAATTGGTTTGTATGCGCCGTTTATTCCGTTCCTGACCGAAGAATTATGGCAGAAAATTTACAAATCTGCCGAAGGTGGCGAAACGCTGCACCTGACCGCATATCCCGAAGTAAAATCGGAATATGACACAGATGTATCAGAAATGAACATTGCGCTGGAAATTCTGAAAAACATCCGTGGTCTGCGCACAGACAGAAAAATCGGCAACGGGGCAAAGTTGGAAACCCTGACAATTCCATCCGATACGCCTAATGCGTTGCACGGTTTGATAAAATCTGCTGCACGCGCCAACGATATCAAATTGGGTGATGCGCTGGATTTTGTTGTGTTCGAACAGAAATAAGGTGTCGTCATGGCAGATAAACTGGTTGAAAAACGGGTTCTTCAGGCATACCAATGTGATAGATTTGGTAATGTTCGTCCGTTAATTTTGATGAACGAATTGCAATCTATTGCCGACCGCCATGCCGAGGTCTTGGGTTGTGGCCGTACATATTGTATGGAAAATAATGTCGGTTGGGTTGTAATGTATTACCTGGTTGATATTTTGGAATTGCCACGCGAAGGCGAAGAATTAACTTTTTCAACATGGCCATCATGCCAAGATGCCCTGCGCGCCACGCGTGATTTTGAAATTCACGGCGCCGATGGTCGTTTAATGGTCCGTGCGACGTCGCAATGGATATTAATTGACCTGGCGCGCCGTCGTCCATTGCCGCTGGCAAATCACTTGTCGCCTGACGTTGTTGTGCCAATGCGCGCATATGGATGTGCGTTTGAAAAATTCCCAGATTTTGAAACGAATAAAACGCATGTTATGAAGTGTCGCTTTGATGATATTGACGTGAATCAGCATATTAACAATGCGGTCTATGCGGTCTGGGCAACAGAAAGCGTTGGCTATAAATACCGTACGGGACACAAGTTGCGCAAGATTGACATAAACTTTAAAAAAGAAATCAATCCAGACACCCCAGAAATTCGCATTGATGTCGCGATTGATGGGTTGGTTACCCGTCATAAAATTTGCGTTGATGACACTGAACATGCGGTTGTAATCTGTCACTGGGACGAAATATAAAAATCCCCCATTATGGGGGATTTTTTATCCGTGTTTTTTATACGCAGCATTTATAAACGCGTTAAACATTGGGTGGCCTGAATATGGGCTGGATTGAAATTCTGGATGAAATTGTCCCGCGATAAAGAAGGGGTGATTTTTTATTTCCACAATTTCGGGCAGTTTTCCGTCCGGACTGCGCCCTGATATTATCAGACCTGCATCACGGAACGCGGACTCCATTTTTATATCCATTTCATATCTGTGTCTGTGCCGCTCGGATATTTTTTCTGTGCCATAAATTGTTGCGGCCAGTGTTCCTGATGCAATGTCGCACGGATATGCGCCTAATCGCAGTGTGCCCCCCATGTTCTCTGTATCATGATCATGCATAATATCAATAACAGGCGTACATGTCTTTGCGAATTCGGTGGAATTTGCATCCTGTATCCCTAATACATTTCGCGCAAATTCTATGACTGCAACTTGCATGCCCAGACATATTCCCATATATGGAACATTATTTTCGCGGGCATATTTTGCGGCCTCTATTTTTCCATCAACGCCCCGTACGCCAAAGCCCCCCGGAACTAAAATTCCATCAACGTCATGACATGCATCTGGCGAAAATTTTTCTGCATCAATTTTTTTTATATTTACATGTACGTTGTTTTGAATGCCTGCATGAAACAGTGCTTCGTTCAGTGATTTATATGCATCTGGAACATCAAAGTATTTGCCGACCATACCAATTGTCACTGTTGGTAAATCTGCCCCCAGATAGTTTTCAATTCTTTCAAACCGTGTCATGTCACCGCGTGCCTGTGGCAGTCCAAAGTGATTTGCGATAATATCAAACACATGCTGTGCTTCATATGCCAGTGGGATTTTGTAGATGTTATCTACATCAATACCGCTAATCACATTTTTTGCGGGCAGATTACAAAACATGCCGATTTTATCACGTTCGTCAGGCATCAGCATTCGTGGTGTTCTGACGACCAGCATATCTGCCTGAATTCCATTTTCCAATAACTGTCGCACAGACATTTGTGTCGGTTTTGTTTTTAATTCACCTGATTTTTCCAAATATGGCGCCAATGTTAGATGTACAAACATAACGTTTTTACGACCAACGTCATTTGCAAATTGTCTGATAGATTCCAAGAATATTTTTCCTTCGATATCGCCGACGGTGCCGCCAATTTCGCATACTACAAAATCTGTATCGGATGGCGCGGCGATATATTCCTTAATTTTATTTGAAACATGGGGAATCATTTGAACCGTCGCCCCCAAATAATCGCCCCGTCGTTCTGCATTTAATACATCCCAGTATATTCGTCCGCCAGATACAGAATCGTGCCTAGATAATTTTGCCCCCAAAAATCGTTCATAGTACCCCAGGTCTAAATCTGTTTCATATCCATCACGTGTTACATATACTTCGCCATGTTGAAATGGTGACATTGTCCCTGGATCGATATTTAGATATGGATCAAATTTCCGTGCATGCACAGAATACCCGCGCGATTGAAGAAGGGCGCCGCACCCTGCCGCTGCGACGCCCTTTCCTAAACTCGATACAACCCCACCAGTTATAAATATATATTTCGCCATAAGTTGCCCCCTTATGGACTTTTATCATACGAAAAAAACTGTTGCGACGCAATGAAATAAATTCCTATACTTTTCATATGCGCAAGTTCTTAGAAAATCAGGCACAAAATCTATTTTTATACGCGCCATTTTTAATGGCGTTTGGTGCTGCGTTATATTTTACATTGCGTTACGAACCCAGTTTAATTTTAACATATCCAATAACGGTTGCACTGGCAGTACTGATGTTTGTACGTCATGTGCCAGTATTCTTGCGTGGCGTAATTATATTTTTATTTGGGTTTTATTATTCGGCATCTTTTACAGAATTCATAAATACCCCGATTCTGTCAAAACCCTTACGTGATATTGTTATCGTTGCCCATGTTGATAGAATTGATTATGCCACGGATAAAACGCGCCTGTATTTAACAACGCCATTTGACGAAGGTGACGCGATTGTTCGCGTGTCCTTATCAGACGGCATGACGATTCCAAACGTTGGCGATGATATTTATGCGACTGTAAATCTGTTTGCACCGGGACCTGCGTCTGCGCCTGAAACGTTTGATTATGCGCGTTGGGCATACTTTAACAAATTATCTGCCACAGGATACATGACAGATTACAGGATTTCATCACCTGCGGGCGGTGGCGACATAAATTCATTACGTAACAGTTTGCATAACACATCAAATTCGTTCTTGGTTGATAGTCTGGTATTGGGGTATAAAAACGCAGTTCCAAAAGCAGATAATCAAATATGGACATCCAGTGGTGTGGGTCATGTCTGGTCAATCAGTGGCTTTCATATGACGTTGGTTGGCGGATGGTTGTTCGCGATATTTTATTTAATATTTCGTACTGTTCCATATGTCACGCGACGTATCCCGGCCAAGATTCCTGCGATGATAATGGCATGGTTTGGACTGTTGTTTTATTTATTTTTGTCGGGCATAGATGTTGCAACTGTTCGTGCATTTTTAATGACGACATTAGTGTTCGTTGCGTTTATATTTGGACGTCGTGCGGTGTCGCTGCGTAATGTTGCGCTGGCGTTTTGTTTGATATTTCTGCTAAATCCACACTACGTTATGCAGGCAGGTTTTCAGTTGTCTTTTGCGGCCGTGTTTGGATTGGTGTGGTTGTATTCTGTTGTGCAACCTAAAATGCCCAGTCAGAAAATATTAAAAGTGGTATATGCAACAATTTTAACATCAGTTACAGCGACTGTATTTACTGCGCCATTTGTTGCAGCGCACTTTGGCACAATCCCGATTTATAGCGTTGTTGGCAATCTGATTTTATTACCTGTGTTTTCATTTTTAATTATGCCGTTGGTAATGATTGGTCTGCTGTGTGCGTTGTTTGGTGTGATGATGCCAATCAACATTGCGCATGACGTATATAATTTTTCGCGTGGGATTGCTGTTTGGATTTCAGATTTGCCATTATCAACTGTTTCTGTATCGCATGTTCCAAATATCGCAATGTTGTGTTTTATTATCGCCTTTGTCATATTGGTATTTGTATCTTTTAAGCGTGCATATTTAAATTACATTTTGTTCGGCGTGATTGCATGTGCATCAACTGCACTAATTGCGTTATGGCCGCGTCCGATATTCTTTTCGACAAATGATAATGAATTGGTCGCATTTTATGAAAATGGAAAATTAGAATTTAATAAATCGCGCGCATCTAATCATTTCTTTGCGTTTGATACATGGAAACAAATGACGGCGTCGGATTTATCTGCACCTAACCATCGCCGTGCGCATAATGGTGGTGTGTATAAATTCAACACGCCTGAATTTAATTTAGTTTATATCCAGAAATTTATGCCACTTCAAAATAATATTGTTGAATTGTGCCGTGACGACAGCATTGATTACATAGTATCATATTTTGATATAACTGCCCCGCATTGTGATGCCAAGATTCTGCGCGGTGGCATGGTAATATACCCCAGCGGCCGAATTAAATATACGCCAATCAATCGTCGTTGGAATCATAGTCCGCGCGAATAAAATACAGTCCCGCTGCCGGTGCGGTTGGGCCTGCGGCACTTCTATCATGTGCGGCAAATATTGCATCAATATCGTACGGTTTTCCCAAACCGATTTCAATTAACGTTCCGACGATATTTCGTACCATATGATGCAGGAACGAACGTGCAGAAAATTCAAAAATAATTTCGTCACCACTTTGTGTTATTTCGATTTTATCCAGTGTTTTAATCGGACTTTTTGCCTGGCATTCAGATGCGCGGAAACTGGTAAAATCATGATTGCCTAATAATTTTTGTGCGGCACTTTTCATTGCGTCAATATTCAGTGGGCGTGGCACCCAATACACGCGATTTTTCTGTAACACAACTGGCGCGCGCCGATTTAATACAATGTATTTATAGTGTCGTGCGACACAATCGAATCGCGCATTAAAATCATTTGACGCAACTTCGCATTTTAAAACCGACACGGGTTTATCTGACAGGTAAAAATTAAGTGCCCGCATGACAGTGTCTGCGTCTGGTTCGCTGCCGAATAAATCAAAGTGTGCCACCATTGCAGTTGCATGAACACCCGCGTCTGTGCGACCCGCGGCAACGACATCTGGACGTGATGCACTAAATTTTTCAATTGCATCTTTCATCAGTGATTGTACAGATGGCCCCTGGCGATTTTCTTGCCATCCAATCAGATTTGTCCCATCGTATTCCAGTGTCACTTTATATCGCGTCATAATTTTATCTTTGTTTTTGTATTTGATTGGTCAATCGAATGCATCCCCTGCATTTTTTTTCACGTTCTCTACGGCTGTCATCGTCCATTAAATCTATCATGCGTATCACACATGTTGGGCGGCAACGCGTTGTTGTAAAATGGCATCGGCAACAGTTGCAATCAATATTATATTCATTAACGATTACGGTTCGTGATTTGTATGTACAGTATCTAGTTTGCATAACATACCCCTATCGCATATGTTCTGCATATTTACGTTTCATCACAAATTTTCTACATGTTGATGATGCCGGGACAAGATCAGGCCCCCATAATAACAAGCGCTTCAATCCAACATTATAACATGCGGTCATTTCATGGTATGTTCCAAAATATTCACAGTATTCGCACCGATTTGGAATTTGGTTTGGGATTTTTTTAAAATAGTTGCAAACTGCTTTATCCGGGTTTTGAATTTGTCTAAGCCCGAATAACAGTCGTAACAGACCCCCGCGGTCGCCACATGCGATACCTTTTTTATTTTTCACGCTGTGAAGACAATTTATACAGCACTCCTTAACATGGCCATCATCGTATTCCACTACTTATTCTCCTAGTCTTATGGTTGTATTGTGCAGTCCATTGCAAAAACTTTTCCAATCCATTGTTTTTTTTCCTGCGGGCTGTAATTGCAATATTTCCAGTGTGCCATTATTCAATTTTGTTTTCAAAATTTTGACATCTATTCCGTTTATTTTTGTGCGTCCGCATCCCAGTGCGCGAATTTGATTGTGTATATCGCTGTGTTTTTTATCCCAGTCGATTATTTCATCTGTGCCATCAAACTTTTTTGTATATGTGGCGACGCCGGTCTGTGCCACTGCCGGATATTTATCTGGTTGTGCCAGATATTTAACCAGCATTTCTGACGCGATATCGGATACTTTATTTTCAACGTCGTCATTTGTATCGTCGATTGCTATTTCAAATTCTTGGCGCATATGTATATCACCTGCGTCCAATTCTTCTGTCACATCCATCAGACATACTGCCGATACTGTATCCCCGTTGTAAATTGCAGTCTTAATTGGTGATGGACCGCGATATTTTGGCAGGTCGCTTGGGTGAATATTTATAACCTGCGCAGACTCCAAAACGTTTTCACGCAATATTACACCATATGATATTACAACGACCATATCTGGCGCATAATTATACTCGTTTATATTTGTATGAACGTGCAGTCCGTTTTTTTCTGCCCACACATGCACTGGCGATGGGGTCAAGATTTGTTTTCGACCCACTGGCTTGGGTGCGCGCGTAAATACTGCGATTATTTCGTGTCCTGCATTTTTTATTGCGTCAAATACGGGTACAACAAAGTCATTTGTTCCCATTAAAACTAATTTCATTTACGCTTCCTTACCTTGCGCATTAACATTTCGCGACGAACTGGCGATAAATAGTCAATAAATAATTTCCCATCTAAATGGTCTGTTTCGTGTTGTACAATACGCGCAGGCAGTCCGGACATCTGTGCCGCCTGTTGCACGCCGTTTTCGTCGGTCCATTCGACTGTGACAGATTGTGGTCTGGATACGTTTGCGAACACGGGCAACCCGTCCCCCCCCAGCACAGACAAACATCCTTCTTCCATTGTCACGACATCTTCGCTGCGCGACAATATTTTCGGGTTAATCATTTTATATACGATTTCAGTATCTGGGTCCATCATGACCAAGAATCTTTGCAGAATTCCGACCTGTGGTGCCGCCAGTCCGACGCCATTTTGTGCGGCCATCATATCAACCATTTCGTTCAGTACTGATAAAATCTGTGGTGTGATTTCTGTGACTGCGGCGCATTTTTCGCGCAAAACCAAATCCCCACAAAGTTTCATTTGCAACATATTTAAAACCTCTTATAATAATCTTATCAAAGGATTGGGAAATGACAACTTATATTTTTGTATTGTTAATGATAATTATATTTCTGTTGGTTGCGTTGTTATTACGTCGTCCAACGGTTGATATTTCTGCACTGCGCGAAGATAACGCACGTCTGCGCGAACGTCTGGCAGAACGTCTGGGGGCATTATCGCAAAACGCGATTGAATTAAAGAATATCAGCAGCGACATTGCAAATTTCAAAAATATTTTAATGGGTAATAAACAGGCACGCGGTACATTTGGCGAACGCCAACTGGAAGATTTGGTCGCAGATATCATGCCGCCTGAAAGTTATGCGTTTCAATGTGTTATGCCGTCTGGCGTGCGTCCTGATTGTGTTATTCGTTTGCCATACCCGCCAGGCGATATGGTAATAGACAGCAAATTTCCACTGGAAAGTTATAATCGCATGATGGCAGATTTAAACGATGGCATGTCGCGCAAGCAGTTTGAACTGGATGTTCGCAAACATATTGATGCGATTGGCGAAAAATATATCATTGCGGGTCAAACGGCAGAATCAGCGATGATGTTTATTGCGTCTGAATCAATATTCGAAACAGTGCATCGTGAATTTCCATCTTTGATAGAATACGCTGCGCGTAAAAAGGTGTTTATTGTGTCGCCATCAACATTGTGGGCAACATTAAATACGATTCGCGCCGTTTTGTCTGATATAAAAATCAAACGCGTTGCCGCCCAAATTCGTAAAGAACTGGATATGTTGCTGACAGATTTATCGCGTCTATCCGACAGGGCGACCAACGTCCAACGTCATTTTGCCCAGGCGGTTGCTGACATAGACATGGTTCAAACATCTATTGGTAAAATTGCCCCACGTGCAGAAAAATTACGTGATATGGATTTTGGCGAAGACTAAGTTATGAAAAAACGCAATAAAAAAACCGCCAATCGGCGGATTTTTTAGTTTGCCGCAGTGGCAGCCAATCTTTTACGACCAGCCGCGCGACGACGATTCAAAACATCGCGACCGCCTGCTGTTGCCATTCTAGCACGGAACCCATGTGTGCGCACACGGCGTGTTTTAGAAGGTTGATATGTACGTTTTGTAGCCATTTTAAAATCCTTTTGCGCGTCTATTTAACCATACGTTTTACAAAAACGCAACCTTTTTATTTAGATTTTATTAATCCAGACTTTTTTAGTGCCTCTAAGAACAGGTAATACACAAAAATTGCTGCGAACATATTCCACAGTGGTAAAAATGTGCCTTTCATGTTTGTGTCCTTGGTTTAGTTATTTTTATCGTACTACAAACAGATTATTTGTCAATTAATTTTTTGGGCTTTATTTCTTGACGAAAAGCCCAAAAATCTGCTATGTTTTCAGTGTTATAAATAGGGAAAGGTAAGTATGTCAGAAAACATTAACGAAGTAATTGAAACACGTGTTCCGCAATCATCGTTGGAACATGAAATGCGAACCAGCTTTTTGGACTATGCGATGTCCGTAATTGTTGATCGTGCGTTGCCCGATGTTCGTGATGGGTGCAAACCTGTGCATCGCAGAATTCTGTATGTTATGAACGATGTTGCGCCTGCGACCAAGCCAACTGTAAAGTCTGCGCGTATCGTCGGTGACGTTATGGGTAAGTATCATCCGCACGGCGACAGTTCGATTTACGAAGCCATGGTTCGCATGGGCCAAGATTTCTCGATGGGTGAAATGTTGGTTCAGGGCCAAGGTAACTTTGGTTCGCGTGACGGGGACAAGGCTGCAGCCATGCGTTATACCGAGGCACGTCTATCAAAACTTGGTGCGTCGCTTATGGACGACATGGACAAAGACACCGTTGATTGGCAGCCGAACTTTGATGGCTCATTGCAAGAGCCGGTTGTATTACCGACCAAGTTTCCAAATTTCTTGGTAAATGGTGGTTCTGGTATTGCGGTTGGTATGGCGACAAATGTCCCAACGTACAATCTGGGCGAAGTTTGTAATGGTATCTTGGCGGTATTAGATAACAAAGATATTTCAGACGATGAATTATTCACAATTATCCCGGGGCCTGATTTTCCAACGGGTGCGATGATTATGGGTCGTGCCGGCGCGTACAAAGCGCATACAACAGGTCGCGGTTCAATTATTGTCCGTTCAAAAACACATATCGAAGATTTTCGTGATCACCAGGCTATCATCGTTGATGAAATCCCATACCAGGTCAATAAGGCTCAGATGATTATTAAAATTGCCGAATTGATTAAAGATAAACGAATCGAAGGAATTTCTGAAATCCGCGATGAATCATCCAAGGAAGGTCTGCGTATTGTAATTGAATTAAAACGCGACGCGATTGCAGATGTTGTTTTAAATCATCTGTTTCAATACACGGAAATGCAGACTAATTTCCCAGTGAATATGATGGCGTTGAACCGTGGCCGTCCAATGTTGTTCAACGTGCGTGGTGTTCTGGATGCGTTTATTGAATTTAGGGCAGAGGTTATACGTCGTCGTACAATCTTTGATTTGAACAAGGCACGTAATCGCGCGCATACATTATTGGGATTGTCTGTTGCGGTTGGTAATTTGGACGAAGTTATTGAATTGATTAAATCCAGTCCAAATCCAGAAGCAGCCCGCGAAGCGTTAATTGCGCGTGGTTGGCGTGCATCTGATATTGAATCTTATATTCAGTTGATTGACGATCCAAACACTGAATACAAAGATGGCATGTTCTATATGTCCGAAGATCAGGCACGTGCAATTTTGGAATTGCAATTACATCGTCTGACCGGCCTTGAACGCGATAAAATACATGATGATTTAACAAATCTGGGTGCAACGATTCGCGACCTGCTTGAAATTTTGGGCAGCCACGAACGTATCATTCAAATTATCCGCGACGAAACGATTTCTGTACGTGATAATTGGGCGTCGCCACGTCGCACAGAAATATCAGACGCAGAAATTGATATTGATATCGAAGATTTAATTGCCCGCGAAGACATGGTTGTGACTGTATCTAATACAGGATATATCAAGCGTGTTGCGCTGGACACATATCGCGCACAAAAACGCGGCGGCAAGGGACGCAATGCAATGGCAACCAAAGAAGACGATTATGTGGTCCAAGTATTTGTCGCAAATACACATACGCCACTGTTGTTCTTTAGTTCCAAGGGTCTGTGCTATAAATTAAAAACATATAAATTACCCGAAGCGGCCGCTGCGGCCAAGGGACGCCCACTGGTAAATCTGTTACCACTGGAAAAAGACGAAACAATTACTGCAATTTTGCCGGTCCCAGAAGAAGACGTGGCGCGCGTTGCAGAATCGGGCAAAGAACACTTCTTGATGTTTGCAACTGCGTCTGGCACCGTACGCCGCAACCGCATGAGCGACTTTGACTCCATCCGCGCAAATGGCAAAATTGCAATGAAATTGGACGAAGGCGACAGTTTGATTTCTGTTCTGCCATGTAATGAAGACCAAGATGTGTTCTTGGCGACATATCGTGGGCGTGCAATCCGATTCCCTGTGCCTGAAATCCGCGTATTTGCAGGACGCAATTCAACCGGTGTTCGCGGTATTACATTGGGCAAAGATGACAGAATAATCGGCATGGCAATGTTGAACCGCGGGGAATCTGATTCTGCAATCCGCGCAGCATATATTAAGCAGTCTCGTGCCGCGCGTCGTGCAGAAACAGGCATCGAAGAAGAAGCAGACACAGACGAAGAAGAAACAACGCTGGTTCTGGATGATGCCAAAATGGCAGAAATGGCCGCACGCGAAGAATTCATCTTAACAATTTCAGAAAATGGATTCGGCAAGCGTACAAGTTCGTATGAATATCGCCTGACTCATCGCGGCGGTGGTGGATTTACAAACATTAAACTGGGTGGTAAAAATACAGCGGTGGCGGGTTCCTTCCCGGTTGCAGACGACCATGATATTATTATGGTGACAGATGGTGGCAAAATTATCCGTACGCCGGTCTCAGATGTTCGCATCGCGGGTCGCAGTACGGCGGGGGTCACACTGTTCCGTACTGCAGAAAATGAAAAGGTTGTATCGGCCATTTCAATCGAAGGTGCCAGTGATAATGACGCTGACGCAGATTCTTCTGAAATTGTCACTGAATAACAATGGGGGCCGGCATGGAAAACGAATATTTTGCATCGATAAATGAAGTGTCAAAACGTCTGTCTGTGCCGGCGCATACCCTGCGCTATTGGGAAAAACAATTCCCGGTCGCGATTAAGCCAACAACTGGTGCCGGTGGGCGTCGGTATTATCGCACAGAAACTGTTGCGAAATTAATTGTCATCAAAGATTTGCTATATAAACATGGTATGACAATTGCAGGTGTAAAAAAATTATTGCGTGATGGTAAATTGCCAGATAACACCGATGAATTATTGTCTGCCATGCCAACGTCTGCGCCTGTGGCGATAAATCAATCGGTCGTCCTGCCTGTTGGTGGCGCAGAAATAGACCTGGCAATAAACCTGTTAAAGTCTGCCAAGAATTTATTACAGTAACTTTATTCATCGGGCCCGGGCATGTTATTTATCGCATATATTTTTATTCTGTTGTTTATTCTGATTGATTTATTCTTGTTGATAAAGTTTGCCGAATACATATATTGTTCGCACTTTGTACGCCAGCCACCATTGGTGCAAAGTATCGCACCATTACGCCAGGCGGCGACTGATTATATTCTGGCAAATTACAAAGACGCACAAAATATTTGCGAGGTTGGCTCTGGTTTTGGTGGTTTGGCGCGCCAGGTTGCCCGTAAAACGCGCGCACGCGTATATGCGTTGGAAAATATGCCATTTTCTGCATTTGTATCCAAGGCGCTGGATATAATTACCATGTCGCGGAATCGGACGATTTGGTGTGATGCGTTTAAATATCTTGATGAAACGGATGTCAAATTTGATATTGCGATTGCATACTTGGGCCCAGATTTAATAAACAAGGTATATGATTATCGGGGTAAAATACGCATTTTAATATCATTAGATTTTGAATTAAAAGATCACGCGCCAACAGCAACTGTTGATGTTGGATACGGTTATACATTATATAATCGTAAAAAATACCCGCACAAATTGTTTATATATGACATGGCGGGTAAGTGAATTGTGTATAAAACAAAACCCGCCCGGGTGGGCGGGTATAAAATTATCGTTGGTTTTCTTTCTTTTTTGTCACGGCTAAACCAATCGCGCCCGCGCCAAGCGCGGCAAGAGCGGCATAGGCTGCGTGTTCCACTTCTTTTTCGCTCGCTATCGTGCTTTCTGCCTTTTCGCGCACTTCTTCGTCTTCATATCGCAACGAGTCGCGGTAATCCATTGTGCCGGCCGCACACATTGCCAATATCATCCCGATACCCGCAGATACTCCGGACAGTGTTCGTACTATGGAATGCATATCTGTTTTCATTTGTATATCCTTTTTAGATTTTTGCTTTTCTTATATATAAATAGCACAAAAATCCCATTTGTCAAGTTATTAATCGGAAATTGTGAAAATAGTGCGGGCTCCATTATGGGCGCGGTTCCTAATTACAAATATCGTCAAATGTAAATTCTTGTTTATACTGTACGCCGTTTTGCTTAAAGAAACACACGACTTTATCTTGTCCCATTAAATCGCAGTCGCCATCGCATATTAAATCAGATATTTGGTTATTATTATTCCTGATGTATTGTTCGGCCTGTGTTGTGGCATCGTATTCTGTTCTGGTTTGAACACGTGCAAACTGTTGCACTGTGGGCAGTGTTGTATAGTTTTGTGTGCCGTTGCAAATATCGTCAAATGTAAAATGTGTGATTCCATTTTCGCCTGCGTTGGTACCCCATGTACATGTGACGGTGTCGTCCCCAACAGAATCGCACACGCCCCAGCATTTTACATAAGACACGTTCCCCAGTATCGATTTTACGTATTCTGCGGCCTGTCTGTACGCATCGGGTTCTGTGTTTGTTTGCATATTTGCGAATACATTTACATATGCAGACTCAATAAAATTCTGGCGCAAATTTCCTGTGTTCTGCTCATTGCTATATATGATACGTGCTTGTTCGGCGACGCCCTTGTGTATTACAGAATCTTTTTGTGCCTGTCCGCCAACCAGGCCACTGGTCGTTGCCTGTTCATTATCGGCCATTAAATCGTACAGTCCGACAATGGCCTTGGCGTCTGTTCCCTTGCGTGCGCCAAAGATATAATGTCCCAACCATTCGAAATTAACAATGCGTCCTTCGAACAGAACGCCATTTGTATGCGCCCAGGATGCGCCATATGTCGAATCCGCCTTTTGTTCCGGTGTTTGATACAGTTCAACCCCAATAGAATCCTTGATATCTGTATCGCCTTGGGACGACAGACCACTGGAATTCAGTGTGTATAATAAATTTCCCCCAGTGCTTTGTTCAATCATATCACTAACGGCCTTGGTCATATCGACTGCGCTATAAATAACACTGCGGTTATGTACCCCAACCAGATTATCATTAGTATCAATGTTTATAAACATATCAGGTGTTCGTGTCTGAAATGGTAATTTTGTGACCTGGCCTGTTGGGCTAATATTATACACATCATTAGAATTACCTGGCACAACGCCGATAATACTATAAACACCATTGTTATTACCCAGTATTCCCGTTCCGTTATACGGTTGTACATATGTTCCTGGCGCGGTCAGTTTATCAACTAATTTATTATGTGCGTCTATGGCGGTTCCGATATAGGCCTGGCATTGCACATTTGCCGGAATACTTTTGTCTATGATTAAATTATTAGAATCGCATGAATCATCTTGCTGATGTAAAAAATATTGGCAATTTTGCACCAGGTCATGCGTCGAAAGCGCGCCATTGTTTTGGATGATATAATCGTTCAAATTTGCCAATTCTGTGCTTTTTGTCTTGGCGCAATAACGCCGCACGCCGGCATACGCATCACTAATCGCAGTCAAAGAAATCTCAGAAATTTCTTGTGCGAACAAGACGCCGGGAAACACGCACAATAAAAACATCAATGCATATTTTCTTTTCATCTTAGTGCTTCCTCGCATTTATTTGCAACGCTTACGGCGCGTTTAGTTGCGTTAATTTGTGTTGCGTTAAATATTGTTGCGGTTGCAGACGCTATTGTTGTGCCACCCGCCAGTACATTGGCCGCCGTATTCAAGTTTTTTTCTTTTTCCTTGCCTGTGTCGCTGTTATCGTTGCGTGTTTTGTCTGTGTTTGCCATTGCACTGGTAACAACACCCGCCAGCCCCAGTCCCGCGCCAACACCGCTAGAAATAGCGGCCCCAGACGCCTTTTTGTTTATGCTGCTTACATCAACCGTGCCCCATTCTCCGCACGCGCGCACAATATTTTCTGCGTACGCTAAATCTTGTTCGTTGGCGGTCCCGCTAATCCTGGCCTGCATGCGCACATTTGATAGATTTTTAACAGATTCCACACATGCATCAATTTGCGATTTCAAATCACCTTTGACTTGATTGGTTCCGGCGATAACAGCGCCGGCAATATTTGTTGCAACAGACGTCGCCATCAGTCCAGTTCGCCAATTACCCATACTCTTAGATTTTTCATTTAATTGGGCTAATTGTCTTTCTTTTTCAGATATCGCATTATTTTTGTTTGCCTGGGGTGACGTTGCGGCCCAATTTACATGTATTGGTTTCAGATTCAGTGGGTTTTGCGCATACGCCATCTTGCGTAAATTTGCTAATTCAGCCCCTATTTCTTCTGCGATTTTATCTGTACTAGATTTTACCAGCCCCACCACGGTGGCGCCGCCCCCAGCAACAGTCCCTGTTGCCGTCACAGCGGTATTTATGCCGGCCAATTTTTTAATTTCGCCCAGTTCATTACCAATACCACCACACAATGTGCGCGTATTTGCAATGGCGATGCTAAGTTCGGAATTTGCATATGCCGTCCCGCATCCGCAACATATCATTAAAATAATCAAGCACTTTTTCATATATGCGTCCTAGTGGCGAATAGCAACAGAAATAAGATTCTTTCCTTTTATACAATCATATCACAAAAAGGTTTTATTTTTTATAGTATTGTTCAAATTGTTTAATAAAATCATCGCAACTAAAAAAACATGTATATCAAAAAACAGTCGGATTTTTTTAATTTGGTTGGGGCGCACTCAATTCCCTCGGCATAAATGCCTGCGGGGCATTCCTGACGATTTGATTGCGTTTCACTTATCAAATCTACTCATTGTCGAACCGGCAACTGGCGTTGCTGATTACGAACCGTGGCCCCTTCCAATATTAAAACGCCCCAAAAGGGGCGTTTGAATATTGGTTGGGGCGCACGGATTCGAACCATGATAAAGAGAACCAAAATCTCTTGTCCTACCATTAGACGACACCCCAATAGCGTTTGCAATTATAATTATCTTTAAATAATTTGCAACACTTTATTTTGCTTTCTTAGATCCGGCATAAAACATTTTTGAATATTCAGACATGACATCAACCATCAGTCCGCGATATCCATTTTTATCCCAATGACGTTCTGCCCCATATAATGTGGTCTTCCAGTCACAGAATTCTGTATTTTCCCAATCGATAAATCCGATAATGTTTAATTGGTCGTCCATCATAAAATTTTGACCAATGTCATTATGGAACCAACCGTATAAATATCCAGACTTTTTTGCGTTTTTTGGTTTTAAATCAGCGATTTCCTTTGGGTCGGCTGTTCCAATCACGTGCAGAAAGTTTGCCAATTGCGTTGCGATTTTCATGCGATTTTTCAAGACATAAGACGGTTCAAAATCACCCAGCAATTTACCCTTCATAAAATCCTGTCTGCGAATTGTAATCCCGCGCCAGTCAATCAATTCCATTTCCGGCATTGGAATTGGCGTAATTTTTCTGAATGCATCCATTATACGTTTTTCACGAATTGCCGCCGCCGCGCCATTTGTCGTCAGTGCAAACTTAAACACATGTTCATCGTTCAAAATAACAACCAGATTTTTACAGCCTACACCAAATGCGACTTTTAATTTCTTTACCCCGCCGGCATTTTTTTTAGCCCAATTGCGCACCCACTTGATATACCCACGTGATGATGGATATCGCAATATGGTGCGAACCTTGCTACGTGCCTGCTTGCTGGGGATAAATCCACACACAATATCTGCAAAAAGACGTCTAAATTTCATATTTTTATATGCCTTTGTCGCTATGAATAAAATGTTGGCACTCCCAACGGGAATCGAACCCGTGTTACCAGAATGAGAATCTGATGTCCTAACCGCTAGACGATGGGAGCAATATCATAACCATCATCCACAAGTATATAAATCTTTTAATTTTGCGCAACAAAAATTTGAATTCATGTTTTTTGTATGTTATCTATACACCCAAAGGGGTGTTTTTATGGAAAACAAAGAACGCAGTCCAATTACAAATATTATTTATATGGCTTTGACTTTATTTGTAGTGATGTATGGTGCTAATCTTATATCGCAAATATATCAGTCTGATAACATTGCGGAACGTGCAGACGTTGCGCTGGCCGCAGTCAATACGGGTATCAACGGCGCGCGCCGTGAAATTGATAGTCTGCGCACAACAATCCCGCAACGGGTTTCAGATTCATTATCGCGCCATCCCGAATACAAATACATCCAAGACGCCCAGCCTTATATGGATAGTCTGGCCCAGGCGAACGAAAAATTGTTGGATCGCGCATATCGTGCGGTTGATGATTATGCGGTTTTTAGTGTTTTATATCGTGGTGAAAAATTATTTAATCAATATCCTGAAAACCCAATTGTCCAGGATTCAAAATGGCGTTATTATAAAAACAAGCGTCAAATACAGGCGTTTAATAAAACAAAGGACGGTCTGGCATCATTGCCTGAAAGTGTTCGTCGTGATATTACAGACAAAACGTTATCAGATATTCAACAGTTGCAGTCGCGCATTGATTCAATGTTGAATCTAAAGGATAGCCTGATTAACACCAAGGTTAGATAGTTCTTTTTTGCTTGGTCTTTTTCTTGCCTGGCTGTGTCTGTGTCCCCAGTATTTGCATCTGCATTTGCAGAATCATATTTTCCTTTTCTTGGATTATCGCCAACAACTTTTCATTTTCCAATTTAACTTTTTCCAGTGCTTGGCGGCTAACTACCTGTTGGCTGGCCATGCGTCGATTGCGTCGTCGATTTAAAAAGAATGCAAATACTGCCCCGCAAATTGCGCCGACCGACGCGCTGATAAAATCAAAAAGTGTTTCTACGATTGCCATAGAAACACTTTAACATTTTGTAATATTTTTATCACTGGGTTTATTTTCTTAGTCCTGTTTTTTTATCAATCCATACTTGTTCGTCGGCGATTTCCATCATTGGCAAATCAGATTTGCTATCTGAATATGCGCGTACGACATGCGGAATGATTTTATTTTCTTTGGCCCATTCGTCCATCATATATACCTTGTTTCGCCCCCAGCACAAGAATTCGTATTTCCATGGTTTTTCTTTATCCATTTTCGAGCAAAATACAGCATCAAATTTCATGTCTTTTACCAGTGCTGGCAACAGGTAATCTGGGCTGGCCGAAATCATTAAAACCTTTCTTCCTGCATCGCGTTCTGCCTGGACACGTTCCTTGGCCCAACCAAATCTTTCACGTTTATGTTGTTTGATAAAACCAGTGGCATATTTTTTTACCATTTCTGGTGTCATAAATCTGCGAATGTTTTCGCGCCACCACACACCATCTGGCTTTACCCATCGCGCAACACCGCACACCATCATCAGCGGCAGATACAGCCATGGTCGCACACTGCGACGGAAACAGTATTTTGCAAATTCGACATTTGAATCACGTCCCGACAAAGTACCATCAAAATCAAACAATACGACGTCTGTTTTTTTTAGCATTACTTAACCCTTTTTTATTGTTTGCGCAGATTATATCAGTGATTTTTCTGTCGTGCAAATAATAAACGCGCCGTTTGGCGCGTTTGGGTTAATCTAGTGTTCTAAGGCTAATTTTATCTTCATCTACGATAACCAGTTTTCCAATGTTAATATGGAACTGTCGTGCGGCGTTAAATGCGTCGCGCTGGCCAAATAATTGGTTGTCATATATTGGGAACACACCACGCGCCAAACACAGTTGGTTTGCAATAACTGCTTCGTTGCAAACTGCGATAACAGGGATGTCTGGTTTGCGACATGAAATCTGGGTTGCCGCAATTGTATCACGCGCAAACACAACAATTGCAGACGCGCGATTCAGATACGCCATCGATGCCACAGAACGCGACCAATCATTTTCTGGAATATTTTCTACACGCGACCAGTCATATGGATTTGCGATTGCGTCACTATCTGCATATGCCAGAATTTTATACATTGTTTCGATAACGCCGGCCGGATTGATTCCGATTGTTGTTTCTTCGGATGTCATCGTAGAATCAGCACGCAGATATGCTGCGTTTGCGACGTCTGTGATTTCTGCGCGGGTTGGGAATTCGCTATTTACCATCGACCCCAGCATTTGTGTTGCCACAATCACAGGCTTGTTCATTTTGCGACATTCGCGAATGATGTGGCGTGAAATTGCCGGCACCTCTTCAAAAGGTACTTCGACGGCTAAATCGCCACGTGCAATCATGATTCCATCTGCGGCGGCGGCGATATCTGTAATTCGTTCAACCGCATTTGGTCGTTCGATTTTTGCAATAATCTTTATCGGGTGCGCTGTGCGTTGTGTGATAAAGTCACGCACTTCGGCGACGTCTTCTGGTTTTTGTACGAACGATATCGCGACCCAATCAGGATTTTTTGTAATTGCATATTCCAAATCTGCGCGATCTTTTGGCGTCAATACAGACGTTGCGATTTCTGTATCCGGCAGGTTAAATCCACGCCGTGACCATATTTCATCGCCACGAATAACTGTTGCTTCGACGCGACTTGGCGACGCGCTATCTACACGCATTTCGATTTTTCCATCATTTAACAAAATGCGGTCCCCGACGTTCAGCGAGCTTAGCACATCTACATCTGGCAATTGTACGCGTGTTGTGTTTCCTGGTGTTGAATCTGTATCAAAGACAAATTTTTGTCCGATAACCAGTGGGTATTTGTTTTCGGTTTCGAAATTACCAATTCTGTGCTTTGGCCCCTGCAGATCAATCATAATTGCGACTGGCTTGCCCAGTTCTGCAGATATTTGCCGTATTGTATCGATTTTTTTTCCCTGAACATCACCTGTGTCATGGCTAAAATTCAGTCTAAACATATTGGCGCCTGCCATAATCATTTGGGTCAGTGTTTGTTTGTCTTCGCTTTTTGGGCCGACCGACGCGGTGATTTTTGTGTATTTATTCATAATATTCCTATCCTACCTAAATTTAGTTTTTCTTGATTTTTGCGTTTTATGATATATCATAATCCAAAGAAATAAACAAGGGGAAAACAGAATGAAGCAAGCAAATCATGGCGCAATTGATAACCAGCAATTGTTAAGTATTATTGAAAGAATTGAAAAATTAAACGAAGATACGGCCGCCATCGCCGCCGATATCAAAGAAATTTATTCCGAGGCTAAATCCGCTGGTTTTGATCCGAAATATATCCGCCAGATGATACGTCTGCGCAAACTTGACCCAGATGAATTGGACGAAGCGGACGAATTGACCCAGATGTACCGCAATGCATTGGGGATATAATGAAAAACTTCACCAAAACAGTCGAAGATTTTAACTGCGCCCATTGTGGCGCAGTTGTCCATGGAAACGGATATACCAACCACTGTCCAAATTGCTTGTGGTCGCGGCATGTTGATGAAATGCCGGGTGACCGTGCATCGTCATGTGGTGGCATGATGCGTCCGGTCGGTGTTGCGCCCGACGGCGCGCGCTTTGTTATCACGCATCGGTGCGAAAAGTGTGGTCATACCAAGCGGCAACGCACATCAGACGACGATAATATCGACGCTATAATTGAATTGTCGCATGATGCGTCATTTGTGTTTGGTAAATAAGTGCCGTTTGGCATATTTGGTTGATTTTACTCGTTTTTTTATTTTTTTTTGCGCGCGGTTTTAACCATGCTGTCGTAAAAAAGTGCTTTTTGTAAATATGATATAATTCCAAACAAAATGAATACCTGTGTGTCATTGACACCTGGTTTTGTCGTATTTTGTGCTAGGGGGGATTTTTATGAGAAAACTTGTTTCAATCTTGGCGTGTATGTCGGTTTTTCCGGCATTTGCGGCCGACATTTCATTCCAGGACGCGTTGCGTGCAACCTATGCGGCGTGTGTTGGCATTGACGATGAACTGTCTGATTTGAAAACAATGGCGGGCATTAACACTGCGATTACCGGTGTTGGTGCGGCGACTGGTGCGGGCGCAACGGTTGTTGGTATCGTAAAAACCAGTAAAGATGCCAAGGCGGCCCATCTGGAAGAAATCTTGAAGCAAATCGACGAAATGTCCAAGAATTCCCGCACATTAACTGCGTCCGAAACAGAAACATTTTTATCAGAATTCAATGCCGCATACGAGACTGCGATTAAAGATAAAAAGGGCGTTGAATCTGAATTGGAAAAAACAGTATCTCAGTCCAAGAAATTGGGTAATTGGCGCACTGGCTTGATGGCGGGCAGCACGGCCACCAACCTGGCTGGTGCGATTATTGCCGGCACGAACAAGGTTGATGCCGATCTGAAAACCCAAATTGAAACATGCAAGATGGCGGTAAATCAGTTGCGTAACACGATTATGCAGGCCCGCATGGACGGCTATGACGTGACCGAGGCGCAAGAGATTGTATCCGCCTGTGGCGACTATGAATTTGCGGATTTATCCAAGATTGATAATCGTGCCAAGGGCGCGATGATTTCATCGGTTGTTGGCACTGCGACGGGTTTAACCGGCACAATTGTATCTGCGTCTGCGAATTCTGACAAGACGCGTGACAACAACACAGATGCGGGCAAACAGCATGAAAAGAATCTGAACACGGCATCCAACGTATTGGCGGGCGCGACAACTGCGGCATCTGTGACCGCGACGGTATTTAACGCGACCCAGATAAAGGCGATTAAACGTGTTGCAGAAATTGCAGAAAAATGTACGGGGGTATTGAAATGAAGAAAATCTTAGCTGTTTTATTTAGTTTATTCCTAATCACCCCTGCATCCGCCGCGGTGTATTTAAAAGTTGAAACAAACGTATTAGAACCAATCGCCAAGAAGTATTTTACGGACGAAGACGATTTAGCAGACGCGTTGGAAGAATGGCGTGATCAATTATCTGATAATAATAGCCAGGGTATTAGTGCGGCTGGCATATGGGAAGTTTGCGATGAGGGTGGCTTGAAAATATCCAAGCCCGAAGGCAAGGCGTCGTGCGAGGCTTTCATAAAAGATTTATTGGGTGCGGGCTCAGACACATATTACTATGTTTGTGGTGCAGACAAAGGAAAGTCTGGTGGGACCGAACATTGCATCGATAAAGTTTTTGATAGGGAATCTGGGGATGGTTCGGTCCAGGTTCAGATAGCCCAGGCAATCATTCTATCCATAGAATATATACGTCAAAAATATAATGACACAGTCACGTGTTTTAATGATGTTCGTACTGAAAGTAATGATGATTATATTGCGTGCAAATCAACCAAATCAAATACTTTTTACGAAGTTAAATTTTCTGATGCCAAGGAAACAGATGACAAAACAATTGCCTTGGGTGTTCAGGCTGGGATTTGTGCGATTCATGGCCTGGGTGTATTTGGTGATGGTGTCACAACAAAGATTGTGCCTACGGGTTGTAGTGGTGTTGATACATGGGCGACTTGTGGCAAGGTTAATGAAACGGCCAAGAAATTCGGATACAATGTAATTAACCAAGAATATTATTATGCGTTATATCCAAACAAGCCATCTATGGCTAGAAATTATTTTCAAAATCAATGCATCTTTAATGCAAATACGATACATGACCAGTCCCAGATAAAGAATTTATATGGTGCGCCGATTGATAATTATATCTTTTCTACGGCCAAGACAGAAATTCAGATTTATTCCGATGGTTCAACGCATGGCACAATACGCAGATATGTGGAAGCTATGATTGGTGCCGAAAATTTAAAGACATTTTCATGCGAAGGAACGCAAATGCGCTGGATACGCAAGGGTTCAGATAACGAAGATATTATCAGATGTTTTGTTAATGGCAAACAGGTTGATTTTGTCTTTGATGATTTGTCAGAATCTGGTCTGATATTTGGCGAATCAATACGTCGTGGCAGCAAACAGGCCCTAGAATGTATTGTTTCTGGTGGAACATATAGTGGTTCTAAGTGTTTGCATCTGAATGAAAAGCAATGTAATGATTTGCGTCAGGCAAATCTGGATAATTGTCCAGAATGCAAAACCGTTCAGTGGAACAGAGAAAAATGGATTTGCGAACTGCCCAGTTCTGCAAAAGCGAATAACATCCAACGTGGCGTTGTTGCCACAGGTATTGTTGTTGGTGCGGCGGCTGCGGTTGTAATCACTGTTGCAACAGGTGGTACTGGTGCAGGGGCCTTGGCGGTTGTTGCTGTCGAACTTGCAGGTGCGGGTATTGAACTTGCCTCTCAGACGCAAATAAATCAAATCGCAGACGATTTCTTGTCAGAATCCAATAAGTGCCAGGACGAGGCCTGTGCAGAAAGGCTAATTGGTGAGAATTTACAACGTTTGGCGAACTTTACAAATGATTTGACCACCCCAGAAGAATATGCAATTGACGAAGAAATGGCACGATTGTTAAATTTGATACCAGAAGATTCTGAATTTTACCAGCGTGTTTTAGAGCAGGGCGCGACACTTGTCGCAAACGAAAAAGGTTTCTTTGATGCGGATTCTTGGGAACCTGAGCAGATTTGGCGTGCAGTTGGTATTACCTTGCAATTGGCGTCATTGGTGACTGCTGCGGGCAAGTGGATTTGGACTGGCGGTAAAACTGTCACAACGAAAATGACCAAGGCAAGTGATGTGATGCGTTTGCGCTTAACGCGTGCCCAGGCAAAGCATCTGGACGACTGGGCGGGACAGTTGGCGGATATTGCACGTGCGCGCCAGGCGTCAGGCCTATCAAAAAGCAAGGCTGACGAATTGTGGGCTGCATATAAGAGCATTGGGAACAAACGGCGTCATCTATTAAATCAGTTGGGAAATCCGTCTGAGGAATTGTTGCCATTGTTGCAGCGCGAGGCATATTTGACGGACGATTTAGCCAAGGCGCGTACTGCCTTAGATGATGTTATCAGGCAGCAGGACAATCTGTTTATGACCAATAAAAATGGCCAACAGGTTTTGCGACCTGGACGCAGCAAGCACGATGTACAGGCGTTAATACGTCAAAATGATGAATTGACAAAGCGCATTGATGATATTGGAAGAGAATTGGGCGAACTTGATGGGCAAATAACTACAATGTTGGGCAAACAGGCCCCTGTAGAAATTGTACAAACGATTACAACCCCAGGCCATGCCTTGTTTGATGATGGAATCGCAAACAGTGCGCGTTTGGCCCAGTTGGGTATCTTAGAGGTCAAGAATCAGACCAGAAAGGAGCTGGATAATTATGCAACACCCGCTGTTGTAGCTGCTATTGTTGCCACCGATACTGGTGCTGGGGCTGTTACAACTTCTGACACTGGTGCTGGGGCTGTTACAACTTCTGACACTGGTGCTGGGGCTGTTACAACTTCTGATACTGGTGCTGGGGCTGTTACAACAAGCGGTATAACAACTGCTGTCACGCCAACGCCGGATCCGGATCCAAAGCCAACGCCGACGCCAGCGCCAGATCCAAATCCAGACCCGGATCCAGCGCCAACACCGACACCGGCGCCAGATCCAAATCCGAATTCAGACCCGGCACCAGATCCTATTGTGTTTCCTGCGCTGACGGTTACACCTGTGCCTGCACCGGTTGCGCCGATTACCCCGCACAAGGTTGATAAGCCAAAGAATACCGCGCTTATTGCAACTGCGGCGGTCGCAGGGGTCGCAGTGACGGGTGGTCTGATTGGCGGATTGATTGCGGGTGGTCGCGACAAGGGCTCTTCTGCCGCTGCCACATCGGTCGTGCCGGCCACACCATCTGATATCGATGGTATTATGGCAATTGCCGGTGGTGTATTGGGATATGATAACAGTTATCCAATAACCCTAATCCCATTGCCAACGACACTGAATACATATGTGCCAATCGTGAATATTAACAATAATGCGGTCGTCGTGGTCAGCTATGCCAACCATAACCTGCCGTATTATATGGATGCAAATCGCAAAACATGGACGCCGTTGTTGGGTATTGGTGTAAATGGTGGTTGGTTTAATACATATCCAAACACCCCGACGACTGGTATCGGTGCGATTGATTCCATAACCCAGATTTTGAACCAGAAATTAACACCATCTGTTGTTCAAAAGTACGTTCTGGGCGATGCAAGTGGTCTGCGTTTCCCATCGGCGGGCCCAATGGCATACCCGATAATTAACGCAGAATTTCCAAATGGGGTTGTATGGCAATACACAAATCCATTAAGTCCATCGGACCAGACCCTATATAATTCAAATTACGCGTTAATGCAGAATATGTTTAAATAAAAACAAACCGCCCAAAACGGGCGGTTTAAAATTTCTTGAAAATAATACTTGCAATAATATTTATTAAAATATATAATATTTCAAGTTTTTAACAAATTTGTTTCTCAAACCTATTATATAGGAGATAAAAATGGCGCGCAAGGAATTTATTTCATTACTTGAATCTAATATCTGGACGCTGGATAAATTGGCCGATCAGTTAAAGATAAATCCAGCAGAAATGACGGGTTATCCACGCCAACAAATGTCTATTTTGGTGCGTCTGCACCAGGGTGGGCGTGCCAAGTTAAAGGATATTGCGCGTCGCGAACATGTATCTGCACCGAATCTGTGTGCGACATTTCGCAAATTGGAACGCGATGGCCTGGTATTGCGCGTGATTGATGACGACGATCGTCGTAATACTTGGTATTCTGTTACGGACGCTGGCGCTCAGTTGGCGGCCCAGGCAATGACTTTGTTTCGCAGCAGCGTTGAAAAAATGTTTGCTAACATTTCCCGTGAAGACGAGGTTCGCCTAACAGACGCGTTAAAAACAATGAAATCTGTTTTAGATAATATGGAGTTGAATAATGCCTAAAATCAAATTGGTATCGTTGATTGGCCTGTTATATATGGGCGTATGTGCGACGCCTGCGGTGGCATTGGATTTGTCATTGGCGGACGCAATTACGAAAATCACCAATGAATCACATGACTTGAAAAAGGCGACGGCAAACCTAAAAAAGGCCGAGGCCTCATTAGATGCCACAAACGCAAATCGTTGGTTTAAACTGGATGCGACTGCGTCATATATGAATTTGGTAAATGTTGAAAATCCGACAAAATCTATGGAACTTAAACTGCCACCTGAATTTGGCGGACTGTTGGCCGATTCCTTGGGTGAAACAGGATTTCCAGATAATATTTTTTCTGCGGGGTTAAGCCTGTCTCAGCCGATTTATACATTTGGTAAAATTGGCAATGCAGTCAAATCTGTAAAATCTGCGATAAAAATGTCCGAAGCGTCACGCGAACTGACCCGTCGCGAGGTGCGCTATGCCGCGGCAGATTTATATTGGACTGCCAAAATGACGGATGAAATGGTAAAATTATCTGAAAAAGATTTAAAGAACGCGCGTGTTGCGAAACAGAAATTAACGTCTGCCGGTCGTGCAAATCGCAGCAATTTATTAAAGATTGAATCTGATATTATTTCCAAAGAAGTTGATTTGGCGTATTCGAAATTTAACCGCGATACTGCGCACAGAATGTTAAAAATCATGGCGGGTATTGATGTTAATGAACCGCTGAATTTAACAGACAACTTTCCAAAAACTTTTGGCGAATTATCGGCCGGTACATTAGAAACGACGCCACAATGGGAAATCTTGGGCGAACAGGTAAATATGTATGAGCGTTTGGCACGCTCAAAACGCGCAGACTCGTATCCAACATTGGCGGCAACTGCGTCATACAGTTATATGTCTATGGGGGGGGATATTGGTCACATGTTTGATACCAAGGGCAGTCAGTCTGCCTATTGGGGATTGGCGTTACAGGTGCCGATATTCAACGGTGGCTTAAATCGCGCCAATGCGACAATCGAAGCGATGAATGCCGAAGCCGCACGTGAAGATTTGGCACAGGCCAAGAAAATAACAACCGAACAATATGACAATGCCATCAGCCAGTATAACATGCTGCGCGATAATCTGGCGTCATTAGAACAGGCGCGCGATTTGGCGGCAAAAACATACGAATTGTCCCAAAATCGTTTTGCATCTGGGCAAACATCGGCGGTTGAATTGGCGGATGTTTCTGCGGGCCTGTATCAATTAGACGTGTCTGTATTAAAAATGAAATATCAGATATTAATGTCGGCGGAATCTATAAAAAAGTTGGGTGAATAATATGGAAAAAATACAAAAGACATTTAACAGTTCAAAATTTAAAAGACTAGTGTATGTAATCTTGGTCGCGATATTAATCGGCTGGGTTGTATTTCGTTTTGCGGCAATTGGTTCTGAAAATGCGCGCTATGTATTTAACGCGTCACGTGTTGCCGCCGATGCTGGCGCACCAATTGAATACATTGAAATGCGTCAATCCAGTCACGTTTTATACGAACCTGTCAGCGTAAAAAATAACCGCGCATATGTATCTGGTGCATTGGCAAAAAAATTGCGCGCCGGCCAGGTAATTGGGGACGGTGTAATCTCGTCTGTGTCTTCTAAAATTGATTTGGATACAGGCATGTATGTTGTGCGCACACGCGGTGTATCTGACGGGTTGCAACATGCGCAATTTCATGTTTATGGCATGATGGTGCCATTGCACGCAATATCAAATGGTACGGTATTGGTTGCCGACAATGGTGTTGCCACCACACGTGATGTTATAATTGCTAATCAAGATTCTGAAAACGCATACATAGCATCTGGGCTTAATGCTGGTGATATTGTAATCTTGTCGCGTGTTAATGCCGGCACAAAAGTTAATATTCAAAAATAGTTTTTATACAGGGGGAATATTATGCTGAAATTTTTTGTTCGTCGTCCAATTACCACATTAATGTTTGTTTTATTATGGGTTGTATTGGGTTTTGTATCTTTTCCAAATATGAATATCGAACGCACGCCTGCGCTTGATTTTCCGATGGTGACTGCGACATTTATTTACCCGGGCGCATCACCCGAAGAAATCGAATCCCAGGTTATCAAACGTGCCGAAGATGCAATATCAGAAGTATCAGAATTAAAAAATATCATATCTTATGCGTACGAAAACAGTGGTTTTGTTATGGCCGAATTTAATTTGGGCGTAAATGTTAATGATAAATCGACCGAAGTTAAGACAAAACTGGATGCGCTGATTTCAGAATTCCCATCAGACATGGAACAGCCAATTGTTGAAAAATTAAATCCATTACAAGAATCGGTGGTCGATATCGTTATTCGTGGCGCAGATGCACGCGACGTTGAAGAATATGTTGATGACGTGCTTTCGACAAAGATTACTGCTATTCCTGGTGTGGCCAGTGTATCTGTTTTTGGTGGTCTGCAACGTGCAATTCGTATCGCGATGAATCCAGACCAAATGGCGGCCAATGGTGTAACTGTTATGGATGTTGTGTCCGCATTGGGTGGTCGTAATCTAAATGTCCCCAGTGGAAAAATTGAAACCAGTCTTGATTCGTCTAACGTACGTTTTATTGGCGAATTCGCATCTGTCGAAGAAATTGCGAACTTGCATCTAACAACGGTCGAAGGTAATAATTTTACATTATCTGATGTAGCGTCAATTACCGACGCGGCGCGCGATATTGAAAATGGTGCGCGTTATAACGGCGAATCTGTTGTTGTTGTATCTGTTGTAAAATCATCAGATGGTAATGCAATAAACATTTCAAATGCATTGCGCGAACGTATGCCGGCATTTCAGACTGATTTGGCGGCCCGCTTTCCCGGGGCAGAAATGTTAATCGCATCTGATTCTTCGATTGCGGTTGCCGACGAAACAGACAGTACGATTAACGGTATTATTCTGGGTATCCTATTGACGATTTTAGTTTTGTTGGCATCTACACGCAACTGGCGTTCAACCGTTATTGCAGGTGTTGTTATTCCTGCGTCTTTGATTGCCGGGTTCTTCTTTATGGATAACAGCAACTTTACCATCAATGCATTAACCCTGTTGGCGTATTCTTCGGCATTGGGTACATTGGTATCAAATGCGATTATTTTGATAGAAGCGGCCCTGCAACAAATGCGTGCCGGCGCATCACCCGAAGACGCCGCAATCAATGGCACCAAGAGTGTTGCTGTATCTGTATTGGCGGGCGTTGGTACAAACGTCGTTGTGTTCTTGCCATTGGCGTTTATGGGCGGCATCGTTGGCCAATTTATGGTACAGTTTGGTATGACAGTTGTGTATTTAACATTGCTGTCATTAATGTTCTCATTCACACTGACACCAATGATGATTGCAAAATTCTTGCGTTTATCTAATGGCAAAAAATCCAAAAAGGAAAAACCTGCAAAGAAAGACGTGCAACAATCATCGTCTGGTTGGTTGCGTCGTTGGTTTGATTATCAGCATTCTCATCCGTGGCGTGTTATTGGATTGGCGTTGTTAATCTTTATTGGGTCTGTAATGTTAATGCGTTTTGTTGGCAGTGAATTTTCACCATCGACCGACGCGAACGAAATTACAATTACGGCCCGTGCGCCAATGGGTGCAACATTTGAAAAATCAGAATCTATTGCGACGCAGATTGAAAACAAATTGCGTGAATTTGACGAAGTCAGTGCAGTCACTGTCAAAATTGGCGACCAAGGATTACAGAACATCGACATCACGGTTGAATTGGTTGATGTGTCTGAACGCAATATTTCAGACAAAATGTTGGCGCAAAAAATATTGCCACGCCTGTCTGAAATTCCAGATGCAGAAATACAAATCCGTGCTGGCGAAGCGCACTCTGCAGGGGTATCAGCCGACTTGGTCTTAAATGTGTTTGGGCCCGACGATGCGCGCCGCGAAGCCTATGCTGCGCAGATTATTGACATGGTAAATCAAATCCCCGAAGTGCAATCTGCGGTACGTGCCCAGCAAACGCCTGCGATGGAAATTCAGTTTATTCCAAACGAAGAACAAATGAATTTCTGGGGTGTTCAAAATGCCTATGCAGGAACAACGTTGCGTACTGCGTTGTACGGTAATGACGATTACAAATACAAAGAAAACGGCGAAGAATATCCAATAATTTTAGAATTTGCGAAACCATTTAAAAATGCGACGTTATTTGACAATGTGTATGTAAATTCTCAAAAAGGCATGGTGCCATTATCGTCGCTGGGTACGATTAAGAACGCGCCTGCAACGCCAGAAATTCGTCGCGAAGATAAAAATCGCCTGACGGAAATTGATATTAATATTGGTAAATCAACAATGGGCCCAGTTCAAAGCAAGATTCAATCTGAATTAGATGCTATGGATTGGGATGCGGGATATTACGCAGAATTTGGCGGTATGTCCGAAATCCAGGGTGAAACAACTGGTGAAATTGGCCAGGCGTTCTTGTTGGCGACAATATTAACGTTTATGTTGTTGGCGGCGATATTAAATTCCCTGGCGCATCCATTTACAATTGCGACATCAATCGTCACCAGTTTTGCCGGTGTATTTATCCTGATGTTTTTATCGGGCGCGACAATGAACGTTGGTGCGATGTTGGCATTTGTTATGTTGGTTGGTTTGGTTGTTAATAATAATATTTTGGTACTTGAACCAACGATAAATCGAATTGCGCATGGTGAAAACGCATACGATGCATTATGGTCAGAATTAATCGACCGCAAGAACATGGTGTTAATGACATCTATCGCAGTTATCGCAGGTATGGTTCCACAACTGTGGTCAATTGACGGTATGAAGGTTGCGATGGGTGCAGTTATGATTGGCGGTATGTTGGCCAGTCTTATCTGGACATTTACATTGACGCCTGCCTTGTTCTTTTTAATTGAACGCGGTCGCCAATATTTTAGTCGTCGCCGCAAATAAGAATCGCCCGCATGGGCGATTTTTATTTATTGACCCGAATATCTTTTTTTTATTAACATTTATCATAATGAGAAGAATGTTCCTGGCCATATTACTGATGTTCATCTGCGTCACCGCCCATGGTGCGCAGTATCGTGCGGCATTGGTTGCCGATATGGATACGGGGCGTGTGCTATACCAAGAAAACGCAAACGAATTAAATTATCCTGCCAGTTTGACCAAGATTATGACACTATACTTAACGTTTGACGCGTTGGAACACGGTCGTCTGCACTTGGATGACTATTTAATCGTATCTCAATCTGCTGCCAATGCAGAACCGGTAAAACTTGGGTTGGCGGCCGGTTCAAAAATCCGTGTCGAAGATGCGATAAAGGCTGTTGCGGTATATAGTGCAAATGACGTTGCGCGTGTTTTGGCAGAAAATTTAAAAGGCGGCCAAGAAGAATCTTTTGCAGAATTAATGACACGTGTTGCCCGCGAAATCGGGCTGACCAAGACGAATTTTGAAAATTCATCTGGTCTGCCAAATGATGACCATCTATCGACTGCGCGTGATATTGCGTTGTTGTCCATGGCAGTATATAAACATTTCCCACAATATTGGCACTTTTTTGGAATTAAGTCATGGACGTATAACGGTAAAACGTATTCTAATGGTAACCGCTTGCTGACCGCATATCAGGGTTGTGATGGTATGAAGACGGGCTATACTAAAAAATCAAAATATTCACTGGTTGCCACTGCACATCGTGGGGCAGGGCATTTAATGGCGGTTGTATTGGGTGCAGAAAACAAAGACGTGCGCGCCAATATCGCTGTTCAAATGTTGAACAAGGGTTTTGGTATGTTAAATTCTGGTGCATCGCCCATTATGGTATCTACACCAACCAAGCCAATTGCGCAACCCACGCCTGCGCCGCATCCCGTGCCGTCACCACAGCCCCAGTATCAGAATGCGCAACCTACTACATTTGCATCGGCGTATAACGCGGCAACATCTGCTGCTGCCCCAAAGTATAGTGCGCCTGCCGCGCCATCATCTGCGGGTGGCACCGGGGTTCAGTTTGGCGCCTTTTCATCAGATGCCGCCGCCCAGGCCCAGGTCACAAATGTTAAGAATAAACTGGGGGTAAATGCAATTGTTGAACCAACTGGCAATGGACTGTATCGCGTTCGCGCATATGGCCTGACAGAAAGCGCGGCCCAGCAAATTAAGTCATCTGCATCTGCAAACGGTATTGACAGTTATGTTTTTCATTAGTATTTTATAACACATCATGAATCCTAAAATTGAGAAATTGATAAAGTTATTTGCAAAATTGCCCCGCGTTGGTAATCGCGGTGGCCAGCGTATTGCACTGTGTTTATTACAAGATAAAACAGGTCGTGGCGCAGCACTGGCGTCGGCAATCACGGACGCGATTGAAAACATCGCGCCATGTCCCACATGTGGCGTTTTAACATCACGTGATACGGGTGGATGTGAATTTTGTCGCGACGCATCACGCGCCAATGGCCAGTTATGTATTGTACGCGACCTATCAGATGTATGGGTCTTGGAAAAATCATCTGTTTTTCATGGTCGTTATCATATTATCGGTGGGCTGTTATCTGGGGCGTCTGGCGTATTGCCCCAAGATTTAAATATATCGACATTGTCGTCACGTATTGAAAACGAATCTGTGACCGAGGTTATATTTGCCTTGCCTAACACCGTCGAAGGCAAAACGACCCAGCATTATATCATGTCTGCGTTGGGCGATATACCCGGTGTGCAATTTACAGAATTAGCGTCTGGGGTGCCGTTGGGTGGTGATTTAGACTATCTGGACGACGGCACATTAACACTGGCATTTGGGGGGCGTAAATCATTATGACAGATAAAGTTGCAAATTTACCACCTGTATCAGAAATGATGCGCGCCTGTGGCCTAGAGCCTAAAAAACAACTGGGGCAAAACTTTTTATTTGATTTAAATTTAACTGGGCGCATTGCACGCAGTGTTCCAAATATTTCAACCACCCCCGTGGTCGAAGTTGGACCTGGTCCCGCGGGCCTAACACGTGCAATATTGATGGCGGGCGCGCCGCGTGTTATCGCCATTGAAAAAGACAGGGCTGCAATGCCGCTGTTATCAGAATTAGTTTCTGCCGCCGATGGTAAATTAGAAATTATTTGTGATGATGCATTACGCATAGATTTTTCTGCACTTGGTCTAAATGAGTACGCAATATGTGCAAACTTGCCATACAATGTTGGCACTGAATTGTTAATTGGCTGGCTGCAAAAAATCGCAAATGGCGAAAAAATTAAATCATTAACATTGATGTTCCAGCGCGAGGTTGCTCAACGTATCACCGCGCGCCCTGGCGACACACATTATGGTCGTTTGGCGGTTTTGACCTCTTTAATTGCAGATGCGCGCATTTTATTTGACGTCCCGAATACGGCGTTTGTCCCGCGCCCACGGGTACAAAGTGCAGTTGTACAAATAATTCCAAACCCAGAAAAAATTTCCAAGATAACAGATTTAAATAAAATCGAACAAATTACTGCGAAATTATTCGGCCAACGCCGCAAGATGATACGCGGAATAATACCGGGCGTTGATTGGGCGCGGTTCGGCCTATCTGGGACCGAGCGTGCGGAAAACTTACCACCAGAAATGTTTGCAACACTTGCTGAAAATCTGTTATAATTTAAATGCGTATCGCCGGGGGGGGAGATGTCTTTATCACTATTGATATTTTTTGCGATTTTGTTTGCTTTGGTGTATTTGTTGCGCATGGCCAAGGTTGGTGCATTGGTTGCTTTTCTGTTTGCCGGCATATTATCTGGACCATATTTGTTAAATTTATTTGAATTAACCGATGCCTGGACATTCTTGGGCGAATTAGGCATTATGTTTTTATGGTTTAATATCGGACTAGAAATAAATATGCGTCGTCTATGGCGCATGCGTCGCACGATATTCGGATTTGGTGCCGCCCAGGTTATGATGGTTGCGGTTATGTTATTCCCGCTATTATTTGGCATCACACAATGGACGATTATGGGTTGCGTAATGGTCTCGCTATTATTGGCGATGTCCAGTACATCTGCGGATATGCAATTATTGATAGACCGCAATCAGCTAAATACAGACATGGGGCGCCAGACCTTTTCAATTTTATTATTCCAAGATTTATTGTCGATTCCATTATTGGCAATGTTACCGGCCTTGGCGGGAAAAACGTTCAGTCTGGGCGCAACCGCGATAGACGTTGTTGTTATTTCGATTGCATTGATTGTATCCGTAATTGTTATTGGTCGTTTTATTATGACGCCGCTATTGCGTCATGTTGCAAAATTAAAATCCAAAGAGGTATTTTTACTGGCCATTATGTTGAATATTGTCATCTGGGCAATATTGTTGGACCTGATGGGTCTGCCATCGGGCCTAGGTGCATTTTTAGCCGGTATGTTAATGTCAGAAACATTATATCGTCATCAAATCACAGCCGAGGTTTCGCCCTATGCAACCTTGTTCCTGGCATTTTTCTTTATTGCGCTGGGCATGGGGTTAAATTTGCCATTGCTGCTAAGTAAATGGTATATTGTATTGGGTGGTCTGATTGGTCTGGTTGTTATTAAATTTTGTGCCATATACATGGTTGCGCGTGTTCGTGGTGTATCCATGCCGAACGCAACAATGATTGCCCTGATTTTGGCCCAGGGCGGTGAATTTGGTCTGTTAATGTTGCAGACTATGAAGGCCAGTAATATTACCGCAATCCCTGGTGATCACGCAGAAATTTTAACTGCGATAATAATTCTGTCGATTGTTGTTACACCATTGTTGTTATGCGGATATGATTATTTACAACGCCAAGGCAAATTATTCCCTGGTCGTCATCCGCGCAAATTGCATGACCCAGACGATATGATAACGCCAGATGTTATCGTATGTGGATTTGGTCGCGTTGGTCAGACCGTGTGTCAAATGTTGGATGCCCAGGGCATATCGCATCTGGCAATTGATTTAGACGTATCTGCGGTTATGATGGGGCGGGAACAGGGCTTTAATGTCGTGTATGGCAATACCACCAATGCCGATGTTCTGCGTGATTTTAAATTATCATCGCGCAAAACGCGCGCCGTGGTTGTTGCGTTGGACAATGCGACGACTGCGCGTCAAACAATTTTAACAATAAAATCAATTGCCCCCCGTGCCAAGATTTTTGCCCGTGCGCGCAACCTGGCAGATTCGCAAATTTTAATGCAAGAAGGCATTGTTGCCGCCATGCCAGAAACGGTTGAGTCATCATTTTTCTTGGGCTATGGCGTACTAAGTCATCTTGGTGTATCAAGCAAGACCATTGATAGCATGCTGCAAGACATGCGTGCAAATAATTATGCCGCACTTGGCACACCCGTATCTGACAAGCGCGATTAAGAATAAATTCATATAAAAAGTCCCCGCACATGGGGACATTTTATTTGCTTTTATCACATCATATTGATATATTTTATCCAAGCAAAGGAAGCCACTTATGAAAAAAGTTTTATATGCATTGTCTGTAATATTTGCTGCGATTATCCTGGACCAGTTGTCTAAGGGATTTTTATTATACTTAATTACGGGCGGTGTTCCATTATATGGCGCTGCGTGGGAAATTGTTCCTGTGCCGTATTTGATGACGGGCGTGACAGACTTTTTCAACATTGTTTTCACGTGGAATCCTGGGGCGTCATTTTCGCTGTTTCGTGCATTGGGCGAATCCGCACCAATGATAATCATTGTTGCCACTGGGTTTATAATTGGTTTTATTTTACATCATTTATTTACACGCGCCACTTCTTACGAGCGTTTTCCCCTGGCGTTAATCGCGGGTGGTGCATTGGGTAATTTAATTGATCGTATTCGCTTTGGCGCAGTGATTGATTTTCTTGATTTTCACATTGGTGGGTATCATTGGCCTGCATTTAACATTGCAGACGTATGTATTGTTGTTGGCGTTGGCTTATACATTTTAAATTGGTATTTGGCGCGTCAAAAATGTCTTAAGCAAACAAAGGGTGGTAAATAATTATGGTTCAGTATCTTGATAAAAATTCTGGTTTTAATCAGTGGAATGCCAATCGTTCGGCATCTGCGCCAAAATCACGTTTATCTAGTTTTTTGTGGTGGCTGGTTTTATTTATGGCTGCATGGTGGTTTATGGGGATTTTAACACGTCCTGCAACACAAAATACAAATACAGATGCCGCAACCGCACCCGTTGTTGATTTGTCATCTGTACCCCAAACGAATATCACGTCTGACGACATCAGTGCAACCATCCAAGGTTTGCGCATATCAGACATTAAATTATCGAATTACGCGATAAATCCAAATGACCCGACGCCTGTATCATTATTGGGTGATGGGGACAGTTTTGCAGAAATTGGCCTGTTGTCATCTGGGACTGCGGCACCAACTGCAACCACAGTCTGGCGCAATAACAATGGCACATACACATGGCGCAATCCTGACGGAATTGAATTTACACGCACAATCACGATTGATGGGTATGTTATTACCATATCAGACGCGATAAAGAACACAATGTCGCGCGATGTGTCATTTGCGCCATACGCGCGTATCGTTCGCACCGGCGCAGAAAAATCAAACGCAGGTGTATCCAATGGCGCGATTTCATATGTAAATTCTGATATAGAGGTCGAAGATTGGCGCACCTTGGACAAGAAGTCTTATGCCTATTCGACAACAACTGGTTTTACCGGATTTGTTGAACAGTATTGGGAAACTGTTGTTTCAATTGACAGTCCCGACCAAACCATCCGCGTAAAAAAAACTGGTGATATTTATTCCACAGATGTTGCCAGCAGTGCTGTATCGATACCTGCGGGCGAAACCAAGACATTGGTCACAAATTTATTTGCCGGCCCACGTGATCAACGCATTTTAGATTCTGCAGAAACAAAAATCACAGGCCTTGGGGACAGTGTTGATTATGGTTGGTTCTGGTTCTTGGCGCGTCCAATGTTATGGGTATTAAATGGTATTCATGCAATTGTCATGAATTATGGTGTTGCGATTATAATTATGACAATATTATTACGTTTATTGATGTGGCCATTGACGCGTAAATCTTATACATCTATGTTGGCCATGCAAAAAATGCAGCCTGAATTACAACGAATTCAGAAACTATACGCAAACGATAAAATGCGTCTGCAAATGGAAATGATGAAATTATATCAGACTCACAAGACATCGCCAATGTCTGGTTGTTTGCCGATGCTGATTCAGATACCAATATTCTTTGCATTGTACAAGGCGTTGCTGGTATCTGTTCAGATGCGTAATGCTCACTTTTTATGGATATCAGATTTGGCATCTATGGACAGTTATTTTATATTGCCGATATTAATGGGTGCGACGATGTGGTTGCAACAGTATTTACAGTCTGCATCAACGAAATCTGCATCGCAAAATGACATTGCGGCCCAGACGCAAAAGATGATGCGTTGGATGCCAATTTTATTCACGATAATGTTTGCGTGGATGCCGGCCGGCTTGGTATTATATTGGACGGTATCGAATATATTTGGCATCGCCCAGATGTATATAATTAAGCGTGCATCACGATAATAAATCCGCCATACGGCGGATTTTAATTTAATAATTATTGAATATACAAAATTATATTGTATAATACACACGCATTGGCGTGTTGCCGATGTGGGGCTTTAGAACCTCTCTAAACGCATCTGACTGGTTCAGATGAAATCCAACTATTGGTTGGAGTGTGTCGAATATATTGAATAAGACACGCAATTCGTTTAGTTGTTCTAAAACTCCAACCGCTTATGATTTTTTTCGTGGGCGGTTTTTTTCTAGCACAAGGAGAATATAATGGTTTATTTGGCACAACCGCCTAAAAAGCCCACAGGCCGCCCAACACGTAAAGAATTATACGCCACACTTTTGTCCGTGTTTGCCAATCTGCGCTATCTATTATCAGAACTAGAAGAATTAGTTGATCGCGAAAACAAATACGATTTGCGTAAATATGCGCGCGAATTAAAAAAATTAGGTCGCCGCACCTAGGTATTTATGCAATGCGTCTGGTGTTTGAATCGTGGCGTTTTTAATGCCGATTGCGCGCTTGCATAATCCCACGCATGTTCGTACCCCCTGGCCATCAAAACCATAGGGCAGGGCGCATGGCATATATATAAATTTCCACCCATATTGTCCTAATATTTTTATATCACGCATACGAATTTTGATTTGTACAATATTTCCCCGCCGTACAAATTGATACATAATTAATTGGCCATTGTTATTTGCCACAATTGGTGCGCAGTGTTTAAATTTTCTGCAAAATATTTTTGGTAAAATTTTTGATGTTTTATTTGAAAACGCGATAATTATCATCATATATTCCTTTTTGAAAACGCCCCAACAATGGGGCGTTTATTATTCAATCCATCCGCATTTAAATGCCGCATCCCCCAGTGTTTTCATTGCACTGTCCCACACCGCTGCTGCGCGATTTTCTGACCAAATATATTGATGTGGCGCGCGCCGTTTATCGCCAAATTTTTTTAACACATTTAACTGTTCATCATTAATACGTCCCGACAAATATAGCTTTGTTATCAATGTTTCTACATCCAGTACTTCGCATGGCCTGCGCGTAGATGCGCAATGAATTCGTGAAAATCCATTTCGTACAGATTTAGAATACAGGAACCAGAACCACAGTTGTTCCGCCGACTGAAACTTTTCTGATGCAACTGGTGCTATACTTTTTTGTTGTGTCATTTTTTCTTTCTCCTTTTTATTTTTTGGCCATAATTAGATATATAAACTAAGAAAAGATTCCTGTAAAACATTACAACCAGCGGTTGAACGTCGAATCGAAAATCCGATTCATGTCGTATTTTGTATTTTTGCGATACGAATCGATTCTTATCTTTTAACTCGGTTTTTATATCGGGTTTATATTTAAAAAAAGCGCGCATAACTGCGCGCAAAATAAATAAAAATCGTTATATATTTTTCCTTGGGTTATTGAATTGATTTTTAATAAAAACCCACCATTTGGTGGGTTGATTTATATTATTGGCGGGAAACAGTCGCCACCTGATTCTGGACAGCAGTTAAAACCATCTTCGCCCATATCGGTGTATATTTCACCCGCACAGCATCCATATTCATCTGGTGGGCTGCCATCTTCGCATGTAATGACGTCTTCCTGAACTGATGGCGCAGACGCATATGGGTTTTGTATTGTGCCATCGTCATTATATTTAATCCCCAGAATTTCTTCATTAAATTGCTGAGACCCAACGCCACCCAAATCCTCGATTTTTTGTTGATATTGCGCCTTTTGGTCTTCGGTATATGCCTTGTACTGTAAATCCTTTTTCGATTCATAGTTTAGTGATTTACACCATAACAGCAACGTACTGTATGCATATCCACCACATAATTCTGGGCTTGTTGCACATTTTGGATCCGCGGTCAGCAACCCATCATCACCCTTAACACAATATGCATCTGTCACAAACGAGCGTGCCTGACCAACCCATGATGGATCTTCCTCGTTTCGGCTTACCGGATGTTTGCCCATCCAGTCACTACGAGGTCCTCCTGTGCTAGATATTGTTTGAACTGCGCATGCCTTTGTCTCGTCCGTGCATACTACACGCAAATCTTGTGGTGAATATACAGTTATACGTGTTCCTGCCGCAATTGTAAATGGCGGTACCGTATTATCCAACATATCAACCATCAATTTTTGCGCAACCTGATTCCATGCGGTAATAATTTCATTTTTTGCCAATTCAGACGAACGCATTGTTCCGCTTTGTACCACTGTGTTGTTATCTAAATCAATCTGATTAACAAATGCATCTGCAACTGGGTTAATCAAATTTACTGCGGCCGGCACAAACGCAGTCAGCATCGGCATCAAGAATTGTTCCATATAATCCGTACTGCCACGTCCCGGCACGCCAACACGTCCCTGGGCATCAGCCGAAAAAGGATCGTTTTCACGGTCTTGGAAATTAAATTCAACACCATCTGGTCTGATAAATTGATACCATTGAATTTCCATTCTGCCAATTGCCTTGTATGGTCCTGGGATTTCACCAATCACATACCCCAGCATTAACGTTCCCGCCGGCAATATAATTGTCCGCCCATTATCAGAATATACATTTCTATCAACCGTTGCGCGTACCGGCAAAGATCTACCTTCGGATAAAATTTTATAGTCCGCGCGAACATCTGACACAATCGTCGCAGGAATTGGTTTATACTGACGCAGAACAAATGTTCTGTCGTATGGTTGTGTTGAATCTACATACGTACCAGATGTTCCGTATACGATCTCTGATGGTGGTGCCGGCTCTAATTCCACTTTGCTCATACCATTGATAAGATAGTTATCATACATAGATGTATCGGTATTGGTTGCGCGACGTGGTGACACACTCAGTTGTGGTAATGCGCCTGCCTCAATCGTTGTATATCCGATATGATCGGCATCTGTACCGATTTTTTTACCATTGCCATCGATATCTGTGATGATACCGCTGTCTGGATTATATATACCTGTTGGTTCATTGCACTCTTTATCTTCAAACGGGTGAAAATAATATGCGCCACCTTCTGGTTTAATCCATCCGATTTGAATCCCTGACGAATTATATCCAGGAAACGCAAAATCAGAACATGCCTCGGGTCTAGAAATTACCGCGATTTCTTCCTCTTCTTCTTCGTATGGCATCGGTGCCGACGGTGCGATTGCTTCGATTTCTTGTTTTATTTCCTCTTTGACCGGCAGTGGTTCTTCTTCCTCTTCTTCATATACAGGCTCCGGCTCAGGCTCAGGCTCTGATATAACAACTGGTTTTGGTTCTTCTATAATCACAGGCGTTTGCGCCCCCAGCGTCAAAATAACTTCTTTGACTTTTTTCATCGTATCGGTTTCGCTATCTGCGTGCCAATCAATCAGAATTTTTGTTGTTTCCGTCTGCATTGGTGCCGTTGGTGCATAGGTCACTGTAATCGTGCATGCCTGGGACGCTTTGATAACACCGGCGTTTTTGCATGTACTATTTACTTTCAGTCCGTCAATTTCTGCCTGTCGATTAACGGCCGTGATACGTACTGGCGCATTTACAGAAACTTTTATAACCTGGCTTTTCGTCTGACCAACAATTACATCTGTCCATGTAATCATATCTGGGTCTGCTTTCAAGGCCACCTGCAAATTATCACTTTCTATTACATCGTCATTATCGCCACCGCTTAATAACAGTGTCAGCAAAATCAACACCACCACAAACGCCGCGGCCAGCAACAACCACTGCACACGCTTTGGCGTATTATTACGCATTTCTAAAAATTGCTGTTTAAAATTTTTCATCTGCCCCCAGCCTACAGTTTTATTGCATTCTGACAACGCTGCAACTTGTCCCGCTAAACTTCAACATTTTATCACACAGTGTCTGTGCGGTATCAATATCAGCCAACGGCCCAATACGCAGGCGGTACATGCGCGCGGTCGCGGAATCTGCACCCAAATCACCAACACCTTGTTCATCAACCGCATAGAACACCATGTCCTTATACGGCGTCAGCAATCCTTGGCCACTATCGCCACTAAATTTTGCCAACAGTGTCGTCCAGTATTCGTCCAACGCCTTGATTGACGTATCAGACTTTAATTCAATTGCGACACCTTGCTGGTTGCTGGAAATCAGCGGAATATTTGTCTGTGGTAAATACGCGCCCGCAGTGTTTCTTTCTGCTGGCAACATGTTAATTACGCTGCCCGATGATGTGCCGCCACTTTGTGGCATTCCATACCCCGCAGGCATATAATAACCTGCACCCGTCATCGGATTAACGGTCGCAGTATTTCCCATGAACACTGGCGTACCTGTGTAATTTGTTCCCATGCTCATTGCGGCCATGCTGTCCGTATATGCGATATTGTTCAGCGATTGTCCCGACAGCATACTTTGCGCAACATTTGCCTCGGCCAGGGCCATAACAGATGCTGTATCGGCAATCAAGAAAGGTTTTTCACGCTTTTTTATACAAACGATACGTTGCCCACTGCGCAGAACCATATCGCCAACGGCCTCTACAATTAACAATCTGCCATCTTCGCCGTCTGTACGGAATCCTACCGGTGATTCACCGCCTTCGACCATCAGGGAAACAACAGGTCTTTGTGTCATTGCAATAACTTTGTCGCCAAAGTCGATATATGTGAAAATTCTGTCGCGCCATACGCGTTCTGGTGCGATGACATAGTCATCTGGATTTGGTACAAATATATCCAAATCAAATCGGAATTCAGATGGGTCGATTTTCATAGATTTTATCCAACCGTAATCTTCGCCATCAACACCCACGGTCGCAGGCTTTGCGGACGCCTTTTGGAATATAGATTTTGCGCCACCTGTGACTGGTGTGCTGGCGCCACCTGCCAATTGTGCGCCACCATCTATGACAACATCAACTTGGGAATAAGTAATTTCATCAGAATTTGCTGGTTCGCTGCGCAGATAGAATATATATTGATTTCCCGACTTTCCTGATACAATCAAATTTGTATCCGCACCCATATTTCCTTCTGTTGGGGTGATAAACATTGTCTGACCACCCTGCGTAGATTGGATGCTGAACATGCCGTCGTTTCCAACCATTGCATCTTGAATCTGTTCGCCGTTGGGCAACGTCACCATCGTCACCATACCTGCGCGCAACTTGATTGGTAACACGTTCCCCTTGGCCCAAGACAGTTGGGCGTATCCCGGCTTAGAACTGCCGGCAGACATATTTGCATTTGGGTTGTCCCATGCGCTTTGTGCATTGCACACCGCAGGCACAGCCAACAAGGCCGCCATGCAAATAACAGATATATTTAATTTCAAGGCTTTTGCAAACATTATACCAATCCTTCTGCTTTCTTTATTTTTTTTATTCCGTCATTACAAAACCTGTATCCAATGGGTCTGTCCCGTCGCCAGACATAACGCTGTATTCTGTCACGCGCAACCCCAATGGTGTTTCTAGTCTGTCGGACCATTTTATCTGTGGTGCCTCCTCAGACGACAATCTTAATTTGATTATATAATCTTTTTGTGACTCCAATCCAGAACTATTTGTGCAAATATAACGAAATTTTACCTGATACGCATCATCTGCCACCAGATAATTAATTGCGCCCGTCTCGAATTCGACTAAACAAGTCTGGTCATAGTCTGGTGTGTCGCTCATAACCTCGTTCCAAATATCGGTTTGGGTAAAGTCGGCATACACGTCATCATTGGACCATGTGCGCACGACGCCGTTGTCACCGTTCCACTTTTTGCTCATCACATTAGAATTCGCAGATACTTCGTTTCTGGCGCGCATATACTCACGAATGAATAATTTCTTATAATTATCCAAAAATTCGTCTTGTGCCGGCATTTCGCGCAGTGTCACTTCTAAATCATCGCGTACTGCGGTTGTTAAAAAGAATACCTGTGGCCGGTTTAACGGGAACATATTATACACCGTTATGGCCATCGCGACCAGCACGACCAACGCCGCTGCGAATACAAAAGTCAGCAATCTAGACATCAAAACTGGCGGTTCTACGCGGTCTTGCACGATTTCTCCCCCTTTAATTAAAATGATTGTAGAAAAAAATAGCGCGCATACGCAAGAAAAAATTTGCAAATTCAAAATCCTAGTAAAAAATATGTAAAAATATGCTTGCGACAAAAAAATAAAAATATTATAATATTTCCGCTTGATTTTTCGTGCTTGTGTGCTATTCTGCCACAGACTATGTAGTGGCATGCGGCGCGTCAGACGGGTATAATATGCAATTCAGGGGCATAGTTCAACGGTAGAATATCGGTCTCCAAAACCGCGGATGAGGGTTCGATTCCTTCTGCCCCTGCCAGTTTTTATGATTCTGGTGTTGGTTGCGCTATATGGTTGGGTAAATTGATAATATTAGGCGAATTTTTATGAAGAAAATGCTAGATTTTTTTAATTCAGTGCGCAGCGAATGGTTTAAAATTGTGTGGCCATCGCGCGACAGTGTGATTCATGCGACTATAATGATTCTGGTGTTTTCGGCTGTTGCGGCGCTGTTCTTTTTTGTTATAGACAGTTTGTTAAACGCGATTGTTAGTTGGGTTTTCTAATACGTCAAAGGAAGCATAAATGGAAGAAAAAATGCAGTGGTTTGTCGTCAATGTTCATACTGGGTGTGAAGATAAGGTTGCACGTGGTCTGCGCGAACAGATTGACAAGCGTCGTTTGAATGCGTTGTTTGGTGAAATTTTGGTCCCCACGCGCGAGGTTACAGAAATCAAGGCTGGCAAACGTGTAAAGAGTGAAAAAAAGTTTTTCCCAGGTTATATCGTTGTTCAGATGGTTATGAACAATGAAACATTTACATTGGTGAAACAAATTCCGCAGGTTGTTATGTTCTTGGGTGCGCGACAGAAACCAATCGCGGTCAGCGAAGAAGAAGCACGTCGCCTGTTAAAACAGGTTGAAGAGGGTGCGGTTGTTATGGATGATGTTGAATACGAAGTTGGGCAAGAGGTTCATGTTATCGATGGGCCATTTGCAGGCTTTAACGGTGTTGCATCCGAAGTTGATAATGTAAAACAAAAAATGACTGTGACTGTTCTGGTGTTTGGTCGTGAAACCAGTATGGAACTAGAATTTAACCAGGTCGAACGGGTTTAAGTGTATTGTCCGGCGACGGGCGATACGCAACTGTGGTAGATACGCCATATCGTACCACGGCACAACAGACGCAATGGTGCGTCAAAAAAATGGAGTGAAAAATGGCAAAGAAAGAAGTTAAGGGATTGGTCAAATTGGTCGTCCCTGCGAAACAGGCTAATCCTGCGCCTCCTATTGGTCCGGCGTTGGGTGCTGCTGGTGTAAATATTGCAGAATTCTGCAAACAGTTTAATGACAAAACGGCTGACAAAGAACCTGGAATGCCAATTCCATGTATTATCACTGTTTATACAGATCGCAGTTTCGAATTCATTATGAAATTGCCACCTGTGTCATATTACATTAAAAAAGCATTAAAGTTAAAGATTGGTTCTCATAAACCGGGTCGTGACTTTGTTGGCACAATCTCTCAGGCGCAAATCAAAGAAATCGCCGAAGCGAAAATGCCAGACTTAAATTGCTCTTCCATTGAATCTGCGATGAACATTGTTGCGGGTCAATGCCGTTCTATGGGCGTAAAGGTAGGGGAGTAATATCATGAAACTGACAAAGAAACAACAGACTTGGAAGAATCTGGACACAGACAAAGTATATGCTTTGGCTGATGCTATCGAAGTTTTACGTGAATATGCGTCCAAGAAATTTGACGAAACATTGGAAATTGCTATCCGTTTGGGTATCGATGTAACCAAGGCAGATCAGAACATTCGTGGTATGCTGTCTTTGCCAAATGGCACTGGTAAATCTGTACGCGTTGCAGTATTTACAGCCAACGCGCAAGACGAAGCAAAACAGGCGGGTGCAGATGTTGTTGGTGGCGAAGAATTGATTGATTCTGTTGCGGCTGGCAATATTAACTTTGACCGCGTGATTGCGACACCTGATATGATGCCAAAAATGTCAAAAATCGCACGTGTATTGGGTCCAAAGGGTTTGATGCCGAATCCAAAATTGGGTACGGTCACAAACAACGTGGCAGATGCTGTTAAGACTGCCAAGGCGGGCCAGATTGAATATCGTGCTGAAAAGAAGGGTATTATTCACGCCGGTATCGGTAAAATGTCTTTTGAAACTGCAAAATTGGTTGAAAATGCAAATGCATTAATTGAACAGTTGAAAAAGGTTAAACCTGCATCGTCCAAAGGTCAGTATATCTTGGGTATCTCTGTTGCGACAACTCAGGGCCCAGGTCTGAAGATTGATGCGAAATAATTAATTGCGACCGTGGATGTCCATGGTCGCAAAAACAGATTTCTGTCCAAGACTGATGGTGTGGTGTAACGCTGCTTAATTTCCATCATAGACAAAGAAAAAATTCTTTGGGGCAGGAACCAAAGCCCCACCCAAGGGCAACCTTGGATGGAAAGTTAAACAAAACAGAAGCTTGAAGGAAAAATAGATGAGACGCGAAGAAAAATCAGATTTGATTTCAGCGTTGCAGTCGTCCCTGAAAGAAGCGAACGGTGTTTTCGTTATTGAAAACCATGGCTTGACTGTAAAAGAATTCGAAGGCCTGCGTAATGAATTACGTCCATTGGTATCCGTTTTCAAGGTTGTCAAGAACCGTTTGATGAAGTTGGCGTTAAAAGACACTGACTTTGAACCTGTATCTGAAATGTTAAAACGTCCAACGGCTGTTGCGGTTGCAACAGACGGTTTGGCGGTCACCAAAGTATTGGCCAAATTTGCCGAAGAACATCCAAATTTGACAATTGTTGGTGGTAAAATGGATGCAGACGTTCTGGATCAGGCCGGCATTGTGCAATTATCCAAGCTTCCTTCCCTGTTGGAAATCCGTGGCACTATTGCGCGTATCTTGGTTGAACCAGGTTCTCGCCTTGCCCGCGTTTCAGCAGAGTATGGAAAAAAAGAACAATAAAATCAGAATAGCGATATTCTGACCTAAACAAAATTAGGAGTAATAAAATGGCAGACATTCAAAAATTAGTTGAAGAATTGTCAAAATTGACTGTTTTGGAAGCAGTTGAACTGTCCAAAGCATTGGAAGAAACATGGGGCGTTAGCGCTGCTGCTGCTGTTGCAGTTGCTGCTGGTCCTGCTGCTGCTGCTGCAGAAGAAAAGACAGACTTTGATGTTGTCTTGGCAGAAGTTGGTGCAAACAAATTGGCTGTTATCAAGGCCGTTAAAGACATCACAGGTTTAGGTTTGGGCGAAGCAAAAGCTTTGGTTGAATCTGCACCAAAGGCTGTCAAAGAAGGCGTTGCAAAAGACGAAGCTGAAAAATTGAAAGCGACGTTAGAAGCCGCCGGCGCAAAAGTTGAATTGAAATAATTTAACTTTTTTTGAACCAAATGGTTCTAAAAATAAGTCATATGAAAATATGACACAAACGCCGCCCGCGTGGGATAAAAATCCCATGCGGGCACAAAGGCGTAAAAAGACGCAAGTCAAAAAACAAGACAAAAAAGCAGGGCAAAATGTCCTGACTCGTTTGCAAAACGCACAGAAAAAAAGGATTGAGACCGATGGCAGTTATCCAGAAACTTAGAAAATCTTTTGGTAAAAGTTTTTTGCAAACTCCGCTTCCCGATTTAGTTGAGATTCAATATAATTCCTACAAAGACTTCTTGCAGGCAGATGTCGCCCCAGATGCACGTAAAAACATGGGGTTGCAAAACGTATTCTCTTCTATGTTCCCAATCAAAGACTATGCCGGCATTGCCGACCTGGAATTTGTGGAATATACGTTGGATAAACCTGTTTATAATGTGAAAGAATGCATGTTGCGCAACATGACATATTCCAGCAAGTTGAAACTGAAGCTGAGATTGATTTTATGGGATGTCGCAGAAGATGGTAAAAAGACACTGCGTGACATCAAAGAACAAGAAATATTTATGGGCGAAGTGCCGTTAATGACTGAACGCGGCAGCTTTATCGCATCAGGTGTTGAACGTGTTATTGTTTCCCAGATGCACCGTGCCCAGGGCGTTGTGTTTGCAACAACCAAAGAAGCCAAGGTGGCTGGCAACCCAATCACATATACTGCGCGTATTATCCCAGAACATGGTTCTTGGATTGATTTCGAAGAATCCAAGGGCATCATTTATGTTCGTATTGATCGTCGTCGCAAGGTTCCTGCGACTGTTCTGTTGCGCTGTTTGCCTGCGGCCGAAGACGAAAAGAAATGGTTGGCAGAACCACGCAAGGCCACAATCCGCGGTATGTCAGAAACAGAAATCTTGTCCGCGTTCTATCAGCGTATTCCATTGTCATTTGATGGCAAATTATGGACTGGCGATACTGCATCGTTCGAAGGTCTGGATAAATACCGTTTAAACTATGACCTGATTAATCCAAAAGATAAAAAGGTTATGGCCTCTAAGGGCGACCGCTTAAACGGCAAACGTCTGAAAAAGATTATGGACGCGTCCAAGAAATTTGGCATCATGCCAGAATCATTGGTTGGCGAATATTTGTTTGACCCAATCATGTCTGGTGACGAAGTTGTATTCCCTGCGGGTACAGAAATTACCGAAGAAGTCTTAAATGACTTGGACAAAATGAATGTCAAAGAAATCAGCCTGATTTCTATTGATAATGCGACAATCAGCGCGCACATGCGCAATACATTGATGGCTGACAAAACCACAAATCGCGAAGAAGCCCTGATTGAAATCTATAACATTATCCGCCCAGGCGAACGTCCAACATTAGAAGCGGCAATCAATCTGTTTATGCGCCAAGGTTTTGATGCGGCATACTATGATTTGTCTGCGGTTGGTCGTTTCAAAATGAACAAGCGTTTAAAGATTGAATCTGGCAAAAAACCAGAAGACGAACGTTTGCTGACAAAATCTGACTTCTTGGCGGTATTAAAGACATTAACAAACATCATTGACCGCAAGGACACTGTTGATGACATTGATAACCTGTCAAATCGTCGTGTTCGCACCGTTGGTGAATTGTTGGAACAGAATTTCCGCACAGGTATGGTTCGTATTGAACGTTTGGTTCGCGAAGCCTTGTCTTCTCCGAACATTGCCAATATGCAACCCCAGGATGTTATCAATGTAAAACCATTGATGTCACTGGTATCTGAATTCTTGGGCACATCCCAGTTGTCTCAGTTTATGGATGCGTATAATCCATTATCAGAACTGGAACACAAGCGTTTGATTTCTGCGTTGGGCCCAGGGGGCTTGAACCGCGAACGTGCCGGTATCGATGTTCGTGACGTTCATCCAACACACTATGGTCGTTTATGTCCAATTCATACCCCCGAAGGTGCAAATATTGGTCTGATTAACCACTTATCTACATATGCGCGCGTAAATCCATATGGGTTTATTGAAACGCCATATTACGTTGTTGAAAACAGCCGTATCACAGACAAGATGGTATATCTGACTGCGGACGAAGAATTGGGTCACAAAATTGCCCAGGGTAATACCCCAACAACCAAAGACGGTGTCTTGGCCGAAGATACAGTTACGGCCCGTGTTGATGGTGAATTTACCATGGTTGCCAAGGACGAAATTGACCTTATCGACGTTGAACCGCGCCAGGTGGTATCCATTGCAACAGGCTTAATCCCATTCGTTGAAAACGACGACGCGAACCGTGCATTGATGGGTTCAAACATGCAACGTCAGGCCGTTCCATTATTACGCGTTCAGGCACCATTGGTTGGTACCGGTATTGAACGCGAAGTGGCACGCGACTCACGCACGGGCAAGGTTGCAAAACACAGTGGTGTTGTTGAATCTGTGGATGCAAACCGTATCGTGGTCAAATGTATGAACAGCCGTAACGTCGTGACCGGTGTAGATATTTACAATCTGGAAAAATTCGAACGCAGCAACAGTGAAACCTTGGTCCATCAAAAACCATTGGTCAAGGTTGGCGATCGTATTTCTGCGGGCGACATTATCGCGGACGGTTCATCTATGAACTATGGTGAATTGGCGTTGGGTCGCAATGTTCTAGTTGCATTTATGCCATGGCGTGGATACAACTACGAAGACTCTATCGTTATTTCTGAACGTATTTCTCGTGATGACGTATTTACATCTGTAAAGATTGTTGAAAAAGAATTCAAGGTTCGCGATACGCAATTGGGCCCAGAATCCTTTACGCGCGACATTCCAAACGTCAGCGAAGAAGCCTTAAAGAATCTGGACGAATCCGGTATCATCTATGTTGGCGCACGCGTAAAACAGGGCGATATCTTGGTTGGTCGTGTTTCACCAAAATCTGAAACATTATTAACCCCCGAAGAAGCCTTATTGCGCAACATCTTTGGTGAAAAGGCGCTAAATGTAAAAGATACATCTTTGCGCGTTGGTCCAAACGAAGAAGGTACGGTTATTGGTGTTAATGTCTTGACACGTCATGGCGTCAAGAAAGACGAACGCACCCAGATGATTGAACTGCAAAAAATCGAAAAGATTAACAAGGACCGCGAAGAAGAAATCGCTATTATCGAAAAAGGTTTTGCAGACCAGGTGTTCCAGATTGCTGAAAACATGGTAATCGAAGCGGGCACAGGCAGTCTGAAACCATTTATCGGTAAAAAATTAACTGGCGAAGTATTCGAAGGTATTCGTGCGACAGACGTCAAAAAATTGGTTGTTTCTAACAAAGAAGCCCAGGCCAAGATTGATGAATTGCGCGAACAACATGTTCTGAAATTAAAGGCCTTGAATGAAAAGGCCGACGCCGAAGTTTCCAAGGCAACAGAAAGCAATTCATTAAGTGCAGGCGTCTTGAAAGAAGTCAAGGTTTATATCGCACACAAGATGAAATTACAGCCTGGTGACAAAATGGCGGGACGTCACGGGAACAAGGGTATTGTATCCAAGGTTGTCCCAGTCGAAGACATGCCACACTTGGCCGACGGTACGCCGGTTGATTTGGTGCTGAATCCGTTGGGTGTGCCATCTCGTATGAACATTGGCCAGATTTTGGAAACCCACCTTGGTATGGCTGCACGCACATTGGGTGCCCAGATTGGTGCGGTCCTGGACGAAGTAAAGGCCAAACGTGCTGTCACAGACGATTTACGTAATGTCATGGGCAAGGTTTATGGTGCAGACGTTGCGGAAAAACTGGAAAAAATGACAGATACCGACGTTCGTGCCGAAGCGGCCTTGTTGCGCGACGGTGTTCCAATGGCGACACCTACATTTGACGGTGCAACACCAGAAGATATTCGCAGCATGCTGAAATTGGCGGGATTGCCAGAAACAGGTCAATTTGACTTGTATGACGGTATGACTGGTGAAAAGTTTGCACGTCCGGTAACAGTTGGTGTTATGTACATGCTGAAACTGCATCACTTTGTTGATGAAAAGATTCACGCACGTTCCATCGGCAATTATTCATTAGTGACGCAACAGCCATTGTCCGGTAAGGCACACATGGGTGGCCAGCGTCTTGGTGAAATGGAAGTTTGGGCATTAGAAGCGCACGGTGCTGCACATCTGTTGCGTGAAATGCTGACGGTAAAGTCTGACGATATTACTGGCCGAAACAAGATGTATGAATCCATCATTTCCGGCAGCAATGACATCCAAACCGGCACGCCTGAGGCATTCAACGTATTCGTTCGCGAATTGCGTGGATTGGGTCTGGCGATGACACCCAAGAAAGTAGATTAGTTGTTAGCATTGGTGTGGGGACGCACCCCACACCCTAACCACTAGCCACTAACAACTAAAAACTATTTTATAAGGAGCAAAATATAATGAGCAATATGTTGCAAAAAATATTTGGACAAATTGAAACCAAGGAACAATTTGATGCACTGCGTATTACAATTGCGTCCCCAGAAGAAATCTTGTCTTGGTCACATGGTGAAATTAAGAAACCAGAAACGATTAATTATCACTCATTAAAGCCAGAGGCCGAAGGTTTATTCTGCCAGCAGATTTTTGGTCCAATCAAAGACTATGAATGTGCCTGCGGTAAATATAAAAGAATCAAGTTCCGTGGCGTTGTCTGCGAACGTTGTGGTGTCGAAGTTGGACCTGCATCTGTTCGTCGCGAACGCATGGGGCATATTAAGTTAGCAATGCCTGTTGCGCATACATGGTTCCTGCGCGAAGGGAAAATTGCAACGTTATTAAACAACCTGCCACAGAAAAAGTTAGAACAGGTTATTTCATACGATGCATACATCGTTATTGAACCAGGTTTAACAAATCTGAAACAGTATGATGTCATCAGCGAAGACGAATACCAGGCCGCTGTCGAAGAATTTGGTGCAGACGCATTCCGCGTTGGTATTGGCGCCGAAGGTGTTCGTGCGATTATTTCTAACCTGGATATGGGTGATGAACGCACACGTTTGCGCGCTGAATTGCAAGAAACTAAATCCGAAGCAAAACGCAAAGCACTGATTAAACAGTTGAAGTTGGTCGAAGCCTTCTTGGATTCCAAAACAGACCCAGCATGGATGATGCCGGATATTATTCCTGTTATTCCACCTGATATGCGTCCATTGGTCACATTGGATGCGGGTCACGTTGCGGCATCTGATTTGAATGATTTGTATCGTCGTGTAATTATCCGTAACAATCGTTTAAAGCGCTTTATGGAAATGCACGCCCCAGAAATCATTGTTCGCAATGAAAAACGTATGTTGCAAGAAGCGGTTGATTCCTTGTTCGACAACGGGCACAAGGCACGTCCAATGGTTTCCCAGAATCGTCGTCCATTGAAATCATTGTCTGATTCTTTGCGCGGTAAATCTGGTCGTTTCCGTATGAACATGTTGGGCAAGCGTGTTGATTATTCCGGTCGTTCTGTTATTGTATCCGGTCCAACATTGAAATTGCACCAGGTTGGTCTGCCAAAAACAATGGCATTAGAATTGTTTAAGCCATTTGTTTATGCACGTCTGCTGGCGGGTGAATATGCAAACACATTAAAGACCGCACGCAAAATGGTTGAAAACGGCGAAGATGTTGTTTGGGAAATCTTGGAAAAGGTTATCTATGAACATCCTGTATTGTTAAACCGTGCGCCATCTTTGCACCGTTTGTCATTGTTGGCATTTGAACCGGTATTGATAGAAGGCAAGGCAATCCGTCTGCATCCATTGGTTTGCGCGGGCTTTAATGCTGACTTTGACGGTGACCAGATGTCTGTTCATGTTCCAATTTCATTAGAAGCGCAATTAGAAGCACGCACATTAATGTTGTCTTCGAATAACGTTTTGTCACCTGCAAATGGTGCGCCAATGATTGTTCCTACCCAGGACATGGTATTGGGCGTATATTACATTTCGTTAATCAATGGCGAACACAGCGATAAATCACCACGTTTCGCAACAATGGACGAAGTAAAATTGGCATTGGAAAACAAGACAATTACACTTCATACACCAATCGTTGCACGCATCAAGGGCAAGACATACAAGACAACAGCCGGTCGTATGATTTTAGGCGAATTGTTGCCTGACTGTGATGAAATGCCATTTGATTTGGTAAATAAGGTTATGCCACGTAGTGCAATTAAAGCATTGTTGGCAACAACATACGAACGTTGTGGTGACAAAGCAATGATTTTGTTGGCTGACGCGTTAAAAGATACTGGTTTTGAACAGGCGGCGCGCAGTGGTATTTCCATTGGTTATGACGACATTGTTATTCCTGCGGAAAAGAAAGACATCATTGCCCAGGCTGAAAAAGCGGCCGAAGAAATCGAAGAACAGTATCAGAACGGTTTGTTATCTGGTGGCGAACGTCACAATAAATTGATTGACTTGTGGCATGGCACAACAGACAAACTGGGTGATATGGCGTATGCGGCATTGGGTAAATCTAATGGCGACAACTGGAATTCTATCCACATGATGGCATTGTCCGAGGCTCGTGGTTCCAAACGTCAGATTCAACAGTTGGCCGGTATGCGTGGTATGATGCAGAAACCAGACGGTTCTATTATCGAAGTTCCAATTATTTCGAACTTTAAAGAAGGTCTGACCATGTCTGAATACTTTACATCCACCCACGGTGCGCGTAAAGGTATGTCGGACACGGCTTTGAAAACTGCTGACGCTGGGTACTTGACACGTCGTTTGGTTGAACTGGCCCAGAACACAGTTATCACTGAACACGATTGTGGCACAACAGAATTTATTACTGCGAAACCTGTATATCAGGGTTCGACATTATCTGTTGCGCTGGGTGATGTGGTATTGGGTCGTACTGCGGCACATGATATTGTGCATCCAATTACCAAAGAAGTTATTGTTCCTGCCGGCGAACTGATTACCAAGGCCGCATCGAAAAAGATAAACGAATCCGGTCTGCCATCTGTTGATGTTCGCAGTGTTCTGACATGTTGCAGTGACGGTCTGTGTGCAAAATGTTATGGTATGGACTTGTCGCGCAATGCATTGGTTCATGTCGGCGAAGCGGTTGGTGTTATCGCGGGTCAGTCGATTGGCGAACCTGGTACCCAGCTGACGTTGCGTACGTTCCACATTGGTGGTGTTGCGTCTGGTGGTGCCGAAAGTCACTTTATCGAAGTTCCTGTTGCGGGTACTGTTAAATTGTCTGGTGTAAATACAATTAAGAACAGTGCTGGTCGCGTTGTTGTATTAAGCCGTAATGGCAAATTGGCAATTGTCGATGCCGAAGGCAAAGAATTGTTCAGCAGCAACCTGCCATACGCATCTATGCTGATTGTAAATGATGGGGACACCGTTGAAAAGGGCGCAAAAGTGGCCGAATGGGATCCATATTCCAACACAATCATCGCGGAAAAAGACGGTATTGTGAATTTCAACGACCTGATTGAAAATGTTTCCTATCAGGAAGAAGTTGATTCTATGACCGGCATTGTCTCGCGCAAGGTTATCAATTGGAAGACAAATACGAAAAAGGCCTTGAAGCCAGCGGTTACATTGGTTGATGACAATGGTAATGTTATTTCATTGGGCGGAAAGAAGATTGCAGAATATCTGTTGCCAATCTATTCTGTCTTGAACGTTGCCAACGGCGACCGTGTTGTTGCGGGTGATATTTTGGCGCGTATCCCTGTCCAGACCAAGCGTACAGGCGACATTACTGGTGGTCTGCCACGCGTTAATGAATTGCTGGAAGTTCGTCGTCCAACCAATCCTGCATTATTGGCAGAAATTGATGGTACGGTTGAACTGGAAGATGCCAAGTCCAAGATTCTTATCCGTATTGAACCAACTGATGGTTCTGCGCCGGTTGAATACGCCGTGCCAAAGGGTACAAACCTGTTGGTCCGCAGCGGTGACACCGTACGCAAGGCTGAAAAGTTGGTCGATGGTGATCCTGTTCCACAAGACATCTTGCGCATCTTGGGTCAAAAGGCATTGGCAACATTTATGGTTGATCAAATTCAACAGGTTTATCGTTTGCAGGGCGTGGTAATTAACGACAAGCATATCGAAATCTTGATACGCGAAATGACACGTCGTGTTGAAGTCACAAATCCTGGCGATACCGGATTCTTGATGGGCCAGGTTGTCGATAGGGTTGATTTCGAAGAAGAAAACGCACGTGTTGCGCGCGACGGGGGCAAGATTGCAACTGCATCTCAGGTGTTGGTTGGTTTGACCCGTGCATCATTGACATCACGTTCATTTATCTCGAACGCATCGTTCCAACAGACGACCAAGGTATTGGTTGATGCGGCGATTTCTGGTTCGACCGATAAATTGGTTGGTATCAACGAAAACTTGATTGTTGGTCGTTTGATTCCAATCGGAACAGGTGCCTATGTTCGTCGTGTTCGCGAAATTGCCAAGGAAGAAGAAAAAGCAGAACGCTTGGCACGCGAAGGCAATACTCAGCAACAATTGCTGGATATCTAAAAAACTGTCGTGGGGACATGTTTCCCCACGATAATAAAGTTTTCCTTGCAAATCTAAATGATTTGAATAGAATAGGACAGTCAGAAATAAAAAGGATTAAAAAATGGCAACGCCAAAAAGTAAAACAAGTAAAGCACGTTCCGCACAGCGTCGTTCGCATGATGCATTGTCTGTAATGCCATGCGGTGTTTGCAAAACATGTGGCGAAAAAAAGCGCCCACATCATGTTTGTCCTGCATGCGGTGCAAAATAAATTAACCAACAAAATGGATAAATGGCAGAAGCAGGGCGCATAATTGTGCCTTTTTCTGCTTTTTTTATGTACTATGTCACAAGATAAGAAAATAATCTCTATTGATGCAATGAGTGGCGACAAGGGCCCCAAGGCTGTACTTGGCGGTATGAACCAGTATTTGTATCAAAACGGTGAATCTGGCGTGTTCTTTCGCGTGTTTGGCGACGAAAAGAAACTGCGCAAGATGTTGGCAAAATATCCACGCGTCGCCCGCAATTGTGAATTGATTCACGCGCCTGGCGTGATTAAGGGTACGGACAAGGTTATGGATGTTATTCGCCATGCCCAAGACACATCTATGTATATGGCAATCAAAGATGTACGTATCGGTAAATCTGCAACAGTAATCAGTGCGGGCAATACCGGCGTATTTATGTCCCTATCAAAACTGGCGTTAAAGACGATTGATGGTATATCGCGCCCTGCGATTACAACCATGTTGCCATCTGGCGGTGGGGACAGTCGCGTTGTCGTATTGGATTTGGGCGCAAACGTTCATTGTGACGAAAGTATTTTGTTTGATTTTGCGATTTTAGGCAGTGTCTATGCCGAAGTCATTGGTAAAATGCCGCGCCCAAAACTGGGGGTATTAAACATTGGTTCCGAAGAAACCAAGGGTAACGAAACGTTGCAACATTTGAACAAGGTTTTAACTGCGCACAAAGACGTGTTGCCATATGACTACATCGGTTTTGTAGAGGCAAACGATATCAGTGCCGGTAATGTTCAGGTTGTTGTGACCGACGGATTTACCGGTAACATTGTATTAAAAACGGTCGAAGGCACGGCAAAATTGATAAAGCGTGTTGTGGTTGAAAATTTCAAGAAATCTGTTCTGGCAATTATTGGTGCATTTTTCTTGGTTCATGTATTCAAACGCTTAAAGCACAAGATTGACCCACGTTCATATGCGGGCGCAACGTTTCTGGGGCTTAAAGGTTTTGCGGTTAAAACGCATGGCAACAGCGATGCCTTGGCGTTTGCGAATTCTATTCGATATGCCGCAGATTTGGCGGGCGCAAAACTTGGCGATATGATAGAAGAACGTGCGCATGCGTTGGCCGATGTTCGGACCGAATTACGTATCGAAGAATAATTAAAACCGCCATGTGGCGGTTTTTTTATGTGGTATTTAGATAAAACACACCGTTGGCAATTACTTGCCAACGGCTGCTCCCTTCCTTCCGGTTATCCGGAAACTGTATCCTGCCATATATTATCCGCGCTGGTTGCGTTTTATGCAGCCATTGCAACGCGGTCGGCATCGGACGCGCTGGCGTCTGCGGCGTCCATAATCTTTTTAGCTTCTGCGAATACCATTTCTTTTACGCGCAATGCCAATGTTTTTGTATCCAGGCTTTCTGCTGCGACGTCAAAGTTATCTGTACGAATCTGCAAAGACACATATGCGCCAACCAATGATGTACGCGACAAATCTTCGATTGTGCGTGGCGCATTGTTTTGTCCGATTTGTAATTCATCAGACAGCGATATAATCTGGCGATCTTCATTTACCCAAACAGTAGTTGTCAGGACTTTGTTCAGGGCAATCATAATTTCTTTTATATTTTTTGGCATGCGCGGTTCCCTCCTTTCTGGGCTTTTTGTTATAATTTTATCTATTTTTTCTGTAAATACGTTGGTATTTACAAAATCATATAGGTAAAATATGTTTTGTTTTTTGTTTGTCCCAGAAATCCGGCAATTCCGCAGGAAACTGGGCTTTTTTATTCTTTCTTCCTTGTCTATACAAACATCTTAGAACAAAAACGAATCGCAGGTCAAGCACAAAATGTATTTATTTTAAATTTATTTAAATTTTTTTAAGTTTTACTTTTAAAACCATAAAATACCATAAAATAATTATAAAATGTCATTGACAACCATAAAATGCCGTGCTAATCTGACCGTGAAGCAGGAAAGGGAACACCGGGACGCATGTCCCAAATAGCATAAGAATGTAAAAATGTCATTGTTTCTCTCATCTTATGAAAATCGTTTGGATACCAAGGGGCGCGTATCTGTTCCGGCCTCTTTCCGGGCTTCGGTTGCGGCCGAAGATTTTGCTGGCGTTGTTTTGTATCGTTCTTTTACAAACAATTGCATCGAAGGTTTATCGATGTCCCGTATGGAAAAAATGGCGGCTGCGACCGACAAAATGGGTGTCTTTGACAGTGAATTAGATGATTTATCTGCCATGCTGTTTGCGGATGCGCGTCAATTGGCGTTTGACGTGACGGGGCGTATTGTTATCCCGTCTGATTTATTGGCGCATGCAGGTATCACAGATACTGCGGTATTTGTTGGTCGTGGGAACAGTTTTCAAATATGGAATCCTGATGCGTTTCGTGCAGCCCAGGAAAAATCACTGCAGAATTTACGTGCCGCCCGTCCAAATTTAAAAATAGGTGACTAATCGCCAAATCAGTTTCTTTCTTGTCTAAAAAAAAACGCGCAATGCGCGTTTTTTTTTTATTGTTATTACACAAATTTTACCACTCTTTGTCTTTTCTTCACTCTGTTGTGCCTGGTTGCTCTTCTTGCTCGCAGGTGTTTTCATCTTTATTCACTGTGTATCCTTCTTTGCATTCTTCTATAATGCATTCATTAGAGCCAAGTGTTTTGAATGCATACTCGGCGTTCGCTGGCACTTCATCGCCGGTACAAACTATCTGTCTTGTCTCTGCTTCCAGATTTAATGCATTGTTCAGCCATTTTCGCAGGGTCTCTGCGTCTGAATTTGGTTTTATGTCATCGTTGCCTATTACCGATGCACATGTCAGTATTTCTGATTTGCACGCGTTAATCGTGACGTCGTTTAGTACGTTGTTGGCACTGCTGCTATAAGAATACGAATATGTATTTTCAGACAGGCACGAAGAAACGTCTTGCAGACAGTTTTCCGCATAGTCTGCCAGTTTTTCATCTTGTGCGGATTTAATCTGAATCAACGTACGTCTCAGATAATTTTTGATGACTTCGTTATTATCTGCGTATTGCTTTTTGCTGCCCGAACCCGCGGTATATGTATAATCCTGGCACTTGTTCAATATATGCGCGCACATCCCAATTGGTTTTGCCGTCTTGTTATCAATTGTGCCAATTTTTGCCTGTAAATATTTGGCCATATTGCTGGACGAAACATCGTTATCACCCAAAGATGCGTCAATGTAACCATCGACGGTGGCGTCACTGGCCCATGCGTTTGTCTGGCCAGTTTCACCAGTTTTTGTGTAGTTCCATGTCGCATACAGGCCGCTCATTTCTGTAGAATTCGTACTGGTGCTGCCGCCCGATACGCCTGGTTGGCTACCGATAACAATTTCGTTATTTACAATGTATCTGCCGCTCGGATCTAAACAGTTTTCATAGTCTGCGCCGCATACGAAATCGTCTTGCATACATGAATCCAATGCATTTACGCATCCGCGCAAATCGTATGCGTTTTTCTGTTGGGCGACCATCAAACGTGCCTTTTGCAGAACGCTTTTCGCGTTACGCACCGTGCTGGCCATTTCGTCGTTTGTTTCGGTTAAATTACGTTCATATACCAAACACTGCTTATCAATTTCCAAATCGTATGCATTTGTGATAATGGAAATATCGACCCCTTGCGCCTGGCAGTCATTTAATACCGATGCCTTGCAACGTGCCGTTGCCGTCTTGTACAGTTGTTCGCCACGTTGGTTGCTGATGCTGGCCGTGGTGCCTGTATTTCCCATAATTGATGACAGGTCAAACCCACTGCTGCTAATGCTAAAGTCCAGCAATCCGGACAAATCCATATTGATTCCATTGTCTGTTGATGATGCGCTGCCACTCTTAACATCAACAATCAGTCCCTTGATTTTATCCAAATCATTTTTCAGCTGTGTGTTATCATTTGTGCCTTGCATTGCGGCTTCTGCTTCGGTCTGGGTGAATAACGTTTCGATTTCATCCGATGTCAGCCCGATATATTGAATCTTTTGTGCAACATCCTGCAGGTCGGCCGTCGCTTGCTTTAATGCGATTTCTGTCTTTTCATAATTTTTCAAGTTCTTAGAACAACTGCAACGTCCCTGGTTATCATCCAGTACATCGCAATAGTTATCCATACACTGTGTATATTGCGCCTTGCAGAAATCTGTGATTTGTGCCAATTCGTCAATTGCGGCGGCTGTATCTGCCACAGTTGTGGCGTCTTCGGTCGCTGATGACGACGAAGAAATCGTTGGAACGCGCGAACGGACAGATGCCGATGAACGTACGCTGGCACGCGCGTTCATTGGATTACCAGAATACAAAGATTCTGTTGTCGTGTTTGTTGTTGTGATTGCTGCGCGTGAAACAACGTTTCCTGTATTTTTTTGCATGTTACGACGCGTTGTTGCGATTTGTGCTGCGCCACTGGCACGTGCTGCGCGTGTTGTTGTGCCACGACCAGACGCCACCGCCACAGGTGTCGCACTGCGTGTTGCATTAACTGTATTTGTTGTGCGTGTTGTCGATGCGGTACGTGTTGTCTTGCCACGTGTTGTCACGTTTGTTGCGCCACTTGGCATAACGCGTGACGCGACGCGCCCAGATGCACTTGCCCCACGTGGATTTACTGCCTTTTGTGCGACCGTCGGCAACACAACTGTTGTTTCTTCTTCGGCTGCGACTTCTTCTTCGGCAGGCAATTCTGTGTCAGAATATTCAACCAAATCGTCGTAATATACCGGCGCAATCTCAGCAAATGCGGGTAATACCAGCAACGAACTTAACACAGCAATAAATCTTTTCATGGCAAAAACTTCCTTCCTATTATGATTTATTTTATCACATTAGCGATTACGTCGCAAATGAAAAATAGCCATAAAACAGAAATTAATTATTTTTTTCGCAAACTTTGACTTGCCACTTCCATGCATTGCGCAGTGTGTCTGCCAACGGCACATTTGCGCGCCACCCCAGCACTTTGTTTGCCAGTGTTGCATCTGCCCAAATTGCCGGCACGTCACCTGGGCGACGCGCGGCGATTTTATAGTTTAATTTTACACCGGTCGCATCCTGAAATGTTTTAATCAGTTCCATAACCGAAACCCCGCGTCCTGTTCCCAGATTAAATATATTCACGCCATTTGCACCACCCAGCATATGTTTTAACGCCGCGACATGGGCGCTGGCCAAATCATTTATGTCGATATAGTCACGAACGCAAAAACCATCTGGCGTATCATAGTCGTCTCCAAATACACTAAGCACCTCGCGAATTCCTGCCGCAGTTTGCGTCAGATATGGCAACAGATTATTCGGCGTCCCCAGTGGTAATTCACCAATTTCTGCAGACGGATGTGCGCCAACTGGGTTGAAATACCGCAACAGTGTTGCGCGCATGTTTGGATTTGCGCGTACCGCATCACTGATTATATTTTCACCCATAACCTTGGTCTGGCCATACGGACTGGTTGCGGGTTTCAGTGGTGTTTCTTCGGTGACGGGCAGTACATCTGGCACGCCATATACGGTTGCCGACGAAGAAAACACGATATTGGCAATCCCATGTTTGTTCATATTGTCCAGAACGTTCATCAGGCCACGTATGTTATTTTGATAATACATCAGTGGTTTTTCAACGCTTTCACCGACGGCTTTTAGTGCGGCAAAATGAATCACGCCAACGGCATCACTATGTTTTGCAAATGCGTCTGCGATTGCGACATCATCGGCACAATCGACACGTTCTAATTCCGGTTTCGTGCCAGTTATCCGTTGAACACCATCCAACGAACTGGGGTCAGAATTGATAAAATTATCAAAAACAACCACATCAAAGCCTGCTTTTTGCAGTTCAACAGTTGTATGTGTGCCGATATAGCCTGCGCCACCGGTGACAATAATTTTTTGTGCCATAAATTCTCCTTTTCTACGATTATATCTACCGTGCGCCATAATGCAAAGGCAAAAAATCCTAAATAGTTAAAAAACATAACGAATTTGTCTTGCAGGCATGATAACTTTCTAATATAATGCGCAAATCAACAAAGGTGTTTAAATTGAATATCTTAAAGAAAGTAGCGGTGTGGATTTTTACGTTACCATTGGTGGGCTGTACAACGGTGCCAACGACGACGCGTGACCCGCGTTTGGCGGATTACAGTGCGAAAATAACATCTGCTGATTTCAATTATGATCCATATGAAACACCAATTGCCCAATGCTATGCGGCTGAATTATCTGCATCCCCAGACACATCTGGCGCCACGTTAATCGAGGACGGCTTATCCGCATTTGTTATCCGTGCGGCATTTGCGCGTATGGCGACCAAGACAATTGATTTGCAGACCTATATCTACAGTAATGATTTTACATCCAAGGTTTTAATTGGCGAATTAAAACACGCCGCCGATCGCGGGGTCAAGGTCAGGATTTTATTAGATGACTATGGCACAAAATCAGATATTGTTGATGTTATGCTGTTAAACCAACACCCGAATATCGAGGTCAAAGTATTTAATACCGTTCGCAATCGCAGTAAATTTTTATATTACCCACAATTTTTGATGGATTTTAGTCGTCTAAATTCGCGCATGCATAACAAGTTATTTATTGTTGATAATGTTGCGTATATTACTGGTGGTCGCAACGTCGGCAGTAATTATTTTTATCCAGAAACCGCGTCTAATTTCTCGGATACAGACGTTTTGTTTTTAGGTGACATGACCAAGTTTGCAACCAGCAGTTTTAATGAATATTGGAATCATCATTTATCGATACCGGCATCTGTATTTCCAAATTCTTCATCCAAGAAAGCGCTGCGCAAATTAGAACGTGATTTTGCAGAAATAGAACAGAAAAGCGCGGACGCAATCAGCAAATACAATCGAATAATAAACTTGGCCCAACATGAATTCCGGCACAAAAAATTAGATTTCAGTTGGGGACGTGGAAAATTCTTGGCTGATCCACCCGAAAAGGTAGAAATGTCAATGGACGAAAAGGAAGCTTATCGTGGTGATATAATCCAGGCTTTACAGCATTTGTGGAATAAAACAAATAATTCTGTCTATATGTCTGCGGCATATTTTGTCCCAGGCCAGGGCGGACTGGAACACATGTTGCGCGAAGAAAATTCTGGTGTTCATATGACAATTGTCACAAATTCTTTGGCATCAACAAATGCGCCAACGGTTTATGCAAAATGGGAAAAATATAGACGTCAATTAATTGAATCTGGTGCCGACGTTTATGAATTTATGGTATCTGCTGAAAACCTGCGTGGCAAACAGCATGATCGCGAACGGAAACAGTCCAGTTTTTCTGTCTTGCATAGTAAAACAATGGTGTTTGATGACGACATATCATGGATTGGCAGTTTTAATTTGGACCCACGCAGCGCGTATTATAACACAGAAAACGTTGCTATTTTCGAAAGTCGCGATTTCGCAACAAAATTGCGTGACATGATATTAAAAGATACTAAAACGTCATGGCATGTCACACTGGACAAAGACGGCGATCCGGTTTGGACCGGCAGTCGCCCCGGGGATGTCACGCCACAGGTGCATAAAACGGCCCCAGATACCAGTTTGTTCCGTCGATTATGGAAATCGATATGTAATCTGGTTCCAGAAAAATTTGTTTAAAAAACGCGCCAATGGCGCGTTTTTTTATTTTTCAAATACGGTATTTAATTGCGTATTTACCCGATAAAAAGTAGTGCATTTCGATACATCTTTTAATCTGCGTGCGCCGATATATGTCATGTATGAACGCAATCCGCCCAATATATCTTGGTTTAACTTATCGATTGATTCTTTCAGTGGTATTTCCACAACGCGACCTTCGCTGGCGCGATATGTTGGCATCCCGCAATAGTGTTTATTTTGTGCGTATTCAGACGACATGCCATAGAATACTTTAAAATGTTTTTCTTCAATTATTGCATTGCCGTCTTCATCGATTTGATTGGTTTTGTATTTCTTGGTGATGATGTCGCCTGTTGCTTCTGGGCATCCTGCATAGAATCCGCCCATCATAACCATATCTGCGCCGGCGCCAAATGCCTTGCATATATCGCCAATATAAACAACGCCCCCGTCTGAACATATCATGCCACCAACACCATGCGCAACATCCGCGCATTCGAATATTGTTGATAATTGCGGACGTCCAACACCGGTCACGCGACGTGTTATACACGCACTGCCACTGCCGATGCCGCATTTAACAATGTCTGCCCCCGACAGAATTAAATCTTCAACTAATTCCGCGGTCACGGCATTTCCAACCATCAGCAGTATATCTGGAAATTTTTCGCGCATTTTCATAACTAGTTCTTTAACGCGCGGTATATATGCATTTGGTACGTCAATACAAACGTTTCGACACTTGTCGGGATATTGTGTCAAAATCTGTTCTATTTTTTCATAGTCTTCTTGACGCAATCCCATTGATAAAAACACATAATCCCTGCAGTCATTTTGGGAAATAAATTCAGCCAAATCATTCACAGAATAGTGCTTGTGCAGACAACAAAACATTTTATTTTTTATCATATGTTTTGCGATATCAAATGTCCCTACGGTTGCCATATTAGATACGATAATGCCAGTTCCTGAAATACGTCGTGGGCACCATTTAAATTTATATTCGCGAATAACATCGACCTCGGATCGGGAATTTATATACGAACGTTTTGGTTTGACCAGAACGTCTTTAAAATCCAATTCGGTCTGTTCGTAAATCTTCATTTTACACCCCTTTCTTTACAAATGTTTTTTACCACAATTTAACGCGCTGTTCCGGATTCAGATATAATGCATCGCCTGCCTTGATATCAAATGCGTCGTACCATGCATTGATATGTGGCAGTATTCCATTTACACGATTTTTCCCCAGTGAATGTTCATCAACCTTGGTTAATCTTAATTCTTCGTCGGCGCGAATATTCTGGGCCCACGCGCCGGCATATGCTAAAAAGAAACGCATATCTGCACTCATGTTGCCTGCGACGCCTGATGGTGTGCCAAAATTTTTATACGCATCAAATGCAATTGTGACGCCGCCGTAATCAGCCAGATTTTCCCCCAGCGTAAATTCGCCATTGGCATTTACTTCGTCATTGATTTTTATTGTATTGAAAAAATCTTTCATAACATTTGCACGTACTTCAAATCCCTTGGCGTCTTCTTCTGACCACCAGTCTTTCATATTTCCGTCCTTGTCAAAGTGCCGCCCAGAATCATCAAATCCGTGCGTCATTTCATGTCCAATAACTGCGCCGATTGCGCCATAATTAAACGCATCGTCGGCCTCCATGTCAAAGAACGGATATTGTAAAATTCCGGCTGGAAAACAAATCTCGTTTGTTGATGGGTCATAATATGCATTTACTTCATGCGCATTCATATACCATATTGTTGGGTCTTTTTTCTGACCAATTTTTGCAATCCAGAACGCATCTTCAAATTGCGCAACGCGTATCATATTTTCGAACAAAGAATCGTTTTTTATTTCCAATTTACTATAATCGCGCCATTTATCTGGGTATCCAATTTTTGCCTTGAACGTAGATAATTTTTCCAACGCTTTTTCCTTGGTATCAGCTGACATCCAATCTAATTTTTCAATACGCATTGCGTATGCGCGTTGCAGATTTTTCACCAACGTTTGCATGCGTTTTTTTGCATCGCCCGAGAAATATTTTTCAACATATAACCGTCCGACTTCTTCACCCAATGCTCCGTCTATCATGGCCACGGCGCGTTTCCAGCGCGGCTTTTTCTCTTTCTGGCCGGCCATTGTGCGATTATAAAAATCAAATGATATATCATATGTCTTGTCGTCTAATACGGTATCTGCAGAACTGACGATGCGATATTTTAGATATGTTTTTATCAATTCGAAATCAGTATCATTCATAATTGCGATTGATTCTGCGATTGCTTCTGGTTGGCCGATATTGATAAATTTTGCCGCCGTTGCGCCCCGTGCGTCCAAGAACGCGTCCCAATTAAAACCTAAAAATTCCGATTTGATTTGTTCAATGCTTTTCTTGTGATAGTTTGCATGTGGGTCACGCAGTTTTTCTTTTGGATAGAATGATTTGGCCATACGTTCTTCCAGTGCATACAGTTTTTCTGCATCTGCATCAATGCCAAAGTTATTCATTTGTTTCGCGATGAATTCTTTATACTTTTTGCGTATTTCAATTGATTTTGCATCTGTGTCGAAATAGTAATCCCGCGACAGCCCCAGTCCGCCTTGCCCGATGTTATACAAAAAGTGTTCGCTGTCCATTTCGTCCAACGCCACCCCGTCGCCCCAGAACGCAGATGCAAATGTGTGCATCCCCCCCAGATATTTTTCTAGGTCACGACGTGTTAAATTATCGATTTCTTTTAACATTGGCATAACGGGCGTCACGCCGTCCGCGTTCAGTTTGTCTTCGTCCATTGCGACCTTGTACAATGTTCCGATTTTTCCATTATCGTTTTCTGCGATTGCGCGTGTGCGTTCCAGGTTAGTGTTACGCAAAACTTCGAATGCGCCATATCGGGAATAGTCATCAGGAATTGGGTTTGCGCGTTGCCAGCCGCGATTTGCATAGGCATAAAAATCATCGCCCGGACGAACGGTTGTATCCATATTTTCCAATTTTATTCCTGCGTTCATTACTTTCTCCTTTTGTGTGCCGCATGCAAAAACAATTGCCCCAATAACCGCAATTATACCAACTAAATTCCAAAATTTACTTTCCATTTCATTTCACCACATTTGTTAAAATATTGTCCAGAATCATCAGTCCTTTATCTGTTGGCGCAATTCTGTCATCAATAATTTTAACCAGTTCATGATTATTTTGTACCCAGTCTATATCAATAACGTTTTTTACATCATCTGTCAATTGGCAACCGCGCATAGTACGCATACCCATGATGACATTTTCAATCGCGCGCACATTATTAGATATTTTTTCAAATCGTTCATTGTTGCCCATTTGTTCATACCACTGATTATCCATATATACGCGTCCCGCCGCACCTTGTCCCAGCCCTATGTATGGCGCACCATCCCATATATTCAGATTATGTTTGCACTCGTTTCCATGCGTGGCGTAGTTAGACACTTCGTACCGCGGTAAATTAAGTGTTTTGCCAATCGCATCATACATTTCTGCCATTGCGCCATTATCCGGCATTTGCAGATTCTTTTTTCCAAAAGGCGTTGTCGGTTCTATGGTCAATTCGTACATTGAGCAGTGACGAATCCCCAGTTCATTTATCTGTGTGCATAATTGTACAACCGAATACACTGTATCCATCGGTGTGCCATATATAAAATCCGCAGACGTTCGAATATTCATTTTCTGTGCCGCGTTTATCAGTTCAATTGCGTCGCGTGCGCTATGCTGCCGTCCTAAAAATGTCAGTGTTTCGTCATCCAGGCTTTGAACCCCAATTGACAGTCTGTTTGCGCCAATTTGCACAAAATCGCGCAGTTTTTCCGCGCTGATGGTCTTAGGGTTGGCTTCGACTGTAATTTCTGCATCGGGCGCAACATCAAACAGTGTGTATATCTTAGATATAATTGTTTCGAATATATTTGCCGGCATCAATGATGGTGTTCCGCCACCAAAAAATATGGTTGGAACGGTGATTTTTCCTAATTTTTGATACCAAGTGTCGATTTCATCGCATATTTTTTGCGCATATGTACCCCAGTCTGGATTTGCGCACGCCCGCGAAAAGAACGCACAATAATTGCATTTAGACATGCAAAACGGTACATGTATATAAATATTATGTGCAGGATTCTTCATACTTGGCATTGTACAAATCATTTTTATAGGTGCAAGGGATAAATCGCTTTTGCTAATCAAAAAAATATGATATAATATGTGCAACATTATACGATGAAGGCAAGGGTATTTTCATTTTTATCGGCTGTTTTCATGCCGTTGGCGGCAATTGCTGCGAACGAAGGGGTGCCGTCATATTATCAAACGGCCGCCACCCAGAATGCCAACCAGGCCTCTTATGGCAGGTATGAACGCCAGGGATATACAAAATACGTCGGTCAGTCGGGTAATAAACAGGTTGTCGGCTCGCGCACTTATTCGTACCAGGCACCACGCGCTACAATGCCGACCTTTGCTGGTACTATGACTGCAAATGGTATTGCGATTCCCCCTGAATCGGAACCTGCCACAACGATATACGCTGGTTATTCGCGTCGTTTCGCAGATTTTGAATTTGAAACGGGTGTAAATTCCATTTTGGAATGGGACGACATGATATGGAACGAAATTCGCGTTGGTGCCCGTCATAACTTTTCTTTACGTGATTTTGATTTGTCTGTTTATGGTGAATACGCCTATGGAAAAATGGCGCATGGCGGCCTGTCTATGGACTATGACTTAAAACCGTTTGATGAATCTGACCCCGGCTATGGAATTTTTACAATATCAATGGGTGACCAAACCGGGCGCAGTAATCATTTCCGCTTTGGCTTATCTGCGCACCACATATGGGATATTGGTGGGTGGAAGTTGTCACCGACGATTGGGTATGAAATTTTTGAACACAACCTGGAAATGTCCAATCATTATTACCCAAATCCTGGGGTATATTTGCCATTATTGACCCAGAACGGTGAATATGTATATGGTGACGAACTGGGTAATTATTATTCTGTTCCAATGGGTTACGATGCCCCCGAAGAATGGTACCAGGTATGTATGTCCCCCGAAGATATCAAGGTTGTCACCAACGGCGTTTCTGGATATTTTGAGGGTTTTGGCATTCTGGATGGCAATGGTCTGGTTACGGGCGATTATGATATCGCCATGGGTGATATTTGGGGCGTGTCATATAATGATTGTGTAATTATCGGTGGTGATGGTCCTGTTATTGTAGAAGGGACAACACACATCTACAACACCACATGGTCTGGTTTTTACGTTGGGCTGGAAATTGAAAAGCAGATGACGTTAAAGGATAAATTGCGTTTGTATATGCAATTCGGTCTGCCTAAATATTCGTCTGAAGGCACATGGCCAAATCGTACCGACTGGCAACAGAACCCCAGCTTTATTGACGAAGGCAGTAATGGCGCATATTCTTATGCTGCCGAAATGGAATATAATTACAAGGTTTCCGATCGTCTGCAATTATCGTTAAAGGTTGATACAAACTTGTTCCACGTTGGCAAGATTCCTGGGGAATTGTACATTGCGGAATACAGTGATTATGTATATGACGAAAATGGTCAGTACGTGATGCAGGAAATCAAAGAAGTAATTGATGGTGTCACATACACATATTTTGTTCCATTGCTTGAAACGGTCGAAGCGCACACAGAACACGTCAGTGATTCATTAAAGCGTGCGACATGGCAATCTTTCGGCTTGCATATTGGCGTAAAATACGCATTCTAGTAATACAAAGGTGTCTTCATGATAGCGCGTAATATTTTTCGGCTTGTTGCCGTGATGATTTTTTGTCCCCTGATGGCGCACGCCAATCGCGGTATGTTTGACATAGATCGTTGGTATGCCATGATGGATGATATTCGTTCCCGCGCGGCTGCCCAGAACATATCTGACGGCATGATAAAATCTGCATTGCAATCGCCGGCATTTATCCCATCGATTGTAAAAAGTGACACCAATCAGGCCGAATTCAAACTGACGCTGGACGGGTATATTGAACGTACTGTAAATGCCAATCGTATCGGCCAGGGTAAAAAAATGCGCGCCCGCTATCCGACAATGTTATCACGTGTCGAAAAGAAATACGGCGTCCCACCACACATTATTCTGGCATTTTGGGGTCTGGAATCAAATTATGGTGAAATAAAATCGCGGCATAAATTAACAGATGCGTTTTTAACATTGATATACGACGGACGTCGTGAAACATTTTTCACGAATCAATTGCTGGCATTAATGAAAATTGCCGATAAAAATAAATTAAACATAAACGATGTTCGTGGGTCTTGGGCGGGCGCAATGGGGCATTTTCAGTTTATTCCAACAACCTTGGCGCAGTATGGCGTTGATGGTAATGGGGACGGCCGTGTTGATATTATAAACAGTATTGGTGACGCGATGTTCAGTGCGGGAAATTATCTGAATAAGTTGGGTTGGAACAAGAACGAACGCATCGTTCGTCGTGTAATTTTGCCTGCAGATTTTGATATCTCGATGCTGGATGGAAAAACGAAATTATCATTGCCTCAGTGGTCGGCATTGGGCGTGTCTAACCCAGATGGCAGTCCAATTCCACAAAATGAAATGATTGCAGGCCTGGTCGCAGACGTCGCGCAAATTGAACAGTTGCGTGCGGAACACGCATCGGCGGCCGCAACGGCAACAATGGACACAGATGTTGCGCCAATGCCTGTTATTACGGCGTACTTAACGTATCCGAATTTCTACAGGATTAAGAAATGGAACAATTCAAATTGGTATGCAATTGCAATTGCCACATTGGCGGACAATTTGAAATAAAAACGTTGCTAATGGCGTATTTCTTTGATATTCTTCCCACTATAGATGATATAAAGGATAATTTATGGCTATAAAAGTCCGTGACTATGAAGTCCGCTTAACACGTAACAAAGAAGAACGCAAACAGGTTCGTCAATTGCGTTATCGTGTCTTTGTCGAAGAAGAGGGGGCAGCTGCCACCGAAGAACAGCGTGCGCTTGGCGAAGAATATGATTCTTATGATCGTTTTGCAGAATACATGGCGGTTTTTCATAATGGGCGCGTTGTTGGAACGTATCGTATTATTGATCGCAATGCCGCGGAAAAAATGGGCGGTTTTTATACAGAAACAGAATTTAATTTATCCAAGATTAAAAAATATCGTGGCAATATTCTGGAAATGTCACGTGCATGTGTTGAAAAATCATATCGTGAAAATGCATTGGTGATGCGCATGTTGTGGGCCGGTCTTGGTGAATTGATTGTTCGTCGTCGGATTGGGGTTATTTTTGGTGTTGCATCATTTGTTGGAAAAAATCCTGCGCGTTCTGCCCAGGCGATATCATATTTGTATTACAATCATTTGTCGCCATTACGCCTGCGTGCGACTGTATTGCCGGAAAGATTTGCAGATGGTGTAAATCCAAAACTGGCGCGAATGAATATTTTACCACGTGAATTTGTTGATGAATCTGATGCTAAATCTGAAATGACGCCATTGATTAAGGGGTACTTGCGTCTTGGTTCAACCTTTGGCAAGGGCGTGTTTGTTGATGCGCCGTTTAACAGTTATGACGTATTTGTTATGATTGAAACGCGCAAAATGAACGCCGCATATCAAAAACACTTCCTGGGTCGTGAAAACGCATTGGGCAATCCAGATGAAGACAAAGAAAATATTATAAAAACAGTGGGCAAAATTGTGACGTTCCCTGTGACGGGTCCGTTCAAAGTATTGCGCGCGTTTGTTGAATTCTTGATGCGCGAAGACGCTGCAGACGCTGAATTTGTCGAAGACGCCGAACACGATGGGGGCTTAAACTAAGATGGCAAAACCAAGACAGCAGAATATTTTTAACACGACCGCGGCGGCTGTAAAGTTTATTTTATTTTGGGTGATGGTTGTTATCCAAATCCCAGTATTAATATTATTGCCACGTCGTTGGGCGGTGCGTTATATGCCCGTGTTTATGTGGTTTTTGGTAAAGTTGGGCGGAATAAAAATTGTTGTACATGGCAAATTGTCTGATGCGCGTCCATTGATGATTGTGTCTAATCATATTTCTGTGTTTGAAATTGCGACATTCCCATTTGTTTTTCATGGCAGTTTTGTCGCCAAAAAAGAAATGGAAAATTGGCCATTGGTCGGTTGGGTTGCAAAAAAGTTTGGTGTAATCTTTGTCGATAGACGCCCATCTCATGCGCATGATGCGTTATCTGTGGTTCAAAAGGCGGTTCAAAGTGTTAAATACCCAATGATTGTTTTCCCCGAAGGCACAACCACAAATGGCGCATATGTAAAGCCATTTAAAAGCACGCTATTTAATTTTGTTGAAAATTCAAACGTCACGGTTCAACCTGTTGCAATGCATTATCGCTACAAAGACGGCAGTGTAATTGACGACCAAACAATGGCCGATCATTTTGCGTACTTTGATAACAAGAAAATGGACACGGGTCCATTGTGCAAACGCGAACGCAGTGCCTTTGGCCAGGTGTTTCATATTATGATGCTGGGCGGTTTTATGGTTGAAATAACATTATTGCCGCCACCACCCCTGACGGGGTTAGACAGAAAGCAGATTGCCGACGTTCTGCACAAACAAGTGTCGGATAAATACATGGAATTAAAAGATAAAAAAACAACCAAGAAATAAAAAAATGAGAATTGAAAATTTATGTGTAAAACGTTTAATTGGTGATGTTGCTGGCGCAACAACACATGGTCATAAAATCGCAATCAAGGGCGGTTATATCTATCAAACATTTCAGGGTGGCTATACATTGTCTCCGTTGGGGTGGCGCGTCGTTCGCAATATCGAAAATATAATCCGCAGTGAAATGGACGCGATTGACGGTCAAGAAATCTTGATGCCGGTTGTATCTGGTGCAGATATCTGGCGTGAAAGTGGTCGTTATGATACGGTTGATGTTTTGGCGAAATTCAAAGGTCGTTCTGGCACAGATTATGTATTAAATCCAACGCACGAAGAAGTTGTTGTTGATTTTGTAAAATCTGTTTTGGAAACATATCGTCAAATGCCATTTATGGTGTATCAGATTCAGACAAAATTCCGTGATGAATTGCGCGCCCGCGCGGGTTTGATTCGCACGCGTGAATTTATCATGAAAGACGCGTATTCTTTCCACGAAACACAATCTGACCTGGAACAGTATTATAATCGCTGCCTGCATGCGTACGAACGTATTTTCGCTCGTTGCGGATTGCAAAACGTGGTCTGCGTAATGTCATCTACTGGCGACATGGGTGGCAGTGTTGCACACGAATTCCAGCTGATAAACGATATGGGCGAAGACACATTATTCTTGTGTGACTGTGGCTTTAAAACAAACAAGGAATTAATTGACGAAGAAACCGAAGCCTGTCCAAAATGCGGTGCAAAAATGCGTCGTGTTCGTGGAATTGAAATTGGGAATATTTTCCAATTGGGTACTAAATATTCTGCGTCAATGAATTTAACATATACTGCCCCAGATGGCGAACAAAAGAACCCAATCATGGGCTGTTATGGTATTGGTGTTGGTCGTACCATGGCTGCAATTATGGAAGAAAGTGCAGATGACAAGGGGCCAATTTGGAATATGGCCACCGCGCCATTTGCGGTCGAAGTTATTGGATTGGCGGACAAAGAGGGTAAAACATTACCATTGGCAGAAAAAATCTATAACGATTTACGCGCCGCCGGCATCGAAGTAATCTTAGACAATCGTGATGCGCGCGCTGGTGAAAAATTTGCAGACGCAGATTTGGTTGCTGCGCCAATTCGCCTGATTGTATCTGCCAAAAATCTGGCTAATAACGCCTTAGAAGTAAAATATCGCGTTAATGACGTTGATACAACCGAAATGCCGACGGCATTTGGTGTCGATACATATATGTCAGATATTCAATCTGCGATACAAAAACTATCGAAATAAAAAATCCCCCAAACGGGGGATTTTTTATTTGTCTTCCAGAATCGCGATTCCAGGCAGTGTTATCCCCTCGATAAATTCCAAGAATGCGCCACCACCAGTTGATACGTATGTTATATCTTGTTTGACACCACACGCTTCTAATGCGGCAACGGTATCGCCACCACCAACAATGCTGGTCAGTTTCCCATTGCGTGTTTGTTCTGCAATGGCGTTTGCCAATGCAAATGAACCATATGACCATGTTGGCATCCACTCTGCCATACCAACTGTTCCGTTCCATATCACAGTTTTAGCATCGCGAATTGCCGCAACATCACGTTCAACCGTTGCGACCCCCGCGTCAATAATAACGTCGTCGTCTTCGATTTGTTCAAAGTTTTTGTTTGTGCGTACGGCATCGCGCTCAAAAACCTTGGCAACGCCTTTGTCCAACGGCAACAATACCCGACAGTTATTTTCTTTTGCGTACTCTAATATTTCCAGCGCGGTTTCTTTTTGGTCTGCCTCGTACAATGAATTACCAACTTTTGCCCCGGTGGCATAATTGAACGTTGTTCCCAACGCGCCGCCAATAATCAACGTATCTGACAGTTTTGCCAGTGCCTTTAACACACCGATTTTTGTAGATACCTTGCTGCCTGCGACAATGGACAGCAATGGCCGTTCTGGGTTTTCCATAACGTCTGTCAGGTGTTCAATTTCCGACGCCAACAATTTCCCCGCATAACTGACCAGTATTTCTGCCACACCAACAGTACTTGCATGTGCGCGATGCGACACTGCAAATGCGTCGTTTATAAAAATATCAAACCCATTTGCCAATTGTGCTGCAAACCCAGGGTCGTTTTTTTCTTCGCCCGCATAGAATCGAACATTTTCCAGCAATACAACATCGCCATCCTGCATAGATTTCATAAAATCTTTATCCAGGCAATCGTCGATTAGTTTTATGCCCATATAATCTGCAATCGGTTGCAGGGTATATTCCATATTGCGCTGGCCCTTTGGGCGGCCACGATGCGCGCATATTGCGACGCGCGCCCCAGCATTACGCAGTGCGTTAATCGTTGGCATGCTTTGTTGAATTCTAAATGGATCTGTAATTTTTCCATCGACAATTTGCACATTAAAATCATCGCGCAGCAATACATATTTGCCACGAACATCAATATTTTCAAGCGTGCGCAGTTTCATTTTCTATCCTTTTCTTTACTGGTCCAAAACTTTTCCGATAATGTTCGTTTATACCATATTTTTCAATTGCCTGTAAATGAGATTGTGTTGGATACCCCGCATTTTTATCCCATCCGTACTGTGGAAATTGTCGTGCCAAATCATGCATTATTGCATCACGTGTTTCCTTGGCAACGATAGACGCCGCCGCAATAGATATTGATTTTGCATCACCCTTAACAACGGCGCGCCCCGCCAGAGTTTTAGGTACGCGATTTCCATCAACCAGACATGCGTCGGGCGCCTGTTGCAATGCCGACACCGCGCGTTCCATTGCGCACATAGACGCCCACAGGATATTCATTTCATCAATTTCTGGGGCTTCGCACTTTGCCACCGCCCAAATTGTGTTTTGTGTTATCCATTGGTATGCCACCGCACGCTGATGCGCACTCATCTGCTTTGAATCGCGGATTACAACCGGTATTTCAATGTCACGGTTTGGAAAAATTACCGCCGCCGCAACAACAGGGCCGCACAGTGGGCCGCGTCCGGCCTCATCAACACCTGCGACGATTTTTGCGCCATATTCATATTCCAAACTAAAATCAGGATTTCCTTTCATCAGACCAATTTATACCCCTTTTTATTTCCAGTGTCAAATCCCCCGACATGACTTGCAATTTTCTGGAAAAGGCCTATATATATGATAAATTCGCGAATCGGGTTTAAATATGGTATAATTTCACAGGTAAAAAGAGGATTAGGTATGGCATTAATACCAATGGTTATAGAAGAATCACCACGTGGCGAACGTTCGTTCGATATTTATTCGCGCCTGTTGCGTGACAGAATTATTATGGTTAATGGTCAGATTGAACCGGCAATGGCAAACAGTATTGTGGCACAGTTATTGTTCCTGGAATCGGAAAACCCAAATGCAGAAATTTCAATGTATATCAATTCGCCGGGTGGCGATGTGTCTGCCGGTTGGGCGATTATGGACACTATGCAGTATATCAAGGCCCCAGTATCAACAATTGGCATGGGACTGGTTGCATCTATGGGTTCTGTGTTGTTGGCGGCCGGCGAAAAGGGCAAGCGTTTCGCATTGCCAAACACTAGTATTATGATTCATCAGCCGTTGGGTGGTTTCCAGGGGCAGGTGACGGATGTTGAAATTCGTGTTAAAGAAATGCAACGCACAAAGCAGACCCTTATCAAACAGATGTCGGAATTCACGGGTAAAAAAGAAAAAGAACTGTTTGATGCAATGGAACGTGATAATTGGATGTGCCCGCAAGAGGCAAAAGATTTTGGCCTTATTGACGGCATATTAGAACGCAAATAATAAAAACTTGGGAAGCGCGTTATGAGTGATGAAAAAGTATCAACACCGGAAAATAATCAACAGTTTTGCAGTTTCTGTGGCAAGGCGGTTTATGAGGTAAAGAAACTGGTCAGCGGTCGCAATGTTTGCATTTGTGATGAATGTATTAACCTGTGTAATGACATTATGGCCGATGACAATCGTCGCCAGGTCAGCCAAGATGCGGCAAAATTACCAACACCATCACAGATTTATGGTTTTTTGAACGAATACGTTATTGGCCAAGATGCGGCAAAGCGCACATTGTCTGTTGCGGTCTATAATCATTATAAACGCCACAGTGTCGCCGCGACATCAAATGTAGAAATTCAGAAATCGAACGTATTGTTGATTGGTTCGACCGGTACTGGAAAAACATTATTCGCACAAACATTGGCGCGCGTCTTGGATGTCCCGTTTGCAATTGCAGACGCCACCACATTGACCGAGGCTGGATACGTCGGTGACGACGTCGAAAGCGTTTTAACGCGTCTGTTACAGAACGCAAATTTTGACGTAGAACGCGCCAGTCGTGGGATTATCTATATCGACGAAATCGACAAGATTTCACGCAAATCTGAAAACCCATCATTAACACGTGACGTTTCCGGCGAAGGTGTGCAACAGGCGTTATTAAAGTTAATCGAAGGCACCGTTGCCAACGTGCCGGCGGGTGGCGCCGGGCGCAAACACCCAGGCGAAGCGACCGTTCAACTGGATACCAGCAAGATTTTATTTATCTGTGGCGGGGCATTTGATGGCCTGAACAAGATTATTGGAAACCGCACTGCCGCCAGACGCGGTATCGGATTTGGCGCACATGTTGAATCCAAAGAAGAACGCGCATCTAAGAATTTCTTAAAAGACGTAGAACCAGAAGATTTAGTAAAGTTCGGTATAATCCCAGAATTAATTGGCCGTTTGCCTGTGATTACAACATTACAGGAATTGGACGAAGATGCGCTGGTAAAAATATTGACCGAACCTAAGAACGCGGTTGTGAAACAGTTCGCCGCCATGCTGGATATGGACGGGGTAAAATTAAATATCACAGATGATGGTCTGCGTGAAATTGCAAAAATGGCTGTTGCGCGCAAGACTGGCGCGCGCGGTCTGCGCAGTATCCTGGAACACGTTTTACTGCAACCGATGTTTGATGCGCCCGATAAAGAAGACTTGGCAGAAATTGTCATTGACGCAGATGTTGTGCGCGGTGCAAAGCAACCCGTGGAAATCCTGCGTGACGCCAAAAAGGCTGCATAAAAATAAAACGCCCAGTTGGGCGTTTTTTTATTGATTTATCACTGCTAAAATTTTTGACGGAACATCGTCTATTTTAACGCGTTCCTGTGCCATCGTATCGCGGTGACGCAGTGTAACCGTCCCATCTTCCATTGTTTGATGATCGACTGTTATACATACCGGCGTCCCAATTTCGTCGTGTCTGCGATAGTTTTTCCCGATGTTCCCAGAATTTTCTAATTCGATACGTCCGATTGCCATCTTGCGCAATTTTCCGACGATGTTATTAGATATTTCCAATAATTCTGGTACGTTGCGTGCCAACGGTATCACCGCCGCCTTTACCGGTGACAATGCAGGCTTCAGTTTCAGAACCGTGCGCGATTTCCCATCGCCTAAATCTTCTTCTTCGTATGCTTCTATCATAACGGCTAACATTGCACGATTTACACCCATTGCCGTTTCAATAACGTATGGGATAAAGTTCTGTCCGCTTTGTGGGTCGCTATATGACAGTTTTGTTGTACTATCTTTATTTTCCATAACATTGGCGTTAATTTTAAACTCTTTCTGTGCCTTGGTATGTGACCCTAAATCAAAGTCTTGGCGATTATGAATTCCTTCGACTTCGTCAAACCCATCTGGGAATTCATATTCGATATCAACTGCCGCCTTGGCATAGTGTGCCAATTTTTCATGTGGCATAAAGCGTAACTTTTCCGCAGGAATCCCCAGGACGTTAATCCACCACGCCAAACGTTCCTGCATCCACATTTCGTGGAATTTTTCGTCGTCTGTTGGATTAACAAAATATTGCATTTCTGCCTGTTCAAATTCGCGCATACGGAACACAAATCCACGCGGTGAAATTTCATTTCTAAACGCCTTGCCAATTTGTGCAATACCAAACGGCAGTTTGTGTGGTTTTGCGTCCAGAACATTTTTAAAATTTGTATATGTTGTTGTTGCGGTTTCTGGTCGCAGATACGCATTTACTGCGCCGTCTGCGGTTGCGCCGATTGATAGCCCCATCATCAATTGATATGCACGTGGTTCAGTGATATCTGTGCTGCCACAGTTATCGCATTTTGTCATATCTTTCATTTTGTCCTGACGCATGCGTGTGCCGCATTTTTTGCATTCAACCAATGGGTCTGAAAATCCTGCTTCATGCCCAGAATACTTCCACAACAGGCGGTTAGAAATCAATGCTGCGTCCAGTCCTTCGATATCATCACGCGAATAAATCATGGCATTCCACCATGCGTTGCGAATATTTTTCATCAATTCGACCCCATACGGACCGTAATCATATGCGCCACCCAGTCCGCCATAAATTTCAGACCCTGTGAAAATAAAACCGCGTCGCTTGCACAGTGCGACAATATCATTAACTGTTTTTGCTGGCATTTTTTACCCCTAAATCTTACACGGACATATATTATACCCATTTTAGTATTTTACAATAGTTTTTTATGTTATAATATAAAAACAATATATGCAGGGGGATTTTTACATGAAAGTATCTATTATCGGTCTGGGGTCTGTTGGGTCTGCGGTTGCGACCGCTGTCAAGAACACAGGATTGGTTCATGAAATGGTCTTGTTTGACCGTGATGGCATGCGCGCCCGTGCTGCTGCCGAAGATTTAGGTCATGCGTCTGCATTTTCATATGATATCAAGATTACTGCTGTAAATAATTATCGGCCAATTCGTGGCAGTGACATTGTTGTCATTGCGGCTGGTGCGAACCAGCGTCCTGGGGAAACGCGCACTGATTTGTTGCATAAAAATGCCGCCGTGATTAGTGATATTGTCCCGCGTGTTATGGCCAACGTTGATTCTAGGCGTGTTAAATTGATTATTGTGACAAATCCGTTGGATGTAATGGTTATGCTGGCCCAGGATTTATCAAAATTGCCGGCGTCCCGCGTAATTGGTACTGGCACCATGTTAGATTCTGCGCGCCTGCGTGCGATATTGTCGCGCCAGTTGTCCGTATCAACCCAATCTATAAACGCATATGTTTTGGGCGAACATGGCGACAGCAGCATGATAAATTGGTCATCTGCGTGCATTGGTGCAGTGCCATTAAATGATTTTTGCAAGCAGACTAAAATATCGCTACCTGCAACCACACGTCGCACAATCGAACATCGTGTTCATAACGCCGCTTATGAAATTATTCAGGGCCGTGGCGCAACCTGGGACGGAATTGCCGCCGCAGTGGCAGATTTAGTTCGCTGTATCATAAATGACGAGTGTCGAATTTTAACGGTCAGTACCGTTGATGGTATCGGTACGCGCGCCCTGGCAATGTCTTTGCCGCGAATTGTCGGCATGGACGGTGTTGTTGCCACGTTATCGCCAAAAATGGATTCGGCCGAGGCCGCATCACTGCGTCGCAGTGGCAAAATAATCCGCAAGAATTATGATTTAATTTAATTCATATGGTATCCGAATACTGTCATATACAAAATATCGCGTTGGCGTGATATATTTGTTGTATGACAGATGAAATACAGTATTTTTTATCCCCGGATGGTCTGGAATTTGATGCGTTTTATCGCGGGCGCAACATTGGCCAGATAACATTTGTGCGTGTCGGGATTGATAAAATGATAATAGATTATACTGGTGTTGATAAGCCTTTTCAGCGCCAGCAAGTTGGGCTAAATCTGGTTCGCAACGTTGCAAACCTGGCGCGCAGCCAACATCGCAAGATTATTGCAATATGTCCATTTGCGCGCGCGATGTTTAATCGTTATCCTGAATTTGATGATATTCGTTTAATGAATGCGCACTAAAAATTGCATTGCCATGATTTGATTTTTCTATTAGTATCCCATTTAACTCAGGGGGATGGAAATGCAGAAATTATCACGCAGCGCACTAATATTTTTAATCTTTTTAAATGGATACGTCAGTCTTTCTTTAGAATTGGCTGTCTTGCGCCAGTTGTCTTATTACGTCGGCAGCAGTGCTGTAATAACCAGCATTATCATGGCAACATTTTTGGGATTCATGTCTTTGGGCTATTTTATTGGTGAATCGGGTCGGATAAATAATGCGAAAATCCGTTCGATATTGAATATTAGTTTTTTAATCATCGCCGCACTATCTATTTTCGCGGCGTCATTCCCGTTGGTGACGGCGTATTTTTCATTGATGTACATGGGCGGCATCACATCTGGTGCAATTCAGACATTTATATACTCTCTTATATTTTTATCGGTTGGTCCATTTTTATTTGGTTTTAATACAACGCTGTTGTCACGCCAGTTGCATTCATACAACCAGAATTGTACAGGCAACATCATGGCGTGGGACACAATTGGCAGTGTATTGGGCTCAATTGCAACGACGCTGATTTTAATGCCATTTATGGGGGTAAATTATACTGTTGTGCTAATCGCAATTTTGGCTGTGACGGCTGCGCTGGTTTTGCGGCGCACATGGTGGGTTTGGGTGGCATCCGCCCTGATTTTATTTGCCACGATTTATATCAACAGCAATATATACCAGCGTTCTAAGTTTGGTATTTTGGTAAATAACGCAAATTCTACAATCAGTGTCACAGACGACGGCACATGGCGTATTTTAAATATGAACGGTCTGCCCATGTCGTTGTATAATCCTGAAACGGGCGCAGTTGCAGAATATATAAACTATATAAATTATAATTTTATTTATAATCTGCCACGCGACAGACAATATAAAATTTTAGTCCTGGGGGCAGGGGGCTTTACCATTGGCCTGCAAGATACATTTCACGATTATACCTTTGTTGATATTGAACATACATTAAAGGACGTATCTGAAAAACATTTCTTGGGCAAAAATCTGACACCGAATAAAAAATTTATTGTTGCCGACGCCAGCCAGTTTTTAAAAAACACCCCTGAAAAATACGACTTTATTTTATTAGACGTCTATTCGAATTCGTATCAAGTTCCCGAAGGTTTAATTACTGCGGAATTCATGCATCGCCTAAAATCGCGTATTGCGCCCAATGGCATAATTACAATGAATATGATTGTGCATCCAAATTTCCAGGATAAATATAGTCGTGTTTTCGACAATACTTTCCGCACAGTTTTTCCATATAATACCCAGCGCCAGGTAATCGGATACGACAACCCATGGACGGGCGAATACGGCACATCTAACGTTGTGTATGTATATTACAATCGTGAAAACGACGGACGTATTTATACAATAAATAAGACACCTGTAATTTACGATAGGTAAAAAAATCCCCACGTTTGTGGGGTTTTTATTTCAAGTTTTCTGCGACGAAATTCCAATCGACCAGATTATCTAAAAACGCATCTACAAAATCCGCGCGTCTGTTTTTATAGTCCAGATAATACGAATGTTCCCACACGTCCAGTGTCAGTATTGGCTTCATATTATGCGCAATTGGCGTGTCTGCATTTTGCATGTTGATGATTTTTAATTCGTCGCCATCGCGCACCAGCCATGTATAACCACTGCCAAACAGACTTGTCGCAGACAGTTTAAATTGTTCTTTAAAATTTTCCACGCTGCCAAACGCCTGCGCAATTTCTTGTGGCACATCTGCATCGCAATTCGGACACATGCCATGAAAAAAGAAATCATGATTATAAACCTGTGCTGCGTTATTAAAAATCTTTTGTGCGTTTTCGTCTTTTTTAGATTTAATTATGATTTCATCCAGTGGCATACTCTCGTATTCCGTATCGTTAATCAGTTCGTTTAAATTTTTAATATATGTTGCAACGTGTTTGCCGTGATGTGTTGATATGGTATCTGCAGATATATACGGCATCAATGCGTCCGGCGCATATGGCAGTGGAAATTGTGTCAGTGCAAACATTACTTACTCCTTGTGTTTCTAGGATTATTATGTCTGTACGTTTGTTTTTTTGCAACAGGAATAAAATTATTAAAAACCGCTTGCGCCCTATACGAAATATTTTCTATAATCGAAACATCTAAAAAGGAGAAAATATGAAAAAGTTATCAATTTTATCAGCAATTTTAGGTTTGGCGTTTGTTGGCACTGCGTCTGCGGCCGATGTGACAATTTATCATTCGCCAACATGCCCACACTGCCATCACGCCCGTGAATTTATTTCTAATACATTGATTTATGAATACCCAACAATTACTGTTACCGAAGTAAATGTTATGGAACCGGACAATCGTCCAAAATTCCAAGAAGCATTAAAGAAATGTGAATATGAATCTGGCGGCGTTCCTGTATTGGTTATTGGTGAAAAATGTTTCCAGGGCTATGCAGATTTTATGCAGGATAACCTGCGCACAGCAGTCGAAGTTGGTTTAACTGACGCAGAATTAAACGAAGTTTCTGCAAATAAAAAAGCGTTAAGCGAAGATGCAGAAAAATTTAAATCAGAACATGCAGACCGCGCAAATGCAATTGTTGAATACAGTGCTGCTGCCGTTGCTGCCCAGGAAGCTGCTGAATTGCAAAAAAAAAGTGAGGGCGGCTCTGTGATTTGGTTCTGGGGTCTGCTGGTTATCTTGGTTGCTGGCCTGGGTTATGTCTTGGTACGCAAGGATAAAAAGAAATAATCACAGCAAACGTTGGTACATACTATGTTTGATTTAACAACGCTTGATTATATATATGTAGGGCTAATTTTGGCCTCTACAATTTGGGCAACAATTCGTGGCGGGGTCTATGAAACAATTGCGACCCTGTCATGGGTTGTTGCTGCGATATCTGCACGATTCGCGTCACCTTGGTTGGATAAATTATTACAGTCTTGGTTTGATTTATCTGAATCCACGGTTGGCACATTGGTTGCGTCTTACTTTATTGTATTCTTTGCGATTTTGTTGTTGGTTGGTTTTGTTAATCAAAAGATTCGCGATAAAATCCAGGGCAGCATAATGAACGTCACAGACAAGACACTGGGGGTAATTTTTGGTATTATTCGCGGTGTTGTTGTCATGGGTATATTCTATTGGGGTGTATTGTGGTATTATTCTGATTTACCTATGATGCCCCGCTGGATTTCCCAGGCGCGCACACGTCCATTGATGCAGATTACCGCAGTAAAATTGGATGAATGGTTTTTCCCTGGTCCTGAAAATAAATTGTTGGCGCGTGATATTGCCGGCACACACGAAGCGATAGAGATTTATAATAATCTAATCAATCCGGCGATTGCTAATCGTGCGGCCAAGGCTGCGCCTGGCGATGCCTCTGGCACTGACGCTGCGGCCCCAACAGACGCCGAAGAGACCGGCTATAAATCATCTGAACGCGCCGCATTGGAAAATCAGTTGTTGCAAATAGAAACTGTTGCACGTGCGGTCGAACAGCGCGAAGCGGCAGATGCGCCCGACGCAGTTGAATCAGAACCGGAACCGACTGATGATATTGTTGAATAAAAAACGCCCAACGGGCGTTTTTTTTTTTATCTACGGCTTTTTTCGCATATTTTTGCATGCATTTTATTGGCCTGCATCAATGCGTTGTAATATTGTTGGCCCGCAGAATCCAGGGCGCTTAAATTGTACAACCCACTTAATAAATAGTTTTGTAAATCAAACACTTTTTTATGCAGGATACCTGTTTCTGGCATTGGTTGTGCCCTTGGGGTGATATTTAATTTTTCACCTTCGCCCAGATATTTGACGGCATTGTCCCCACGTTGATAGAATATTCCGCCAACACCGTTTGTTGCATCTATCGAGTGTTCTTTGACGTATGGTGCATCATATTCGCTGGCGATATTTTGACTGGCCACGATTTTATACATTGGCTGATATATCAGCGTTGTTGTAGGTGACGCATTATATTTATCTACAACTGGGTGTCCTGTTTTGTTGCGGCCCGGTCTTATTGTCATAACTGTTCCGCGACCCGTATCAGGACGCGGTTTGTCATATATTGGAAAACCTAGTTTATTTGATACCAATCCGTTTTCAGACGCATTTGTAAATACGCAATCATTTATAATTAACTGGAACACACTTGGCATTTCGCGAAAAATTGCTGTGTTTGTCCCGACAAATGAAATACCTTGTCCTGCGTCTTTTAGACGTTCCACCATCAGCATTCTGTCTTTCTGTCCCACGCGTTCCGTGATATAGAAATTAGGATCAATTTCTTCGACTTTCTGACTCAGCGTCAGTTCTGCCAACCACAATCCCACACGAACCTTGTCGAACCAGTCTAGCAGTCTGCTTATTTCCTGGGCGCTGATTGGTTTTGCGTCCAGTACAGATGTAATTATTCGTTTTGCGTCGGCCTCCAGTGCGCTAAAATCTTCGTTGCACTTTGTGCATGCTGGAAATTGCAGTGCGCTGAACGAAATTTGTTTATCTGTGACACCGGCCAGATTGCAGACCTTATGATATCTGCCCGTCATCTTGCTTAGCCATTGTGGAATAACATGCTCGTTATTTTTCTTTTCTGGCTTTTGTCCGCAAAAAATACAAAATTTACTCAATTTGATTATCCTTTTTCCATCATATTATACATTGACAAAAAATAATTTCCACAACTTTTTTTGTATGCGGAAATCATACCTGGTGCTTTGTTATAAAAAATTATGCATCATATAGGCAAAAGGAGATGCCCATGTTATTAAGATATAAAATTTGGTTTTCTGCATTAAGTATTTATGAAATTATTGCAGTTTCATTATTACATTGCCAACGTACTTGTGACGCCATGTTTATGCCGGCATTTTGTGACAGTTGGTATCGCTATTTTTTATTCTGTATTGCTGTCCCGTTATTAGCGGTGATTATTGGCATGTGGTTGCGCCAGATTTATATTGCGCGCCGTCGTCACTATTTCGCCAATCGTGTCAAAGAATCTGTCAAGAACATTGCATTTACCATCCGCGACCAGGTTTCCGACCGTGTATCGGTTGCAGATATTGAAAAAATGATTTCTGCCGCACTTTTGATGGGTGTCCAGCGTTATGCAGACCGTCATCCGAATATTCGTGCAATGTTTGACGACGCCTTTGGCGATATTCCATCTGCCCCGGCTTATACTTCTAAGGCGTCCAGTACCAAAAAAAGTACCGGTCCCAAGAAAAAGAAATAAACGATTGTGTTTATTCTTTTCATGCACCTGCGCAATCCCTCTTGCGTGGGTGTTTGTTTTGTTGATAATTACAATCAGTTCCTATAAAATATCGGTATGAAAAAAATAATATATATTTTTCGCCATGGCGAAACAGATTCTAATATCGAACATCGTATGCAGGGGTGGCTGGATGTGCCACTAAATTCTAATGGTGTGGCTCAGGCACGCGCGTTGGCGCAAAAATTGATGGATGTGCGGTTTGATGTCGTATATTCATCGCCATCGTCACGCGCATTGGATACGGCGCGTGCGGTGGTTGGCGACCAACAGATTATAACAAATGGCGATTTGCGTGAATGGAATATGGGGGATTTTTGTGGTCATATTGTGCGATTGACTGATAGCCCTGCAGATACCCCGATTGATATGTCGGGCGATGTTATATATGCACCGTTCGCATTGTTGTCTAATGACGATTATGTCCCACCAAACGGTGAAAGTTATAATATGTTTATTGCACGTGTGCGTAAAGCAATATTGGATATAGTAAAGAATTCAGACGGCAATACAATCGCCATTGCGACCCATACGGGGGTGGCGAAAAATATAATCAAACAATTTACAGACATAAAGTGGCCACGTGGCGGTATGCCAAATGCAGAATATCTCAAACTGAAATACGACGGTGAAAAATTCACGCTGATTGATATGCCAGATTGGTTATCATCCCCGTTTTAGGTGTATTGCACACAGTGTATTTTGTTTGTTATTTATGCGATATATGATAAAATACACATAATATTGTATTTTGGGGGCGCGGCATGAACAAAACACAATCTTATAATTCCCTGCGTGGCTTTTATTGGCAGGTTATCAAAAAGTTTCCTGTTTATTTTACAACGATTTTTCTGTGTGGAATTATTGGGAATGTCCTGCAAATGGTTTTTGGGCCATTAACCTCAAAATGGATGATTCAGATTTTTGAAAGTGCGACCAACCCCAACTGGCAATATATATTAAATATATTTATCATGTTGGCTGCGCTGTATTTTTTTACGGTTGCGCTAGATTTTTCCGACTCATGGCTACGTGGTCGCTATCAACAGATAGTAAATAGATATAAATTATATTTATTGTATAAGCGCGTTTATGCCAACGATATTTCATTTTTTATAGAAAACCCAAGTGGTCAAATTATATCGCAAACGCAAGAGATTTCGATGCGATTTAACTACCTAGTAGAAGATTTCTGGGTAGATTTAATCGGTACTATTTTAGGTTTCTTTCTGATTGTCGGTGCGATGTTCAGCATGAACATATGGTTTGTCGTTATTTGGATATCTTATGGCGCGATAAAATTGTTTTGGGAATGGTCTGTGCAAAAGAAAATTACAGAAATCAGCAAACTGGAAATGGAAGAAAGTTCCAAATATAGTGGCATGCGCAGCGACAGTTTGAATAATGCACTGACGGCCAAGTATTTTGCAAACACAGAACACGAAAACAAGTATATTTATAATGGACGTGCAAAGTTAATTGAAATTATCCGTAAAAACTTTTTCTTACAGCGTTGTCAATGGGTGCCAACAGGAATATTGTGGCATGTTTCTAGATTAAGTGTGTTAATATTGTGCTTTATATTTATTCGCAGTGGTTCGTTAAGTATTTCTGATGCTGTGTTTATTATGACGTCGGCACAAACCCTTAATGCGGCATTTAGCAATCTAAATGAAGCAGTACGCAGATATTCTGTACAAAGCGCCCGCGCAACCAAGGCATATGAAAATATGATAAAACCACAGGTTATTGTTGATAAACCAAATGCTAAAAAATTAAAAGTCAAACGTGCGACTATTGATTTTGATAATGTTAATTTTGGATATGGGGATAAACAGGTTTTGCATAATTTCAATCTGAATATTGACCGCGGGGAAAAGGTAGGGATTGTTGGTCTGTCGGGTGCCGGCAAGACGACATTATGTAATTTGCTGTTGCGTATGTATGATGTTGATGGCGGTGCCATATTGGTTGATGGCCATGATATTCGTGATGTTGGGCATGATTCTTTATTGCGAAACATATCGTTTGTTCCCCAAGAATCAACTCTGTTTAACCGTACAATATTGGAAAACATCCGCTATGCACGCCCAACCGCCACAAAACAACAGGTTGTTACCGCGGCCAAGAAAGCCCACATACATGAATTTATAGAATCCTTGCCAAATGGGTATAATACATTGGTGGGTAATAATGGTGTGAAATTGTCTGGTGGCCAACGCCAGCGTATTTCCATTGCGCGCGCTTTATTAAAAGATGCGCCAATTTTGATTTTGGACGAGGCCACATCAGCCCTTGATTCTGAAAACGAAACACAGATACAAAAATCCTTGGTCAATGTAATGCGCGGCAAAACATCGGTTGTGATTGCACATCGTTTATCTACCTTGCGCCATATGGACAGAATTATAGTAATCAGACGTGGCAAGATTGTTGAAATGGGTTCGCACAAACAATTGTTGCAACAGGGTGGATTGTATCGGCGATTGTGGAATATGCAAACGTCTGGTTTTGTATCGTAATAGGGGGTAAAACAATGAAAAAGTTTCCGCGCATTATCGATATGGGGGATTTCCGGCTGGTAAAACTTGAGCCAACGGCACAAAATGCCGAACGGTTGTTGTCGGTTATAAACGCCAATCGTGAATTCCTGGGTGAATTTTTGGAATGGGTTGATGACTATACCACAACCGATAAAACGTTGGCAAATATTGAAAAATCATGCGGCGATGATAAATGCGCTTACTTTATTATGGTAGATGGTGAAATTGCCGGCAAGATTGGCTTTGTTGATACAGACGACAATATGGGCGAAATCAGCTATTGGCTGGCGCATGGCTTTAATGGTCGTGGCATTATGACACGTGCATTAAATAAACTGACCGAAATGGGGTTTGCCAATATGGGCCTGCAACGCATACAATTAACCCTTGATAAACAGAATATTCGTTCTGCGGCGGTGGCTTTGCGCTGTGGTTATGAGTGCGAGGGCATCTTGCGTAAGTACTTTATCTTGCGTGGCCAGCCACGTGATATGAAAATGTTTTCAAAGGTGGCGGAATAATGCGATTGAATATTTCGGAAATCTTGTCCGCAATTTCACAAAAACCGATTGGTTCAGGAACCGAGGCCACCACATACGATGCAGGTTCTTATGTTGTGCGTGTGCCGCATATCGTCAAGATTGATAAAGCATTTCGGGACAGGTTGTCATCCGGTGCATATCGGTATGTGCGTGCCGACAATGTACACGGTCGCCGCAATTTTGGCCAGGCTTTGTATAATTTAACCGACCCAATATCTGGGGATGTGGTGTTGTCTGTCTGTAAAAAGGTTGATGGCATCCCAACAAATGATTTGGTCGAAGAACCATTGACCGCCCAACAACGGGCCGATGCAGTATCTGTGGCGATTGAAAAAATGCGCATAATGGCATCTGCGCCACAAAGTGCGTATAACAAACTGGTTGATGATTTGAACCACCTGGCCACGACCAATTTCACAATTGATCCATCCGAAGGCAATATGCTGTTTGATGCTGGGGCTGGGCGGTTTCATATTATTGACCTGCGCCCGGTAAAAAATATTCGCAACATTGGTGATTTGATTCTGTTATTGCTGACTGATATTCCGGATATGCCTGATAATGCAGAATACTATAAATTGGAATTGAAAATTATGGGCAAATTGATGCGTGCCGCCCGGTCGCGTGGTGTGAAATGCGCGGAACAA
>JAFQOQ010000007.1 GCA_017403085.1 Alphaproteobacteria bacterium
AAAACCGGATATTGATATTACGGTGTTATCGAACCAACCGGAACAGACATCGAAACAGTTTAGAGTAAAATCAGTAAATCGTTGGGGCAAAATAGCATTGTTGAAAGCGGTAAAAAACTGTGATGTCTTTATTAGTGGTGGTGGCAGCCTATTACAAGATGTAACCAGCAAGAACGGAATCCTATATTATTTGGGGCTGATTAAGTTAGCGCAGGTAATGAAAAAGAAGGTTATGATTTATGCACAAGGGATTGGTCCAGTACACAATGGACGCAATCGTGCACTTGTACGTAAAATTTTGAATAAAGTCAATGTAATTACAGTGCGCGATTTGGAGTCTCGTATGGAATTGATGCAGATGGGTGTATATCGTGAAATAATGGTATGTGCCGATCCTGTGTTAGGAATTCCAGCTGATGAGGTTGATGCCAAGATTGGGAAAACGCTTTTGGAAAAAGGCGGTGTAGAAAATTATACCCGGCCAATTCTGATGGTGGCTGCACGCAGCTGGCAGAATAGTGGGGATTTGTTTGAGGAAATTGCAGCTTTTTGCGACGATGCAGTACAGAATGGCTGGCAGATTGTATTTTTGCCGTTCCACTATCCTGAGGATATAGAAACAGGAAAAATGATTGCAGCAAAAATGCAGCATGTTCAGGATGTAACAGTGTTACAGGAAAATTATACTCCGCTAGAAACAATGCATATTTTGAAAAATGCTGATATGATTCTCGGAATGCGTTTGCATAGCCTGATTATGGGTGCAACGCTGCAGAAGCCGATGATTGCTTTATCCTACGATCCGAAAGTAAGCAGTTTCATGCAGCTTTTACGCCAGCGGGAATGTTATGGTGTAAGGGATGTAACGGCACAACAGTTGATAATGGCGATGCAACGGTTAAAAAATCGTTCAGACAAGGAAACTGCACAGCAGGCAATGCTGACAGAAATCATGATGCGTCAAGCAAAAGAACCGATTGAATTATTGATACAACTTTTTTAGCTGCTATTACGTCTAACTACTATAGATAATGTTTAAAATTGGTGATTTGGCAACAATGCGGATTTATCTATTGCAAAATGTCGTATAATGTTGTAAAGTAGTGGCGAATCATTTTAGTAAGAAACGATTTTGGGACTTGTGTTTGGGTCTGAAATTCAGGCTGGAGGAACGTATATTATGTGGAATGATATAATCATGGCAGTGCTGGCATTGGTAATCAGTTTAGTACTGGTGCCCTTTGTAGCAAAGTTAGCAGTAAAACTTGGCGCAGTTGATAAGCCAAATGCACGTAAAGTGCATACAAAATTAATGCCTCGTATGGGTGGATTGGCTATTTATTTAAGTTTTTTTGCAGTACTTTTTTTAAGCCATGAATTGACACAAGAGCATATCGGGTTGTTTGTTGGTGGGACAGTGCTGGTCTTGGTTGGGATTGTTGATGACATCAAAGATATTCCTGCAAAAGTAAAGCTGTTGGGGCAAATTGCGGCAGCGTGTATTGTTGTACTATCTGGTGTACGTGTGGAGTTTATGACAAACTTTATTTTGGGTGGGATGTTTCCACTGTATATTTTCAGTGCGCCATTTACAGTGCTTTGGATTGTGGCAATTATTAACGCAGTTAATTTAATTGATGGGTTAGATGGTTTGGCTGCAGGGACATCTATTATAGCTGCAACCACAATGGCGATTTCCGGATATGCAACTGGGCAGACAGAAATGGCATCTATTGCGTTAATTTTAATTGGAGCAGCGTTAGGTTTTTTGAAGTACAATTTTCATCCGGCAAAAATTTTTATGGGCGATACGGGCTCTATGTTTTTGGGGTATAACTTGGCAGTGTTAGCCGTTATGGGGTTCACCAAAAGTTTTACATTACTTTCTCTAGTGACACCGATTTTGGTATTGGCGATTCCGATTCTAGATACGGTATTTGCAATTATTCGCAGAAAGATGAACAATAAACCGATTTTTAAACCAGATAAGAATCACTTGCATCATTGTTTGTTGAATTATGGGTTTAATCATCGCGATACTGTATTGGTAATTTATGCAGTAAGTGCCATATTGGCATTGTGTGGGCTGATTATGACGTATTTAAATCCGTCACAAGGTGTCATTTTGCTGTTCATAATATCTGTTATAATTATTTACGGGGCGATGAAACTGGGCGTAATTGGGAAAAAGAATGAAAAAGAGTTCCAACAGGAAGAGGCTTCTGACATTGGAAGCAATGGAGGTCAACATGAATAAAAAATTTACTATAATTTGTCTTCTGACCTTTTTGCTAGGTTGCGCAGGAGGCGGTGTTCTGGCATATGCAAATCATCAGAAAGGTTTAGAATCTCAATCTTTAATAGCGAGTATTTCGCAAACACAAAGTGATTGGGAAGTAGAGCAGTTTATTCGTGAACAAGAAGAACAACGACCGGAAGGGTTAGAAGAGTCCCAAATTGCTACAGGAAGTCGATATACAGGGATTACCTACAATAACGTCTCAGTTGCGACAGAAAAAAAAGAAGAAGCAGCTCAAAATAAAAAGGGGACTGTAGAGAATAATAGTTCTGATACAGTTTCCGATGACAAGAAAAAGATGGGACGAGTTTCTATTCAAAATGGCAGTTTGAATATTCGCTCTGAGAATAGTATTGGTGACAATGTGATAGGGCAAGCATATAAAGATGAGCTGCTCGAAATTGTTCAACAAGACGGAAAATGGTATCGAATTGTTACTGCAAATGGCGTGCAAGGGTATGTATCTGCAACATATGTAGAGATTATCAATGAATAAAATACGATATAGTTAACAAGTTCTTAGCCTGCGTTTGCAGGCTTTTTTTGTTGTATGTGTTATATTGCGTGCAATAAGAACTATAAGATAGATTAAGAGACGAAAAAAAGAAAATCTGTTGACAGATAAAGAGGGAAGTGATACTATAACAAAGCTGTCGCAAACGACCTGTAACACCAAATAGAAAAATTAAAAAATATTTGAAAAAAAGGTGTTGACAGGCGGTTGATGATGTGGTAATATATAAAAGCTGTCGCGAGACGGCGGAGCTCTTT
>JAFQOQ010000008.1 GCA_017403085.1 Alphaproteobacteria bacterium
GCAAATCACAAGTCATCTGAAAAAAGAATTTTGGTCTCGGCCAAGAAAAATGCTATTAACACATCTCGTCGCAGTGCTGTAAAAACAGCGGCCAAGAAGGTTCTGGTTGCGGTTGAATCTGGCGACAAAGCGGCGGCAACTGTTGCGGCACGCAACGCAGAAAGCAAGATTATGAAATCTGCGGGCAAAATTATGCCAAAGAAACGCGCTGCTCGTAAAATTTCTCGTTTGACCAAGAAAGTCGCTGCAATGGCTTAATGCGTATTGAACGCAAACAAATTCGTGCGCCACGTGCGCACTTTTTGTCGTTAAAAAAATCCCGCCATACGGCGGGATTTTTTTTAATCCATCAAACACGCTGAATTATAATTATAGTCCCCCGTTTCATCCGAATAAGTCTCACCCGACGGCGCATACATTATACAGCTATATACTGTACTTATTTGCGAAGCATCCAAACAACCGTCAAACAATCCTACGCTATTAACTGTGAGTCTTCCTCTCCGCGACAACCAAATATCGCCCTCAGCACACACGCTGCCAAATCTGACCTCTGGCATACTAATTTGCATACCAATCGAACACGTTGTACTTGGGGATACAACATCCGCATGTACCAACAATGGTCCAATAAAAAACAATAATAAGACTAATTTTTTATTCATATATTATCCCCTTATTCAAAATTATCAAAAATAGGCGACTGTCGATTACGCATCCATCTACCCCAATAAGATGCACACAACGCGGAACAACTGGCAATACAATTATCAAGATACCCAGTTATCTGTTGCAAATACGAAATTTCACTTACATACGGGTAAACAACCTGGCACCAACAATTATTCGCCATACTGTCAATACCCTGCACAGACATATTATATTCCAATGGACTGGTACTGGTATCATTTAAAACATCACAATGCCCCTGAATCACAGCGTCCATACTACCCGAAGAAAACCCCATCACAACCTGATTTGGATATTGCTTTGTGTTAACCAGGTCACTTGCACCAAACACATACTGAGTCATTTTAAGTGGCGATCTCACACATTGGTATGACGCCCCCACCACCTGAACAACAAAAAAAGACAATAAAATACAAAATGTTAAAAATTTTTTCATCTTATAATCCCTCTACCATATAAATAATTTCCGATGGTGGATAATCCGCCATATCAATATAGCCATCATCCAAAATTTTATTTGCACATTCCCTAGAACAGGCATCCACACAGGCACCTGTCGAATCCGTAATTAATGTAACGGGCAGATATACAAATTGCGAAAAATAAGGATATATAATTTGACACCAACAATTCTTGGGTTCAGTACTAACCGTATATTCCAACTTGTTAATTTCAAGTATATCAGGGCCACTGTCCGTATTTGACGCGCAACGCCCCTGAAGCAAAATTCTAACGACTCTGTTATTATATGGATCAATCCCAGCCAACGTCCGTATCGCAGACATTGGCGATGTAAAAGCCCCGAGTTCTTGTACGGAATGTATAACAGACGACTGACATTGGTATACCCCACCCCACAGTGATTGCGTAAACATCGCACCAACCGCGGTTAAGGTTAAAAGTTTTTTCATTGTCTTTTTCTCCTTTTTTTAACAAGTAAAAAACCACTGCATAAACGCGGTGGTCAGGAGGTTAGAGACAATCACAAAGAATTGTGCTGCTTATTCAATATATTCGCAAGCCCTCCTGACGATAATGCCAGGAGTTTTTTTCGTCCATGAATCAGATACGAAAAACACGCCAACGTACGGCGCGCCATTGGATTTCGCTCCACAGACGCTTTGTGCAACGGGTCTCTACACCCCATTATGACCATCGATCATAACAAACAAATTATAACCAAATATTTCATCCAACGCAACGACGAAGAAAAATAAAAGTTTAGTGGTTAGTGGCTAGTGGATAGTGTCGGTGTGTGGCGAACGCCACACGTCATAGTGTCTCTACTCTCCACTTACGGCTCACCACTAAAAAATAAAATAGAATGATTTAGAAAAAAATAATTCGGGCATCGCGATGTGCCACGCAAAATTAAAGATAATGGTATAGATAAACGAATTGGGGGTATCGTAGTGTACAGACGCTACATGAGATACCCCCAATTCGCTTTAGATATGCCATTAAATTTAATTTAGCGGTGCGCCCCAATGCTGCTGAATCGTACGCTCTGAATCCAGCGGACTTACCAACACCTGTGGCGTCAGGATAACCACCAAAACCTCTCGTGTGGATGCGGTTTCACGTGATCCCGACAGCGCCATAAAGTCCGGATCACCCAGGCCATAACGCGTATCCTCGCTGGTCTGCTTTTCAAAACCTGATACAACCAACATCTGGCCCGATTCCATAATCACTTCTTGCATAAAGCTGCGTTCTTCAACCTCTGGTAATTGCAGGGTAACCTCGCCAATTGTCTGGGTTGACATACGCAACAATTCACGAACCGACATACGGAACAACAGCAAAATGCGCCCATTTTCCAAAACATTTGGCAACAATTGCATTGTAAAACCTGTTTCCAAATCGTCTTGGTCAACGGTGCTGGATTCAACCGTTGTGAAATTACGTGATTCAAAACGTTTGATGTATCCGGTTGTACGTGTGTTACTTACCGGGGCAACACGATTTGAACGCGTTGTCACACCAACGTTTGTCACCAGGGA
>JAFQOQ010000009.1 GCA_017403085.1 Alphaproteobacteria bacterium
ACCTGCCGCCAGCGTTCGTTCTGAGCCAGGATCAAACTCTCAAGTTCTAAAAAACCTGTTAAGTAAGTCCCGTGCATATTAAACAAAGCTGACATAAATCAGTTCGTCTTTACATATATATTATTCGCAAGACAAGTTTTTTAACGAGGCTTAATGTATAAACCTACTACCTGTCTAGGATATGCACTTTTGACTTAGTCAAAGTTTGGATATTCCAAATTCAACTGTCTGCACATCCCTTCTTGAATTTTGATGAGCTGCTTTTATTCACAATGTTGCGAGTTTATCAGGAACCCTATTCATACCGTTTGTTCCGAAAACCGCAGAATTTCAGGGGTTGAGTGTCTTTTGTTTTGTTGTCTCAACTTGAAAGCCCGCTTAGTATGCGCTCAATCTTTCAAAAAGTCAAGCGGAATTTCGAAAATAATTTTAAGAAAATTTCATCACATAGGAAAAACCGCCAGAAATCTGGGATTTTTTCCAGAAAAAATATTTTTATTTTTTTTGTTTTTTAGTTTTTTATACCCAACAAATGATTCGGTTTTTCGCCATGTTTGATTCGGTTTTTCCCGAATCGAGAAACGAAAAAGGGCCGCGCGCGGCGGCCCAAGGTATTAAAACCGATACATAAAGCCCAACTTTACCATTGGATAGAACTTATAATCATGCAGTTCATCATTTGCCTCTTTTAATGCCTGCGTTTTGGCGTCTTCTAGTTCAGGCAAGGTGACCGGCGACCATGTATTTGATGCGGTATTATATATATACAGGTTGTCAATTGGCACGTCTAATTCAATCTGGGCCGGACGATTCGTAAATACAACACCAGCGTCCATATAAATCTTGAAACCTGCAAATAGCCCTAAATCAAAACCCGTGCCGACATATGGGCCGTGATACTGCCAATCCAGACTGGCCGTGCCGGATACATCATTGCCATCATAATAGAAATGAGTGCCCGCCAAATCAAAATACTGTTTCGCATCGTCCAGACCAGGTATTTCGCCAGTCAAATCTGCATCCATACGCATATCACCCCAGAAATAACCACCCGTGATACGCCAACCGCCAAAGAACCATGTGTTGCCAAATGGATAAAAATCAACCAATGTCGCCAAATGCTTTGCATCCAATTTGCCATTATCAATAACAACCCCATCACCGATATCAATACCGTCGTCCATCAAGGATTCAACCAGATTATCCACAGCCGACTGAATCGGACGAGTGTCTGCAAATTCAAATCGCACACCGAATCGTTTTAACCAAAAAGATTCAAAATCTTTGTTCGCATATCCGACAAAGCCATTTAGGCCACTGGTAATCGATGCCCCAACACCAAATTCCAGGCCACTTGGAAATGCAGCAGGTGATTTTTCGGCCATATCTTCGGCAAATGCAGGCACAGTCAGCGCAGCGCACAACGCAAACATTGATAATTTTTTCATCTTTTTCCCCTTTTAGATATTAGCAGTATAAACGAATCGGATAGGACAACACAACTAAAAACACCTGTATATAAAAAAGTATTTAAAAAAGGGGCGTTTTTGTGATATTATTCAATACATGAAAAGCAGAATATTTATTTTTGCGTCCCTGCTGTGTATGTACGGGACGACGTCCGGATACTCGTCTGATTGCACGGGGGCCGGTTGTGATATAGAACCATTGGTTTTTGAAGAGTTTGAATATAGCGAAAGCGCACCTGTTCAAACCGTAACATGGATGGATTCAGACGCAGACGTCGCCGCCATGCCAGTGGTGGCACAATACGCGGAACCAGTTGAATTTATATATGAAACACAGATTCCGGTGCGTAATGTCAAGGTACTGTCTATAAAGCCGGTACCCGAAGACACGCGTCCAAAGCTGTGGGATGGGACACATGGTCAATACGTCGGGCACGATGGGGACAAAACCGTCGATTGGCGCGACGGTGTGCCAATCTGGGACGACGCAATTGTAAGTTACAAGGCAAAAGATTTTAGCGACTGGTATCTGGAACCAAGTCCAGAAATATATCTGCGCCAGGCAGACGCGCAAGATGCGGCCGCCATAGATCCAATGGAAATCTATGAACAAAATATGGCAGATGCCGCCGCAACACGCGCACGTGTCGAAGAATTATTGGCACCTAAAAAGCCGGTCAGCAACCTGTGGTTTGAGATGACACCACGTACAGAATACGTGGCACAAGATATGACAACGGTTGTAGAAGAAGTGTTTGGCGAAGACCGCGCCACAGATGACGGTTGTCCATTTGAAACCGAAACAGAATGTGAAATTTGGCGCAGAAAACCAATCGTGCGCGAGACTGTATCACCACGCAGTCCAAAATTGCGCAATGCCAGCGTTAATGAATTTATTCATGCCGCCGATTGCAATATGCATATCACTGCAAATGAAACAGTATCTGCACCATTGCTGGACAGATATAAAATGTTAATGCGCAGTGCCCAGGCATGCTGTACAGATGGTATGGCGTATGCGTTACGTCAGGCCGGTGCCAGCGATGGATTGGTATATAAGTTCTTGGCAGATGACGCGAATTTCTATGGATTTGGATCACGTTGCCTGATGATGACAGATTATGATTTGGATTCACGATATCCAAATACAGCAACCGCAGTTGTTGCCGCAGACGTGCGCAATGGGTGTCTGTGTCGCGGTCGTCAATGGTTCCAGGCGATGTTGGCACCATTCCAACAGGTTTATAGCGCGTTGCCAGAATTTAAAGACGCACAGTTTAATTATACATACAAAGATGGCCTGCAACGTGAAATTACGGTATCTGTAAATAACGATGTGCAAAATGTCTTGAAACAACTGGCACAATGTCCATAAGGAACGCCCCACGGGGCGTTTTTTAATGGCATAACATGGTGGGTAGTGTCAGGAAAATAAAAAGGCATAATAAGACTGGATTGCCACGCTGCGCTCGCAATGACAAGAGTTATTAAGTGCCGAGGGTGTGGGTGGGGGTGCGTAAGTAAAAAGCATAATAAGACTGGATTGCCACGGCTTCGCCTCGCAATGACAAAAGGGACGAAGAGCCGAGGGTGTTGGTGGTGGATTTCTAGGCCCCTATCCCTGCCTGCGCAGGGATGACAAAGTATTTTTGCGGGGCGCTTAAACCATGCGATGACAAAGGGGTATGAAGGGGCGAGGGATTGGATGCAGGTATCTGGCAAGAAAAAACGCCCCGTGGGGCGTTTTTATTTACATTTGGATTATTCCATGCTGGTCGATACCACTTCACCATAGGTAGCCACTTCTTCGCCACCGATATAGCAGTGAATCTTGGACCCGACGTTATCCATGAAATCTTGGATGGCGTCGCGCTTTGCCTTATCAACCGCAGAATCCATGATGCTGTCTGTGACAGTGTATGCCAATGCACCACCCGCCACCGCAGTCACCGCCGCGCCGATACCCGCCGCTGCGCCCTTGCTTAGGCCCTTTTTCTTTTCTTCTGTTTCTGAAGATTCCGTAGCGATTTCGCATTTTGCCTTTATCGCGTTCAACACGCTAAGGACTTCGCCCTTTTTAGTATCGTATGCAAAATCTCCTAAACATTTAGTTCCTTCAGCAAGGTCGGTAGAACCACTACCGCAACGCCAGTTGTTGCCTTTTTTCGTTGCTGTTGTTGTTGTTGTTGCAACGTCTGCTGGCCAGGCCGTTACACCCTTTACACCCATGCTTTCCAGTCTTTTTACAGCGCCAGTTGCATATGTATGGGCCTGGTTCGCTTCGTATGCATTAAGTTGAGTAATTGCAACGTTTGTATATTCTGTACATTGTTTTTTCAAATCTGCAAATGATGTCGTCTTTGCTTTCTTTTTGCCGGTCAGGCCGCCCAAAACAGAACCGTCTTGGATACCCGCACCCAGGAACGCACCACCAACACCGCCACCCACTGCGCCAAGCGCCGTCATCCAGCCACGGATTTTTGGTTGCGATGCCTCTTTATCAGCGGCCGCTTTGTCGCCGGCTGCGTTTGCCATTTCTTCCAATTTGTCGCTGGGGATCCATGAACCGCATGTGAATGCATCACCCGCAGCAAAGTAACCAACAGACCAATCTGCACCATTAAAGATTGCATCTTGGATTGCCTTGTCTTCGGACTGTAATGTCACGCGAACACGGCAGAAAGAACCATATAATTCATTGCTGGCAACAAACTGTTTTGGTGTCAGACCCGCCACAGAATAATTTGCTGGAACCTTGTTGGATTTCAGTTTAACCCACATAAATGTTGAACCCAAATCATTCTTGCCAACCAGACCACCGTCATTTGACGACAGACACAGATTCTGCTGTTTGGTCAATTTTGCGTTATATTTCGCCTGGGCCTCGATTTCCAAATCGTAAATCAGGTCTTTGAATAATGTGCTGGCCGCCTGGGATTCAACATAGGTTGTGTATGCAATCATCACAGGTGTGTCAAACACTGCGCCAGTGCTATCCACTGTATAGCATGGGCCCTGGTCCCCGGTCTTGGACGAACACAGATTGTTGCCGTTTTCATCAACTGCCTGGACCTGGTCGGTGGTGGCCGCCATCTGGGATGTAGAACCCGCATCAATCCAGCCCGAACGGACGTTGTTGGATGCGCCCCAACTGGACTGTTCAGATTTATTCTGCATTGCCAGTTTATTGCGTTCGATTGCCAAGTGTTCTTCGCAAACGTTCGCATTTTTAACCGTATCCATACACAGACCCAAGACAATTGTGTAATCTAATACGCCGCCGACCTTGTTCATAGATTTATCAAATGCGGTGTCGCCACTGTTGGTCAAAGATGAATAGATATCCGTACGATTGCGATAGCAATTCTGGAAATCAGCACCACACAAAGAGCGTACGCAACTGGTTGCGACAGATTGACACTGTTTCTTCATCTGGGCAATCGCAGCGTCACTGTAATTTGTTGCCAATGCCGCGTTCAATGACGCAACAACGCCAATTGGGTCAGATTCTGCGCCGCCATCATATTCGGGGAACAAGATATCAAATGCGTCTGCTTGATTATATGTGTATGCGAACGCGCCCGTTGCACTTGGGTTCTGGGCCGCATATTTACAATTTGCATCGGTATTAACAATTGCCGCGCATCCTGTTTTGATTTCTTCGCGCGTGTAATCATTATTGATAGATTTGTCTGTGGCACCAAACACCTGGGAATAACATGCCGCGCCAGAGCCAGACCCGCAAACACGCATTGCGCACGATTTGATTGTGGATACACATTTTTCTTTGGCCTTGGTATCAAATTTATTTACCAAATCTGCAATCTTGGATTTCATGCCAGAATTCATACGTGATGAATAAGCCTCGCTATAAACTTCGTCCTTGTTGTCTTCGTCCAACAATTGTGACGATGTTGGCATTTTGCCTTCGCCCAAGAATGTGGCATAGCAGTACTTATTGCCGCCAATTGTATCCAAACAAGAGCCCTTGATATAGGACGCAATTGCAGAACTGCTGATTGTAGAAATAGCATCTGCACCTTCGGCAACCGCAGTACCGTCGTTAATTGCATCAACGGTTGCAGCCAAACTTTCGGTTGCGTTTTCATAACATCTGTATGGGTTTGCCGCACATGCGCCCAAGATACAGTTATCAACAACCTTGTAACAGGTCGAAACCGCATTTACCGCCGCCAACGACGCCCCTTCGGCAATCATTTCGCCAACACGACTGGTCGCGGTTGGGGATACAGATGCACTGGTGCTGGCGGTGCCGAACAATTCGACCAAGCCGTCACTTTGACATTTGGCCAACGTGGATTCACATGCAATACGCTGTTTCTTGAATTCAGAATTTGTTGTACATAATTCAAAATCTGCGCCACAAACACTTTCTTTGCGCAGGCATGAAGAATATCTTTTCACACAGGTCGCCGTGTCATATTTATTGGAAATCGCCGCACCTGTAATCATTTGACCCAAGACACTGCCGTCGGTGGGGTATGTGTAATCTGTCACTTCGCCATAGGAGTTCTGGGTGGCAACATTTGCCAGGGACGCAGTATTTGATGTGCCAAACAGACTGTTTATACCAGATGACGAACACTGGGCCAACGTTGTTAAACACTGGGGCATTTTACCATGAAACAAAACCTTGGTCGTGCATTCTTCGAAATTTTCACCACATGTTTCAGCCGTCTTCATACAGGACGTATATGCATCAATACATTCCATATCGCTTAACAGTGGCGTAGTAGTCGTCGATGACGAAGAACCACCGGTCACACCGTTAATGTACGCCGTCATAGTTGGCATGCGACGCACAGATGCATTAGCCATAACACTGGGGCGCGCAGTTGCCGCAAACGCCGCAGGTATTACGCTGAATACAGCCAATAAACTAATTGTGTTTTTCAGAAAAGACATCCCCTGACTCCATATTTTATTATTTTATTCTATCATAAAAGTCATGGGATGAAAAGAGAAAAATCGGCTTTTATTAGATATTTTCAAGGATAAATTTCAATTCCTGCATATCATGGGGCATGCGCGATTTAAAATGCATCATTTGACCCGTTATAGGGTGTTTTAGTTCTAAAAATTCTGCATGGAGCATTTGCCCATTGTGTTCATGCAAAAATTCCAGTAAATCTGGGTCCTTGACCGTGCCAAAACGGGTTGTGCCACGGCCATATAGTGGGTCACACAGCACTGGAAAACCATGCGCAGACAAATGAACGCGTATCTGATGAGTGCGCCCCGTCAATAAATTACACCGAAATTGAGATACGCCCGCCCGTGGCCACGCATTTAGCACGGACACCTCGGTCGCGGCATGTTTGCCACCGGTTTTTACCATGGTCATTTTCTGTCTGTTGCGTGAAGAACGTGCGATATTACCCGTAATGTCCGCACTTTCCCAATTTGGGACACCCCATACGAATGTTGTATATCGACGAACCAAATCGTGATCGGAAAAAGTTTTGACCAGCGCACGAAATGCCGCATCAGATTTCGCAAAAATCATAACCCCACTGGTATCCTTGTCCAGTCGATGTACCACCCCGGGACGCGTCGCGCCACCCAACGCAGACAAGTGCGTGTGCGCCAAGATATTCTGGACCAAGGTGCCGGTTTTGTTGCCTGCCGACGGATACATAACAACGCCACGCGGCTTGTTTATAACAATGATATCGTCATCTTCGAATAATATATCCAATTCAAAATCTGTCGAGATATTATCTGCGGCAACGTCGGTTTTGGGCGCCGGGATTTCAACAGCAAGAGTATCGCCCAATCGAATTTTATCCGACGGTTTTACCGAAACACCATTTTTAGTCACATTGAATTTTTGAATTTCACTGCGCGAAAATTCTGGCATCTGGGATGTCAAAAATTTATCAACGCGCCCCAAGGCGACATCTTCTGAAACAGTAAATTCGCGAATTTGTGCCATAATAAACCTATCTATAATCACGCCAATCTGGGCCAACGCTGCATTCCGATAAATCAATTATCATTTCGCGGCCACGATTTTTAACAGGACACGTTAAAATACCCGTTGTTGTCGCCTGGTCTGCATCGCGCGTCGCGTTGCGATACGCAAATTTTAATTCGGTTGGTTCGGCCACACATGCAATATGCAAATGTTCATGATTCTGTCCATCTGGACCAATCCAAACACGAACACCATAGGCCAGACCATAACACGGAAAACCGTCCAGATAATACAATTCCAGACCACGGCCGACCAGTTTTCTATCCTCGACAAAAGTGCCATTATATTCGTTCAGGGTCAGACCCGTCACAGCCTGCCAATCGGTGCTGGTTGAAAAAATACTGACCCGTGGTTGGGGGGCATCCGCCGCATGTGCAACAAATGTGCAAAAAACCGCAATTGATGCCAGAATATATTTTTTCATTATTTTTTCCCTGTGTTTTGTCCGTCTGCCAAAATGGCGCTGATTTTTTTCACACTGACTGGCGGGATGTTTAAAGTATGCGTAAATTCTGCCACCGCACCCGCGTCCAGTAATGTCACCGTCGGTAAAAACTTTTGACGACCAACCACATTGTTTTTTTCGTCCTGTAAAACAATGTACAAATCGGGCATTGCGTAAATCGCATCAGACTGATTCACGATTTTCCCAGACACGACCAAATGTGTCGCACCATTATCATCGGTCGCAGTTTTGTATTCCGTAATACTGGCAACCAGTGGTTTATCCTTGTCCGGGTCGGCATGATATGTAAGCAAAACAACCGCGGTAAATATAATCGCCGCAAATAACGCACATAATGATGCAAAAAATTTTAACCAAACATTTCGACGTGGCGGTAATGCAACCGTCCATTCATGCCCGCAAACCGCGCATTTCACCGGCGTCGATGGTGCGCCGTCAATATTATATTCAGTCTTGCAAAAGTCACATTTTATTTTCATGTTATTACTTATACCACAAATTATTCTAAATTCAACAGGCGATATTTACTGCGCACACGAGATTGTATTTCTGTGATTGCATTCATAAAATCCGCAACCGTTGCGTTTTCGTTTGCTGCGACCGCACCAAACAATTGCGTTGCATATGTCGTGTTGTCACGTTCGTAATAAACCGCCAATTCTGCCATGCGATTTAATTCTGCAAAAGATGCGTCAGATAAATGTGCCGTCTTGGAATCTACATCCCAAAAGAAATTTGGGTTTGTCGAATCTTCAATGCGTTCAGATACAATTAAACGGGGCGTAATCGACCCAGTATAACCAACCGTTACAAACATTGCATTTATACGCCCAGCAGTCATATCCAGCGACTGATTAATCTTCATCAACGCCAAATCGTCGTCTGCACTGATGGATAAACCACCAAGCGTCATATTCGATACCCATAAATTTTCTGCCGCGACAGATGAAAATTTGCCCAGGTCCGCCAACACAAAAGAACCAGAAACCTCCATATTCTTGGCATCTGATGTCATACTGCCTGCAACAGTTGTGGTTTTGGCATCAAAACGCTTATCCAAGGTTGTACGTGTGTTAAATATCAGGTTTTGCGTTACGATTTCTGGTGTGATTAACTTTTCGTTAAATTCCGCATAAGCCGCATCAAAGAACGCGACATTTGTGATATCGTGACCGCCTAAATTTAAGGGCGATAACATTTTGGCATCAGACGCATTTATAGATGGGACACGCCATAAATACAAGGCGTTGTCTTGGCTGATTGTCGTTGTTTCTATAATTCCGTCTGTTGTATCCAGCCCCAAATCCAATGTATCTGCATGCCACGCACCAAACGTGCCATATGCGTGGGTTCCTTCGACAAACCCCATACTGTCGCCACCCATAGATACGATTTCGCGCGTGCGCAATGGCGTTATATCATCTGTTGCACGTACAATTACGCCCTGCAATGTTGCCTGGCCATTAACGTCATCTGATTTTAAGACACGCAATTGATATTTGTCGCCAACATTTTCAATTATACCAAGTGGCAATCCATAATCTGTCAGATCCGACAATTCCACACGCGTGATATTTTTGCCAACCGTTTTTAATAACTTTTCACGATGCGCAACGATGTATCGTTCCAGCGCAACCTGCACTTCGGTCATTTGATTTGTAATCGCAATATTTTCTGCGCGTACGACGGCATTTTGTTGATATCTGAACGCAAACGGTATTATGACCGCCGCCAGCGCAATGCTAAGCAGTAATTCAACCAACATATTTCCATGCTGTGAATTTTTAGAAAATAAAAAACATCTGTTATTTGTCTTCATCGCGATATCACTGATACAACCGTTGTTTTCCAACCACTGTTCATCAGTGGTTTAAATTCGTTTTTGCTGACCGGTGTCGGCAGTTTGGCGCGCGCCAATGTAAAATTCGAAAATTGAGGAGGTTTGGTCGATGGAAATATCCACGAACCAATCTTTAACGGCGACGTGGTAGACATCAATAATTCGCCGGAAATTGTTAAACCAAAATTATCATAAAAAATCATTTCTTCGGCAGTCACATATGGCGTCATTACAGAATTTACAGTAATGCCTGTAAATCCACTGACGGTTCTGGACGAACTAGATTTCATTATTAAATCATTTGCAACATTTACGCTGCCTGTGATTTGCGCACGATCGGTGATGATGCGGCCGCTGGTTGTATATCCACGCCCATTCATATCCATCGCATAAATATTTCTGAACCCGGAAACATCACCAGATACACGCACCGCACCCAATGTCACATCGTCACTTTCGATTGTCGCACCAGATGAAAAATATACCGTGTTCGCCGCAATGGAATCAGATTCAACAAATGTCGCGTTTGCGTTTTTTGTTTGGGTCGATTTTGCAGTCAATGTCGCAACATTATAAACGTTATAAGAATTCATATCTAAATCGCGGCCCATAACATTTAAATTATCTTCGCCAGATGTTCCACGATGCAGGTATTTAGATGTATCTTCGCCGGCAACATCGCGCGATATTCGGTATATCAAATTACCCGCATTAAATCCAGGCGCAGACACCGCCCACATATCACCAAATGCAACACCATCGTCACCGACGACCGCTGCATCCGAACCAATATGTTTGGCAATTTGCGATGTGCGCAAATTTGTATCCTGTAAATCAAATGCCAGATATACATCAGTTATCGCCGCACCATTGACAGTATATTTATCGATAAATCCCGCCGTTGGAAAATCTGAAATCGTCGCCAATTCTTCATCAGCCAATTTGATTTGCGCGGCGTCTGGCCACTTGTCCTGATTCATACGAACAAAATTTAGCACATTATCACGCGTTTCTGTAATTCTATGCGCAACTGCAATATCATGTATTGTTTGATTCGTACGGGCAATCTGGCTATATACAAATGGGGTTGCGGTCGTAACAATCGCCATCGCCAGCAATACTTCCAACATGCTGGCACCACAGGATTGATTGTTAAAGATTCTAGACGTTATTTTATCCACAGTTTCCGTTCCCCGACATTAGACATTGCTTGATATCAATTCTTTTTTCCAATCTTTGCCAATATACATATTGACAGATTATATACTGAGACAATGACGCCGCATTATACGAGCCTTCTAAATCAGCAATCACAGATTTACAATCTATGGTTTTTCCGTCATCTGATTTTGGGTCACTTAAAATTTCAAACGCAGAATTGTTGATTCCAGACACCAAAACATCTGGCAACAATGATGTTCCCGCCGGTCTGATATCCAATATCACCGCGCCCGTATCACCATCATTAAGCGCAGTTGATGTTTGATCACGCATAGTAATATTTGACGCGTACAAATAAGCAACATTTATACCGCTGTTTGAACTGTATTCAAGTGTATCTGCATCTATATACACATCCTGGCCGCGCGTTGCGTTCAAATGCGACGTGATATCCAAGCGTTCAACACTAAAATTTATCTTGTCTGCCACCAGATTTCCACGAACATTCCACTGACCCGGTCCCGTGAAAGATGTACGCCCAGCAGTCATTGTAAAATCATAGACCGATACATCTTGGGCCGTGAAATTCCCACCATCGCCAAACTTTGATACGGTTTTTGCATTTACAGAATCTGCGTATAGCACACCGCGCGACAAAGACAGTGCAGATGCACCATCATGACTTTGAAATACTGCCTTGGCCGTGGTAATTAAATCAATTGTATTGCGAATTTTACGACCAGATTCAACACCAGATATGGAAAGCGTATTAAACTGGCCCGAATCAAATACACCTTTTGCAGCAAAAACATTACCACCGTTATCCAACACAAAACCACCCATATCTAAATTTGTTAAGAAACCGCTGTTGTCCAGGTCCGGTTCGTTACGTCTGACGATGTCTGAATAAATATCCTGTAATTCTATTCCAATGCGCACATTTTGTTCGTCGGTCACACTGGCACTAAAACCAATACGCCGCGCCAACTCTGCAATTTCTAGTTCAGATAAATCACCACCACTTAGTTCTAAATACGCCGTAAGTGACATTGGGGTTCTGTGAATTATTAACGCAATATCCTGGCCCAATGCGGTATGCGGAACAAAACCCAACGGCAGACCGTATGGTTCCAATGTGTCACCAAACGCATTGCCAACAATCCTGGTTGTGTCGTACGCCAGATTGTTAATATTTTCACGCACAAATATTTTTGCCGCTGTTTGGGCGGTTTCGACTTGTTTTGTTGTACTGAACATTCGCGCATCAGTATTGCGCGCCGCCATACGTGTCGCTAAAAACGGCACAAACGCAAAAACCAGAGTCAATGCCAATAATGCCTGTAATAAAAAATTCCCGCGCTGTTGGTGCAAATGTTAGCCCCTCCTACAGGAATCAGGATAGCAATTGAAAAAAAATATTGCAATCAGTTTTAAGATGCTTTAATATCCAAATTGTTAGTAAGCGATAACAGTAAGAATATTGTTATTTGGGTTAATTTCCTGTAAAAAGAAATACAATGCAAAATAAAAAAAATCAATCCTCTGTCGGACAGATGATTCAACGTTGCCATAAATGGCGTCAAAAAAGAAAACAATTCATCGACCAGGCACGTCAGACATCTGATGAAATTGAACGCGAACGCTTGTTGCAGGCCGCAGAACATTATGGTCGCATCGTAAATGCAGAACAGGTGAAAATAGATTCTGTGCGAGATCCAAAGGAAAAAGCCGTGGCAGAAGTTGAAAACGCGCCAGAGACAACGGAAAACACCGACGAAGAAGATACAGGGTTTCCAGACTTTATCACAAATTTGAAGTAGTAAATAACGCGTCAATCGACGCGTTTTATTTGTTGAAATTTATACGTGTTTTGCTATGCTGAGAACAAAGGAAGTTTTTAGCATGGATACGAATTATACTGTTTTAGCCCGCAAATATCGCAGCCAAGATTTTAAAAGCCTTATCGGGCAAGACGTTTTGGTAAAAACATTAACAACTGCAATTAACACATCACGTATTGCGCACGCATATATTTTTACCGGTATTCGCGGGACAGGAAAAACCAGTACAGCACGTATTTTGGCCAAGGCCTTGAACTGTCTGTCGTCAGACAAGGCGACCGCATCACCATGTGGGACGTGCGAAAATTGTCGCGCAATTGCCGCAGGCCAGCATATTGACGTTATGGAAATTGACGCGGCGTCACATACGGGCGTTGATAATATGCGCGATATTCTTGATGCGGCGCAATACCGCCCAACAAATGGCCGGTACAAAGTATATATTATCGACGAAGTTCATATGTTATCAACCAGCGCATTTAATGCGTTGTTAAAAACATTGGAAGAACCACCTGCACATGTTATTTTCATATTGGCAACAACAGAAATTCGCAAGGTTCCAGTGACAATCTTGTCACGTTGCCAGCGATTTGATTTGGTTCGCGTTCCGGTCGATACACTGAAAAAACATTTCGCATGGATTGCGGACCAGGAACAGGTTCAATTATCTGATGCAGCAAACGAATTATTGGCACGTGCGGCAGACGGTTCTGTTCGCGATGGATTATCTTTGCTGGACCAGGCAATTGCGCAAACCGGTGGCAATGTTGATGAAGCCGCCGTTCTGGATATGCTTAAACGCGCAGACCGTGGTGTCGTTGTAGATTTTATGAAGACATTACTGTCTGGTGACGTGGCGGCGGCATTGGACAAGGCAGATACCATATATAACAATGGCGCAGATTTGTCTATGTTGCTGACCGACATGATGGAATGGACGCATTGGGCAACACGCATGCACCCAAGTTTGCATGCGGGCGATGTCCAAAATTCACCATACACGGCCGATCAACGGGATCAGATTTATGATATTATTTCTAAAGTTTCACTGAACGTACTGTCACGCATATGGCAAGTCATGGTCGCATCTGTTTCTGAAATGCAGGCATCCAGCAATCAAAAACAATGTTTCGATATGCTGGTTGTGCGTCTGATGCATATTGCTGATATGCCATCTGTGCCAGAAATATTGAAGCAGCAGGAATCTGCAAATCGCGCACAGTCTGTAAAGAATATCTTGGCCGACCGTATGGCCCAGCCCGCAGCCGAGGCGACACCCATAGCTACAACGTGCGTTATTACATCATCGGGTGATTTGGCATGTGCGCTGCAAACAAATAAAGAAATACTGTTGTATTCTTATTACAGCAGCAATATCGAAGTCGCAGAATTTTCAGATGGAAAGATTAAGTACTTTGACCGTAAGGGCGACCCAGATTTTGCACATAAATTGTCTGTATGGCTGATGGATAAAACGGGACACGCATGGACACTGGAACGTGTGACGGAATCTGTTAATGCACACACAGTCAGCGAACAAAAACAAGAAGAACTAGAAGCAGATCCACTGGTTGCCAGTGCGATGAGCCTGTTTGAAAATGCAGAAATAGTTGGGGTGAAATAATGAAGACAGAATCGGGACGTTCTTTAATCGAAGTTATTGGGGTATTGGCAATTGCGGGCATCATGACCGCGGGCGCCATTGGTGGATATAACATTATTCGAAAAAGCCAAACACGCACAATTGCAACCACACAAATAAAACAAATTGCCCAAGATGCAAAAATGCTGATGGAAATGCGCGGCTCTTATGAAGGGATATCTATTGATTACCTTATCAAAGCTGGCGCATTAAATTCAAACGTGGCACCAATTGGTGGGGATGCATGGTCCGTTGTGTCCAGTGTAGATGGCGCGTCGTTCTCGATAAATCTGGTCGATTTAACCCAAAGCGAATGTGACTATTTTACTGCGACAAAGCCAGAGTGGGCAGCCGCAGTTTTAGTTAATGGGTATGAGGCAAATAATGCGGACGCATGCTTTGAGTCTGCAACAAATCAGGTATCGTTTATCATAGAATAAATGGAACAAGTAAAAATTTGTTTTATAGGGTTCTTGTTATGCGCGCTGGGGGCGTGTATGCCATATCACAGTCCAAATCGTGCAACATGGCACACGTATTTAAATGGTGCCAGTTTTACAGACATGACGGAAATATCACGTGTTGCAAAGCGACCTGTGTATCTGGGGGCGGGTGGCACATTGGTGACAGCAACCGCAGGCACAGATGCGCCAGCCACCATGGCGTATGGCGACAAGATTTCAAACGACAATGCAATCGCAACAAATTATATGGCGAATTTAGAATTCGCGCTGTATGACGCCCTGCGCAAGCCAGGAATATCGGTTCAGCGCGCCGGCACAGATGTCGTTGTAATATTGGTGCGCGATGCGGTTATGGAATTAAATGTCGCAGACATATCTGAAACTGGTGACGACACACTGAAAACAATTGCAAAAATATTAAATAAGTATGACGCAACCTTTATAGAAATCGCTGGATACACCGACGCAATGCGGGACGCAAATGCGGCGCACGCACTATCTATGGACATGGCACAACGCGTTGCAGTTCATATGGCCCAGCATGATATTAATACGGCACGTATGTTCATTGTTGGACGTGGGGCCGCGCGCCCAATCGCCGCCCAAGATGACATTGGACGTCTGACCAACCGTCGGATAGAATTACGTATTGCGCCGGCACGATAACTTTCTCTTTTACTTTCTGTTTTTTCTTGCTATAGTCCAATTACTAAACAAAAAAAGGACGGAAAAATGGTAAAAAAATCAACAGAAACACCAGTTGTAAAAAACTATAAAAAGACCGGCATTATTGCGGCCATTGTTATCGCAGTTGCGGCGTTGGGCGTTTGGGCGGTATCTGCACTGAATTCTAATGGCGGCGCATCAGTTGATGAAGCAATGGAAGTTGTTTCAACAGATGCAGTTAATGCCGCAGATATGCGTATCGCGGTTATTCATATGGATGTGATTCAAAATGATGCCAAGGCTTTGCAAGATTTGCGCAAACAGAAAGAATCGTATGAATCAAAACTGCGCGATGAATTGACACGCGAACAGAAAGATTTAGAAGCAGAAAAAGCAGAAATCGAAAAATCTCAGGATGTGTTGTCGCGTGATGCGCTGCAACGTCGTGTTGTCGATTATCAAAACAAGGTCGCAAAATTACAACGTGATTTGACAGAACGCGCACAGAGCATTGAAATGTCTTATCAAAAGGCATTAAATGAAATTCAGGCAAAACATCTGGACCCAATTATCGAAGGCATTATCGACAAGAAAGATTTGTCATTGGTAATCGATGGCCGCTTTGCACGCACGGGCGCAAATGCAGAAGGTCTGAATATCACAAACGAAGTTGTTAAGGCGTTGGATAAGAAAGTATCAAGCGCAAAAATGGAAAAGCCAAAAGGCTTTTAAGCAAATTAAATAAAAATAAACCGCCCCAAATGGGGCGGTTTTTATTATGGTAGCGGGACACCAGACGTGGCGTCACCCATAACCTGGTCGATTATGGCGTCGGCCTTGCGCTTGGCATCCAGATAGGCCGCCATGACCACACGTTCGACCGCAGATGCGCCCTGGGCGACGACATCTGGACTGATGGATATTTTAACCATATCATATTTGCCGGTCATATCGACAATGCATGCGCCACTGTCGGCAATGCCCTTGACAGTTGTTTTTGCCAACTGTTCCTGTGCGGCAGCGACTTTGTTTTGTAATTCGGCCGCCTGTGCCATCAATGTATTCATATCCATTGCTGTACCCCTGCCCTTTTATTTTTGTTTTTTATTTTCAATATGCAACAGTTGAAATGCACCAACAGGCACACCCATTATTTTTGCCGACAGTGGCGTCAATTGCATGCGAGGCAAAATTTCTTCGTTCGCATAGCGGGTTGCTTGGTCGTGTGATTCAAACTGCTTGTCAGAAGATACAACTGGCATGACACGCCGCGCACCAGATGGCGCAATATCCAGTTTCGTCATACAAAAGTAATAATTCCCAGTTCTGGAATTTCGGGCAATTTGAGGAAAAAAGTTTTCTTGCATCCATTCACGTAATACGGGAATATCACTGACATCCCACGATAAGTGGGATGCCCATTCTTTGTCCGTCCATTTTAATTGTTCTGGGGTCATGTATTACTCCTTTACAATTTCTGCGCCTGTTTTTTGATCAATGCCGACCATGGACATGCGGGTTTTACCGCGCTTGTCTGCGCCCAAATAACGGACATAAACTGTGTCGCCTTCTTTGATTTTTGTATCTTCGATTTTCGCAATGCGTTCGCCTGTGATTTCAGAAATATGAACCATGGCTTCGAACCCATTTAAAATCTTTACAAATAAACCAAAATCTTTCATCCCAGATACAGTGCCTTTGTAAATTTGGCCAACTTCTGGTTCGGCAACAATATCTTTGATGCGCGCAATTGCGGCGTCTGCATCTTCTTTGCTGACCGCCATGATTTTGATAGAACCGTCATCTGCCAAATCAATCTGGGTATTTGTTTCGCGGGTCAAGGCCTGGATAACACTGCCACCCTTGCCGATAACTTCGCGAACCTTGTCTGGATTGATTTTCATAGAATACGCCTGGGGTGCATACTCTGACACATTTGCGCGTGGCTTTTTAATCGCCTTTTCAATCTTGCCCAAGATGTGCATACGGCCATCTTTTGCCTGGGCCAATGCGCGTTCCATGATTTCAAATGTGATAGATGTGATTTTAATATCCATCTGCAGGGCAGTGACACCTTGGTCTGTACCAGTCACCTTGAAATCCATATCGCCCAGGTGGTCTTCGTCACCCAAAATGTCTGTCAGAATTGCGTAATCATCGCCTTCTTTAATCAGACCCATTGCGATACCTGCAACCGGGCGTTTCATTGGAACGCCACCGTCCATCATTGCCAATGTTGCGCCACATGTTGTCGCCATTGATGATGAACCGTTTGATTCCAAGATATCTGAAACGATACGAATTACATAATCAAATTCGCTGCGACTTGGCACCATTGGATGCACCGCGCGCCACGCCAAATTACCATGACCGATTTCACGGCGACCCGGGGATTTTAATCCTTTGCATTCGCCAACAGAATAGCCTGGGAAATTATAGTTCAAGATAAAGTCGCGTTCTTCGGCACCATCCAAGGATTCAATTGGCAGTGCGTCTTTGCCACCGCCCAATGTCAAGGATACCAGCGCCTGGGTTTCACCACGTGTAAATAATGCAGAACCGTGTGCGCGTGGCAGAACGCCTAATTCAATTTCAATTGGACGCACGGTCTTGTTATCACGGCCGTCAATACGTGGTTTGCCCGCCAAAATGTTGCCGCGCATGATGCGTGCAGTTATATTTTCAATAACTTCATCTGCCCATGATTCCAAGGTAGATGTCGCACGAACAGATTCTGGGAATAATTCTGGGATGCGTGCCTTGGCATCTGCATGAATGGACGCCAACGTTTCCAGACGTGTCAATTTTTCTTTGATTTGCAGTGCAGATTCAATCGCAGGCGCAAAAGATTCAAAGTTTTCTTCCATTGCGATTTGTTCAGCAGTCTTTTCTGGTGTTGCCCAGCGTTCTTTGCCGGCTTGGGCCGCCAATTCGTTGATTGCCGCAATAACTGCCTGTTGTGCATCAAAACCAAATTTTACCGCGCCCAAAACAGTTGCTTCGTCCAGTTCGCCAATTTCTGATTCAACCATCAATACGCCGTCTTTGGTTGCAGCAACAACCAAATCCATTTCAGATTCTTCAACCGCCTTTTTTGATGGATTTAAAACATACTGGCCATCCATGTATCCAACACGCGCCGCACCAATTGGGCCCTGAAATGGAACACCGCTTAATGCCAATGCCGCAGATGACGCAATCATCGCCAAGATGTCAGGCTGGTTCTTTTTATCGTATGAAAATACCTGGGCAATAATTTGGACCTTGTTCTTGAAAGTTTCTGGGAACAATGGACGAATAGGACGGTCAATCAAACGTGCAGTCAATGTTTCTGCGGTTGATGCCTTGCCTTCGCGACGATCGCGAGAACCAGGAATACGGCCAGCAGACGCAAACTTTTCTTGGTAATCAACCGTCAAAGGAAAGAAATCCTGACCTTCGACCGCAGATTTTTCCGCACAAACCGTTGCCAAAACCATTGTGCCACCCATTGTTGCCAATACAGAACCATTTGCCTGTTTCGCCATACGACCAGTTTCCAGGCGCAGTGTTTCATCACCGTATGGAATTTCAACAGCAATCGGATTGTTCAGATGAGTTTTTTCATCCTTGTTAAATAAACCAAATAACATTAGTTTTCTCCATTTTTAATTGTTTTGATTTTGCGAAGAAAAATCATTCATTTATGCGTTCCGCACCAAGCGCATAAAAGAACAATTTCATCTTCGCCACGTGAATTATAAAATATATTTGGGGCTTTGCAAGCCAAGAATAAAAATCAAGGGCAGTAAAAAAAATCCCCCAAACGGGGGATTTTTCTTAATTCTGGGCAGGTGCCGCAACCGGGGCGGTGACAGGTTCTGCCACAGCAGGCGCCTGGGTTGGTAATTCAGAAATTAACTTCTGTAATCTATCAACCGTTTCAACATCATTTAATGCGGTTGCAATTGTGTATGCAGATTCTAAATCACTGCGTGCCGCATCAATATTACCCAACTGTAAATTCAATGCCGCAGATTTTTCAAAATACTGCATTGCACTGGCCGACAAAGATTCGCGACCTTCGGCCGTTGGCATACCCTGAATCTGTTCAGAGATTACGCGGATGGCAGATGCATAATCGTTAATCGCGTCTGCATAATTACCCAACGCAGTGTATGCTTCGGCGCGTTCGGCATATACGTTGTATTTCACTGTGCCTTCTGGGCGGGCCAAAGAATTTGTATAATCAGCAATTGCACCTTCCCAATTCTTTAACCACAGATTTAACTGACCACGTTTGGCATACAAATCACGCATCTGCAAAACATTGCTGGGGTTAGAAGAATTTGCCGCCAATGCGTTGTTAATATCTGCCAGGGCCGCATTATAGTCTTCTAAGCGTACGTTCAACAATGCACGGTCATAATATGCAACCGCGTTTGCAGGATCTTTGGTCAAGGCCGCATTGAAATCCGCCAACGCTGCACGATAATCGCCAGATTGCATATACGCTTCGCCACGCAGGATATATGATTCAACAGATGCCGCACCAGAATCAATCGCCGCAGTTAAATCAGCAATCGCTTCTTCGATATTGCCCGCGACTAATTTTGTTTTACCACTTTCATAATAATCACCGGACTGCATTAACATCTCTTCGGTAATTTCGACGTTATTTGCAGTTGGTGTCAAGTTGTGGGAACGACCCAAAATATAAAATGTTGCCGCGATAAAGAACAAAATTATAAACCAATAGACATAAATCGATAATGACCATGGATTAAAACATGGTTTTGCATTACCTGTTTTTACCGTTGGCTTTGACGCCACAGGGCGCACTTTTGCGGTCTTTTTTAAGTTATTTGTCTTTTTTGCAGGTGTTTTTTTCATTGTGAATCTCCCTTCCTTTTAACAGAATATTAGAGAGATTTTAACAGTTCGTCAATTGTTTTCTGTGAAATTTGTTCAATTTTTCCAACGGGCAATTTTCCCAGCCTTATTTTTCCAAACGAAATTCGATGTAATTTTCGCACAGGACAACCACAGGCGCGCAACACAATTCGCACTTCGTTCTTTTTACCTTCGGTAATTGTGACGCGCAAATTATTGTCGTCCAACACATCTATTTCCATTGGTGCATATCGTATGCCATCAACAGTAATCCCATTGCGCGCACGTGACAGGCCAGATGTATTTATGCAATTTACAGTCGCAATATATGTGCGCGGTATCTGCGATGATGGCAATGTTAATTTACGCGCCAATGCACCATCGTTTGTTAATAATAACAGACCTGTTGTCTTGTAATCCAAACGGCCAATGTATTTTAAATTTTGAAATTGTGATGGCAGACAATCATAAATTGTTTTGCGACCATCTGGGTCACGCGATGTTGTCATAACATTTATTGGTTTATGAAACATATATAATTTTGTTTCTTCGCGCGCAGATATCGTCACACCATCAATCGTAACAACGTCCGACGCGGCAACAAAATAAACCGGCGAATCTATGACGGTGCCATTTACGGTGACGCGACCATCTGAAATCATCGATTCTGCAACGCGACGCGATGCATATCCAGAATCTGCGATAAATTTTGCAATACGGACAGTCATTGTTATTTTAACACCTTGGCAATTGCGATTGGGGCGGCCAATTCCGCACGAAGAATTGTTTTTCCCAGACTGATACCACGGGCACCAGCCGAATCCAGCGCAGCAAATTCATCGTCTGAAAAGCCACCTTCGGGGCCAACCAATACGGCAGAGACATCACAGATATCATCCGCCACATTATGACCATATGCCGCACGTTCGTCCGCAAAAACCAAACCAGATAAATCAAGGTCAGAGAATTTAACCGCCGGCAATATCTTTGGCACACTGTTGCGATTTGATTGTTCTGCGCTTTCTGTGACTATTTTCTGCATACGCGCCCAGTTGATGTTATGCGCAACTGTACGCGCCGTGATTACCGGCAAAAAAGCCGCCACACCCATTTGGGTTGCCATATTTAACAAATCATCTGTTCGTTTTATCGGCGCAAACATCAACGTGATGTTGTTTGATGGGTCGGTGTGCGACGTCTGGTCACCAATTATCATAGATTTTCCGTCGTCCGACAGGTGCGCCATAAATTCACGCCCCCCACCAAAAGCCAAACAATCGCCACGACGCATAACGCGCGTCAAATAATGCGCAATATCCCGCGGGATAGAAACACAATCGCCCGTCTGGATATTATCTGAGATAAAAATTCTTGGAATATTTTTCATATTTTTATAATTCCTGATTTATAAATTATCATTTTTCTGATATAATCTTAGCATTATGGCAGTTAAATTCAACTTTTTATCCGCGTCCGGCAAAGGAAAGGGATTAGATATATTCAAATCTAGTTCGTATAAAGAGCATGAACGCACCCCAATGGCCCAAATATTTTGGACGATTCGTTGGGCAATACTAATTTGGATAATTGCGGCACTGATGTTTGCGGCCGCATTTCCGGTTGAACATATATGGCGATATGGTTGGTCACCGGCCACACGACATTGGATTAGTATATATCTGCAAAATATGCTGGCCAGTGGGGGGATGTCTGTAATCGCAGAAATCCCATATTGGATTGGACGCAGCATTATGCGTCCTGATTTGGCATGCATAACACCGCTGTTGCCAATTATTGGATACTTCTTTTTATCAGACGCAACATTGACCGATGAATTTAACCCGCATGGCAAAGATAAATTTGATGCAAAATCTTCGAATAAGGCAACCGCGGATGATATTAAAAAAATGGCCACGGACTTCAAAAACAAAGAGGGGTTATTTGGCGGATTTATGATGGTACTGGGGTATTTTAAAAACAAAGGTAAATCGGTACCACTGAAAATGGATGAATGTTTGTCTGCATTATTATTGGCACCCGCAGGTACCGGTAAAACTGTTGGTGTCGTTATACCTACGGTATTGGGGTGTGATAATGTGTCAATGGTTATTAACGACCCAAAGGTTGAATTGGTGCCAAAAACGTCTGCGTATCGCGCAACCGTTGGACCAACATTTATTCTGAACTGGGCCGAACCAGACAGACCAGAACAAGGAATTTATTATCCGTCTTGGAACCCGTTGTCGCCAGAAAATATGCCGATGGAGGCAGAAGCGCGAAATACATATATCCAAACAATTGTTAATTCATTGATTGAACATAACGTCAAAGACCCACACTGGTCAAATACAGCGCGTGCGGCATTAACAGGATTTATCAACTTTATTATTTCCAAGGTTGAACGCGCCAAGGCAGATGATTATTTCTATCACAGAATAAGCAATGGCACGTTTGACGCAGAAGACGCAGCAGTGTTGATGGATTATTACCTGACCATGAACAGTAATCCAAACGCATACGCAGCGATTGCATTATTGCAACGTGGGGAATTGAATTCTATGAACTATGTGCATGTCGGCACATGGCAAGGACTGCCCCAGGATTGGCACGGGGCCGAGGCATCAATCCCAATGTTCCTGGCGTGGTATACCGAAGGACAGATAAAAGTCGCCCAAGAATTAGAAGACAGACGTCGTCAAGGCGACCAGATGGTAATGATGGCCGACCCAATGAAAGACTTCTTGAACGAAGCAGTTGATGAATCACGCATGTATGCATACGACCCGGACGCGACGTCTGCGCTGATTAATTTGGCAAATACACCGGACAAAGAACGCGGTTCTACGATTTCTACGATGAACGCGGGCTTGAATATTTTCCGCCATCCAGCAATTAACAAGCATACCAGAAGTTCTGATTTTCACTTTTCAGATATGCGCGGAATGATTGACCCGCGTGACGGAAAGTTAAAGCCTGTGACGGTGTATCTGGCCGTTAATGTGGCAGACGCATCTGCGTTTAGTCAGATTACAAGTATGTTTATTGAACTGCTGTCTAAGTTCTTAATCGCAAACCCACCAGACAAGGTTAATAATGGTGAAAAAATGGGGCCGTACCCTGCCCTGTTCGTGTTGGATGAAATGCCAACAATGAATAAGTTAGAAGCGATTATCCAAGGGCCAGCCGTCGGACGTGGGCAAAAGGTGTCGTACCTGATTGTGGGTCAGGACATCAGTCAGATTGCAGAAAAATATGGCGATAAATCCGCAGATACAATTGTGGCGAATACCGCTGCGAAAATTATTCTGCGCGTAAATGATCCAGCGACCGCAGAAAGATTTTCAAAAATGATGGGCAAAAAGATTAAGATGAAGAAAGGCGCAGACGGCAAGGAAGTGCCTAGCGAGGAAGATTTGTTCAGCCCAATGGATTTGATGACAATGAGTACCGAAAAACAATTGGTATTGTTCCAGGGATACTATAATAAACCAATCGAAGCAGACCAGGAAAGATGGTATAGAAACAAATCCCCAATCGAAAAAGAACTGCACGCCAAGGTTATGATGGGGGCAACATCACCATTGCCAGAATTTTTGATTCCACAGCATCATCGCGCCTTGCAATACGCCGGGAAACCACGCGTGTATAATCCAGCGACCAAGGAAATTAAAGAACTGGCACAATAAACAAAACGCCCAATTGGGCGTTTTTATTTCTTGGCATTATTCAATCTTAACTGGCCACAGGCCGAACCAATATCCGTGCCACGTTCGCGACGTATGCGCGTATGAATACCGTTTTTAATCAATATATCTTGGAAACGATGCACCGCATTGCCAGACGGGGATGCAAAGTCACGCTCATCAACGGCGTTCCATGGGATTAAATTTACCATGCAATTTTTTCCACGCAACAGGTCTGATAATTTTTCGGCGTATTCTGGGGTGGCGTTATATAACACCGTGTCGCCATTTTCGTCTTTTTTGCCCAACAGGATGTATTCTATCATTAACTGGCGGTTGTGCAGGTCCGTAAAACGCCATGCGGCATCTAAAACGTCTGATAATTTATAGCGATTATTTATTGGCATTATTTGACTGCGCAATTCGTCGGTGGGCGCATGTAAAGATATTGCCAGGTTAATTGGACGCCCCCATTCAATTAAACGTTCTATCCCGGGTACAATACCGCATGTCGAAACCGTTATACGGCGCCAGCCAATCCCCATGTCCGTGTTGGCGCGTTCAATAAAACCGATAACGTTTTCTGTATTTTGCAGCGGTTCGCCCGTACCCATAATAACAATATGCGACACATCACCGTTATTTGCATCGCCATTTGGACGTATTGGTTTGTCCGAAGCCCTGTCGCGACGCAATTCCCATTGCGCAACCAATATTTGCGCATAAATTTCATCAGATGTTAAATTACGCTTTAACCCCAACAAGGTACTGGCACAGAATTTACAACCCATTGCACAGCCGGCCTGGGAACTGACGCAGACACTGTTGCCGTATGTTGTGCGCATTAAAACACATTCGATTTGTTCGCCATCATTTAATTCTAGTAAGAACTTGGTCGTTTCGCCGTCAGATGATTCCAGTTTTTTTACAATGCGCAGTGGTAATGTTTGGGCAACGCTATCTAAATCATGACGCAATGCATCAGGAATATTTTTCATAGATGCAAAATCAGGCGCGCCACGATTTAACCAATCGCGAATTTGTCGCGCGCGAAATTTTGGTTGGCCCATATCTGTGATAAATTTTTCTAATTCACCGTCAGTGAATGTAAATAATGTTGGTTTCATAATTTATACCGATTATCGTTAATTACAATTACCGCACGACGACGCAATTGTTTTAATTGCTGGTCTGCCAGGAACATCGCCTGTTTATACTGGGCATTTTGCTTGATTATATTATCCAAATCGCCGTATTCAGATGTTTTTTTGCTGGAACATATTAATAGCACACTGCCATCTTGGCGTTTTGACCACGTCATTGTTGGCAAAGACGCAATCCGTTCGCGAATATCGGCAGATAATTCATACTGCATGGCGGTAAATTTCTGGGGGGCGCCACCAAAAGATTCTGCCATTTCAATGGCCGCGTCACAATTCTTGGGCTTTGTTAATTTGGCAGCAATATCTTCGGGAATATCGACCAGGCGAATAATCGTCATTTCGATAGGCAGTCCCTGATCACGCGCCAACGCATTGCGTTCGGATTGAATATCTTCTTTGGTAATATCAACCGTGGGCAGAATCGTACGCGCAACAATTATTTGCCATGCAATTTCTGCACGTAATGCGTTTAGGGCCATTTCCCGCTCGGCTGCGGATAATTCGCCCAGATTCATCTTGTTTAATTCCTTTTCGACAATTGCATCTTCGGGGACCGCATTAAAATTAGATGCATACGCCAGTTTAATATTATCATCAATTATGGCCTGTAAGGCGACGCGACGATTGTCTGTTGATGTTTTTCCCTGGCGCGCCATTAACTTTGTACGCATAGTGACGTCAGTGTCAGTTATCGGCGTGCCATTGATATTGGCAACAACACTGGCGGCGAACACGTTCGTGGTTATTGCCGCAAACATACATGTCATAAATAGCAATAGTTTTTTCATCTCTCTTTCCTTGGGGTTAATATCGCTGACCTTCAATACTCATGCCGAAACGGAATTGGAATGTTGTTGTTCCGACATAGTCTTCTTTGATTGCGTTATCACGTCTGTATTCAACCGACAGATAATAACACGGGTGCGTGTAAAAGAATCCGCCGGTATGACGTTGAAATTCATTATATTCCATGTTGTAAATCGCGTTCCAGCGCACAGACCAACGATTTGTTAATTGTATGCCGGCACCAATGACAGCCTCGTTAATATCTTCGTCTGCGGTTTGGGCATCAATAAACTGTTGGGACCAGATATGGCCAATGTTCAGGAAATTGCGTGATGTACCAATGTTCGCAGATGTTTCAACATGACGCAACGATAGGCTTTCTTGACCCAATCTGAAACGCGTGGCAACATTTAACCATTTCGTATTGTTATAACTGATGCGACCAACATAGTCTGATGCGCCATTGTGGAAACCGCTGTTTGGATCGGTGGCAGCGCGGTCAATGAAGTCATATGTTTGACCCAAAAAGATTTCGAACGTATGTCCGTTTTCATTAAACCCAGACCAGCGCAACCCATAGTCTGCGAACGTGCCATTTTCCCATAAATCTAGGCCGGAAAAACGATTGTCTGAAAATAACGTGGAATCTGTTAATAATGCACCCGCGGAATCATTGTTTAATGCAAACCTGTCTTCGTCTGTGCGACGCATAACAGTTAAGCGGGCGCGAGGTTCCAAAATCTGGGTCCAGTTACTGGATGGGCGGAACATTGGCAGTCCCCATTCCAGATATCCACTGGGTAAAAATCTGTTTTTGAATCCAGAAAAGTTTTGCTGGTCTATCATTTCGGTATTATTGAAATGATAAACGTCATATCGTGCAGACACACTGGCCGTTACGCGATTGCCGCCCCACAGGGTCCATGGCGTTGTCAGGCGCGCATCGCCAATTAAACGTTGGGATGATGTGCCGTCACCAGAAATCCCCAATACGTCTGCACCAAATGTTGCATATGTTTCACCAAATAATGGCTGGGTCTGATGGACGGCGCGGATATTTGGTAAAATGTTTCCGTCGGGCGCAGAATAACGACCCGTACTGTCACGTAATTCTTGGAAAATATGTGCGTCGGCAACGATATAACTGCTTTGCCCAAACAGTTCTAGTTTTGCACCAGAATCAAGATATGGTTGGTCCCCATAAAATCCATATTTCTGCAAATAGGTCTTATCAGATGTGCGTTCCAAAAATACAGTTGCGCGCGCATATTCGCCCAATTCTATAACATCGTCATTAAAGATATGCCAACGATTTTCCCCCGCGCGGTTATGCGTAAAAGACCCCCGGGTTCTGTATTCAGAATGTGGCGCATTTAAGCGATGTTCAATTTGAAACAGTGGATTTTCCTGGGTCAGATATGATGTTGTCAGCGTCACATCATGCGTATCAGATATCGCAATATACAACGGTATATTTATCTGGGTGCCCATCTTGTTTGTAGATTCAAAATCAGGCATCAAAAAGCCCGTCTTGTGCTTAATACCCGGATCAGGCATTTCAAAGAACGGCAACCATAATACGGGTATGTCATACGTCCATAAAATCGGACTGTAAAACCGCAACATACGCGTATCCATATTATGAACAATTTTATAGGTCGAAATCTTCCACGCATCACCGAACGAGTCGCAATTGTCACATGCAGTAAATAATGCGTTGCGCGCAATTGTTATATCGCCTTTGCGTTCAATATTCTCAGATTCTATATAAACATGGTTACCCAGCCACAAACGGATATCATCACCAGATAAACTTTCACCATTTTTGGTCAAATACGAATCAATCAATGTCATACGCTGGCCAGATGCATTAACAATTTCTGTATCGCCAGTTGTTTTAATTGTTTCTGTCTTTAAATCGTATTCGATTTTGTCGGCGGTTATAACCTTAGGCTCGGACATATCGACAGAGGCACCAAGTACAACACTTGGCAATAAAAGCACAGTAAAAAATGAAATTATTTTTTTCATTTCTTGGACAACACGCCTAGGATTATCAATAATAATGCACCCAAACCAAACGCCAATAACACAAATTCAGTCATACTGCCAATAACGTTTGATATGGACATGTATAATGCCATAACGCCTGCCATGGATGCAACCGCAACAATTGGCGCAAAACTGGCACGACGACGCAACAACGACGAACGTAATAATACGCATACGCACAAGGCCGCTAAAAGCAAATTCATAAATGGTGATAAAAACCGATTACACAATTCAGTTAATATCATTTTTTGCTGCTTTTTAGTTTCTGCATCAAACGCAACACGCAACAATGCCAATGTTGGCACGCGACGAACACGGAAGGATGTATTACCGTCTTTATCAACAACGTTCAAATCCATGTCAAATGTATCAAATGTACCAGTCACCATATGATTGCCACTGGATTGTAATGCGCCATTTGTCATTACCAAGGACAGGCCACGAATAGTTAAAACCAACTTGCCCTTTTCTGCAAAAATCATGCTGGGGGATTTTTCATCACGCATGTCAGACAACATAACCTGACTAAGATCATGGCCAGAAACCTTATCCACATAGACAACCAGACCATTTGATATTTCTGTAAAGGCCCCTTCTTGCAGTTTCATATGCGCCATACCATATTGCAAATTCCACTGGGTATCATAAAACTGGCCCTGGGATGCGGGGACAATAAATATATTTAAAAATAAATGCAACGCAGTCAGAACAGTGGCCAACAACAATGCCGGACGTGCAATTTGACGTGGCGCCAGGCCAGATGCCGCCATAACCGTTACTTCGTTATCAGATATCAATTTATTATAAACAAATATCACCGCAATAAACGTGACGAACGGGATAATTATTGACATAATAAACGGTATCATTAACGCGGTTAATCCCAAAAAACTGCCCAAATCGATGCCGTATTTTAACAAAAACTTCATCATGGACATAATTTGCATCATCCACGCCAAACCAGTTAAAACCAGCAACAGCATGATAAAAATCGCAACCAATTGGCGTAAAAAATACTTGTTCAGAATCTTCATATAACGCAGTATAAAATATAACTTTGCCCTTTTCAAGGTATAGATACACCGAAAAAGACTTAAAAAAATCCCCCGAAACGGGGGATAATTTTTGCATTTTTATAATTGAGCACGAATTTCTTCAACCTCGTAACATTCGACACGGTCGCCTTCTTTTAAGTCATTATACTTATCAAAAGACATACCAAATTCAACGCCACCAGATACTTCTTTGACTTCGTTCTTTTCACGACGCAATTGCCCAATTTTACCGTCATAGATAACGACATTGTTACGCAACAGGCGAACAAACGCGTCTTTCTTGATTGTACCTTCGGTCATACGACAGCCCGCAACACGAATGCCCTTGCCCACAGTAAATAATGCAATAACATCAGCATATCCGATAAAGGTTTCACGCTTTTCAGGTGCCAATTTACCAGACAAGATTTCTTTGATTTCGTCTGTGATGCGATATACAACACTGTGATAACGAATATCAACACCGTTGTTGCGCGCCATGTCACGAACGACAGAGTCTGCACGAACGTTAAACGCAATAACAACTGCGCCCGATGCGGTCGCCAGACGGATGTCACCTTCGGTAATTTGACCAACACCAGATGACAAGACTTCTACGCCAACCTTGTCGGTATTGATTTCTTTTAACATGTCGTTAATGGCTTCGACAGAACCTTGAACGTCGGCACGCAAAATAATCGGCAAGATTAATTTCTTTGATTCGTCGCGTTTGGCAAACAATTCTTCCAACGAAGAACGCTTTACCGCATTTGCCTTGTCCTTGGCCTTTTGCGCACGATAATTTGCAACTTCGCGTGTTTGCGCCTCGGTTTCCATAACACGTAATTCGTCGCCTGCATTTGGAACAGAATTTAATCCCAATACAACAACAGGCTGGCCAGGGCGTACGGATTTTACACGTTCGCCGGCAGAATTTATCAATCCACGCACACGACCAAATGTTTCGCCGACAACAAATACATCGCCAATCTTCAATGTACCCTGGCGCATCAGTATTGTTGCGACCGCGCCAAGACCCTTTTCCATTTTGGCTTCGACAACATATGCGACGGCAGGCATATCTGGATCAGCCTTTAAATCCATCATTTCTGCCTGCAACAGGATTGCTTCTTCTAATTTATCCAGGCCAATACGTTTTGTGGCAGAAATTTCAACACACTGAACGTCACCACCCATTTCTTCGACCTGGACTTCTTGTTGCAATAAATCTGTTTTAACACGTGTTGGATTTGCTTCGGGCAAATCGATTTTGTTAATCGCAACAATGAACGGAACATTTGCAGCACGGATATGATTAATCGCTTCGATTGTTTGTGGCATGATAGAATCGTTTGCAGCAACAACCAACACAACAATATCTGCCATTTGCGCACCACGGGCACGCATCGCTGTAAATGTTTCGTGGCCAGGCGTATCCAAAAATGTAATTAATGCGCCTGATTTTGTTTTAACTTCGTATGAAGAAACATGCTGGGTAATACCACCTGCTTCGCCGGCGGCAACATTTGCGTTACGAAATGCGTCCAACAAAGATGTTTTTCCATGATCAACGTGACCAACAACCGTCACAACAGGTGCGCGTGGTTTTAAGTTTTCTGGATTTGGACCACGTTCCAGCAGTTCTGCATACGGTTTAACATCAACGCGTTTTACAGTCGCGCCAAATTCAGTTGCAATCAATTCAGCCGTATCTGCATCAATCGACTGGTTCTGGGATGCCATCATACCCATTTCCATCAGTTTCTTGATAACATTACCAACCTTTTCAGCCATAGCGGCCGCCAAATCTTTTACCGTAATCGTGTCGCCCAATGTGACAACATGTTCAACCTTTTGCGGGGCAGAAAAGACCGCGCGCGCCTTTTCACGAAAACGCTTTAAAGACGCCTCGCTGCGACGGCGATTTGCACCACGCAGGCCGATTTCATCATCGTCATCATCGCCACCACCAATAACGATGTCATGCAATGATATTTTGCCGCTTTTCTTGAAATCTTTTTTAGAATTCGAAAATTTAGAGCCACGTGATGGCGCGTCATCTTCATCATTGCGACGGTTATTATTGCGTGACTGATTATTTACTTGGGGCGCAGAACGCTTTGGCAACGCAACAGGCGCATCATCCACGTCAGGCATGTCCGCTGAGGCAACAGCAGCGGCACTTTCACGGGCGGCAAGTTGTGTTTTCACCTGTTCGTATTCGCGATTTTCGCGTTCGATTTCTGCCGCACGCGCAGCACGTGCAGCCTCTTCTTCGGCTTCGCGTTTTTTACGTTCTGCCTCGCGGGCCTTGGCCGCTTCTAGGACAGCACGTAATTTTTCATCGGCGGCATTACGTGGGGCACTGGGTGCAACCGGTTCTTCACGTAATTCCTTGCTGCCGGGGACAATAACGCGACGACGACGTTCAACAGATACGGCGTCGCCCTTTTTACTATGGACGGCGTCAATCGTCACAGATTTTCCAAGTGTTAATGTTGCCATATTTACCACCCTGTTTATATTATTATTCTTCTTCCTGTTTGATGTCGTACGCCAATTCGCGTGCCTTCATAATGACACGGCCGGCCAGACGATTGCTCATCGTGTCTTCGCCCAGAATTTCAACCAATTCGTCAGATGACAAATCAGCCAAATCAGCCAAAGATTTAATTCCGTTTTCACCCAATTTCATGATAATTGGACGTTTGATAAAGTCAAATTCCAGCAAGTCATCAGACATGCCCAGTTTATGACCCGCGTCACGATAGTCTTGTTCGATTTTTGCCAGATATTCTTTGGCGCGTTTTTGTAATTCGGATGCCAATTCTGCGTTAAATCCTTCGATGCTTTCCAATTCTGCGATATCGACAAATGCGACTTCTTCGATTGTACGGAAACCTTCGGTAATCAGCAATTGTGCAATCATTTCATCAACGTCCAAGCCGCCGATAAACAATTCTGTCTTTTCTTTGAATTCTTTGGCGCGACGTTCTTGTTCTTCGGTTTCGTTCATAACATCAATATTCCAACCAGTTAATTGAGATGCCAAACGAACATTCTGCCCACGACGGCCAATTGCCAAAGACTGCTGATCTTCATTTACAACAACCGCCGCAGTACGCGTATCTTCATCAACGATGATTTTTGCGACCTTGGCAGGTTGCATTGCATTTACGATGAATACCGCAGGGTCTTCGGAATACAAGATAACGTCAATTTTTTCACCATGGCATTCGTTAATTACCGGCTGAATACGTGTTCCCTTGATACCAACAGTCATACCAACGGCGTCAATTGACGGATCGGCTGTTTCAACAGCAATCTTGGCATGAGAGCCAGGCGCACGTGATACAGATTTAATCTTAATAATACCTTCGTAGATTTCTGGAACTTCTTGGACAAACAATTTTTCCATGAACATTGGATGAGTACGTGTTAAGAAAATCTGAGGACCAGAATTAGAACGCGCAACATCCATAATCAATGCGCGAACACGGTCACCCACCGCCAAGCGTTCGCCAGGAATCAATTCAGAACCCTTGATATAACCTTCGGCCTTGCCATTGATATCAACAAAAACATTTCCAAATTCGATACGTTTTACAACGCCGCTGACAATATCGCCAATATCGTCTTTGAATTCTTCGTATTGACGGCCCTTTTCTGCATCACGAACGCGCGCAGTCATAATCTGCTTGGCAGTTTGGAACGCCATACGGCCAAATTCAGGTTCTGGCAATGCATCTTCGACAACATCGCCAACGGATGGATTTTTTGCATACTTTTTTGCCTGAGCCACAGTCAGCATCGTATTTGCATCATATTCTTCGCCCATGGCGTCGGCAGATTCGATAACATCAAATAAACGCTTAACATAAATCGCACCATTTTTGCGGTCGATTGTGGCGGTAATATTAAATTCTTCGCCATATTTATGTTTTGCGATTTTTGCGATGGCCGCTTCTAGTGATTCAATAACGATTTCACGATCGATTTGTTTTTCTTGGGCCAAACTGTCGATTGCCAACAGCAAATCCTGACGAGGCATAGATACAAAAGACATTTATAAACTCCTTCGCGTTGTATGTCTTATTGAAAGAGCGGGGTTTTTCAACCCCGCCCTTAAAAACTTATTTAAGAACACGGGTATTATTGCGCCCGAATCGCAAAATTGCAAGAAAAAAACGCCCCAGAACGGGGCGTTATGATTATTTGTTTGGAATAATCTTGATTTCAACACGACGATTTTGCGCACGGCCAGCGTCTGTGGAATTTGACGCAATCGGATTTGACGAGCCCATACCCAAAACTTCAAATCGTGATGATTTTACGCCTTGGCCCTGAAGATAGGCCGCGACAGATGTGGCGCGGGATTTTGATAACGCCAGGTTATAATCCGCATTGCCGGTGCTGTCGGTGTGGCCAGATACCATGACGGTTGAATTAGAATACTTGTTCAAAACCTTGGCCACGGAATTTAACACAGGATAAAATGCAGAATTTATGTCTGCGGAATCTGTTTTGAACGTGATGTTACCCGGCATAATTAAGCGAATGCTGTCATCTGATTCAACAACCTGGACACCTGTGGATGCAAGTTCTGCGCGTAATTCCGCAGCCTGGACGTCCAGGTAATAACCAACACCGCCACCAACAGCTGCGCCCGCCAGACCGCCAATCAATGCGCCAGTGCTGCTTTGCGAGCTGCCAATCAATGCGCCGGTTGTTGCGCCAATTGCAGTTCCCCATGTGGATTTTGATACCTGGGCCTGGCCCGTGTATGGATTTACAGTCGTGCATGCAGACAATAATGCAACAGCCGCGAATACAGAAACTAATTTTTTCATCAATTCTCCTTTTTATTCTTAGACAGACTTATCTTAATCTAAGTTTTATTAAAACACAAAAAAAAATTACCCATTGCTGGGTAATTAAGATTATTTGGACTTTTCTTCGCGCATTAGGGCCAATTTTATAAATTGCACCGGCGCAGAATTACCCAGTTTTGGAATAATCAGATTTCCTGCCTCGTCATGAAATTCGTTATATAACATATCGCGTGCAGGTTGATGTTTAGGCTTTGGTTCCAGCGCATCACGCGAACGTGACAATTGTTCAATCTGGTCGTAGGTGTCACATATGCGCGCCTGGGCCTGGTCATGAGAATCTGTATCGTCAGGCTTGCTAGACGTTAGATTTTTTAATTCCTGTTTTTGGCGGGGCAATACATCAAATTTCAAGTCATCTATTTTGCATTCCATATCCATTATTTGTCGCGCATTGGATTCACGCAAGGCCGGAAACAGACCAAATTCTTGGCCAGGCACAATCCCCAATTCTTGCATTTTTTTACGATATTCATCCTGATAATAACGCATATCACAAATTGGCATAGATTCAAAAACACGCATGACGGCATACCAAACACAGTCATTGACATACTTGCCCATACGTTTGTGCAAATACTCTGGAATTGCTGCCTTGGAATCCAGCAAACCCTGGGCCAAGATTGCATTTTTGCGAATAAATGGCACCAATGGACGATACGGATAATTGTTATGCGTACGAATTACAGATACATATGACGCATGGCGACTTTCTGTGCAAGACGAAATAACGTCAGGTTTTGCAACATTAAAATCATATACATAGTCTGCAATTGGCGCACCCTGAAAAATTTTATCAGAACGCGTGGTCAATAAATTTCCATAAAGTGTATTTAATAAATCGAACGAGATATGCGATACAAATGGTCCAGATACATTGTCACGATCCATAAATTCAGGCGCAAACATTGCAATACGACCATCTTTGCCAACGGCAATAAATCTGTATCCCGCGGGCGCATGCATATTCATCTTATGTAATAACCAACTTTTTTCAAAACTCATAACTACTCCTTTGTTAATTTACGACAAAACGGCGCCCAAATGGGCGCACATTAACGAACCTTGTTATATTTTGGCGCCAATCGCTGTTTTGTCATATCAAATTTTGTAACCAAAGAATCGCGCGCGACAGAATCTATTGGGACAACCTTTATCGTATCAGATGCGGCATCTTTATTATTTATACCCGTTACATGCGAATTTAAATGAAAAACAATGGCAATAATCGCACCACATAACAGTAAATCTTCGAAAACACGTCCTGCCTTGTTTGACACTATACACACCTTTCTTTGTGGATAAAAAATCCGCCATACGGCGGAAAAATTCTTGGTGGGTGTTGAGGGACTCAAACCCCCGACCCTCTCGGTGTAAACGAGATGCTCTAATCAACTGAGCTAAACACCCGATTGCTGTCACAGCTGGCCAATCATAATTTATTTTTTTATGATTGTCCAGTATTTTTTTATTTTTTCACAACGCCATCCGTGACATCAAAATATTCACGCCCAACTGTAATCAGGCCATCTGAATATGTTGGGGCAACCTGTTCGGCAACAGGCGCACGCCAATATACGTCGCCAGTGTTGGTTTCAACCGCATACAGATAATCGTCTGTTGCAACAACAAATGCATAGTTATCCGCCAAAACAAATGGCACCGCGGTTCCAATATCTATGCACCATTTCTTGGCACCAGTTTGTGCAGATAATTTACAAAAAGCGTCGCCCAGACCCGCCGCATAGACATCTTGGGCACGCGGAATAATCGGCGCAACAATATCAACCATTGGGGCGCCGCCGGTCAGGTTACTGGCACGATAGACATCTGCAACCCATACTATCTGGCGTGATTTTGGTGCAATTTTTACGACTTCTCCGGTTGTTAGTCCCGCATAGATATAATTGCCACTGCACGATGGGCGCTGATTACTTTTTACAGAATTACTGGTGGGAAAACCACTGAAAACCCGGCGATCACCATCCCAGATGACGTTTGATGCATCTTGGCTGTATCGACAGGCACTGTTATCAAACACAAATGCAGACGCAGGCACATCGGTAATATCACGCGACAAGACGTTTATCTGTTTTGTGTCAAATATTGCCGTGCGGGTGCCAGATAAAATCGGATCATGCTTGTCACAGGCCGACAGGGCCAACAAACAACATGCAAAAAGTGCAATTTTACGCATTTAATTTCTCTCCATCTGGTGAATTAACGCAATGTTTGCGCGGTCGCAGAAACACCAGCCGGCGCAGATTCATCATTTATGATTTTGTCTAACCATTTGCTGGCGGCGCCTTTGTCACCAGATGCCAAATACTTTTGCGCAATCGTCAAGCAGGCAGTGTAATAAAATGGTGAATTCTTGGTATTTAAATCAGACAGATATTTTTCAACATCGCGGGCATTCATTTCGTCACCACGCAGGCTGATGATATGCAATTTTGCCAAATCACGAAAATCACGTGTGTGGCCATCAGTCGCTAATTTTTCCAGTTGTGCGACGTCGCCAGACAGTAAATATGCCTGGAATAAAGCCAAATCAGACGTTGCGCCAGACGCGTTTTCTGCAACCGCCGCCAATGCGTTTGCATCAACATTTTCAATTGCAGCCTCGTAATTTGTTGCCATGGCAATCTTGTTCGCATGATATGTACGCACACCAATCTGGATACCGGTTGCAACAATTAGAATTGCAAGAATTGCGCCAATTATATGGTTTGAATATTTTTTAATAAAACGCATTGTTTTTTCATTATTAACCTCTTCCCAGACTTCGCGATACAGGGCGTCTTCGGCGTATTCTTGACGTGTTTTCTGGGGGGCTTTGACTTTTTTGTTACGTTCTAACATTGTTGCCATAATAAATTTCTCCTGTTCTTGATAATTCTTATTTTATTGCTATACTATAAAAAGAATGAAAAAGCAAATCAAGAACGCTTTGCCGGTTGTAAAAAATACAAGTCTGGTGGCGGCCCGTGGGGTCAGCGATGAATCCGGACTGGCCCAGTATATCCAAACTGTGCAAAAAATCCCCGTTCTGACCGCAGAACAAGAATATGAATACGCAACACAATGGGCACAACACCAAGACAAAAGCGCGGCGGAAAAATTAGTCGCCAGTCATTTGCGTCTGGTTGTGTCAGTGGCATACGACTTTAAAAACTATGGTATTCCTGTTGGGGACTTGATTGCCAGTGGCAATATGGGACTGATGCAGGCATTGCAAAAATTTGACCCAGAAAAGGGATTTAGATTTTCAACATATGCAATGTTCTGGATTAAGGCCGAAATATACGAAACCATTTTAAACAACTGGTCAATTGTCAGAATCGGTTCGTCTGCAAATCAGAAACGCGTGTTCTTTAATCTGTCGCGTGCAAAGCGCGCGCTGGGGATTATGGATAATAATCTGACTGATGAACAAACCAAGCAAATCGCAGATTATCTGAGTGTGCCGGAAAATGATGTAAAGCGTATGGCAACACGCGTTAATGCACGTGATGTATCGTTGAACGCACCAATAAATTCAGATGAAGAAACAACTGATATATTATCAAATATGCCTGACGATAGGGTTAATATCGCGGACGCAATTGAAGAACTGGAATTTAAGCGCAAGGGATACGAATTGTTGCGCAAACATTTAGAAAAACTGCCCGAACGTGACCGTGAAATATTGCGCGCAAGACGATTAAGCGACCCTGTGGCAACACTGGAATCATTGTCACAAAAATACGGCATTTCGCGCGAACGCGTACGACAAATCGAAGAGCGGGCATTCAATAAACTGCGCGACGCGATATTAAAAGAAGCCCAAGGGTAAAAGGTAATGCATTTTCTTATCAAGCACATATCTGTATTGTCAATAATAGCGTTGTTGCCTGTTTGTGCCAGCGCAATTGAATATGACACAGGAAAATATTCTTTTAAATTAACTGGGTATGGTACAGCGGGCCTGATAGAACCAGAATTTGAAACACCTGTTTTTATCGGTGATTGGCGTGTGCGCGGGCAAATAAATTATCGCGCGACTGATAGATATACACTGGGCGCAGTCTATGCAATTGATGCAAACGCAGTCGAAGAAGACAAATATATGCGCGAAGCATTTGCGTTATTAGAACGCGTCAATTTGGGACGCGTGGAAATCGGTTTTACAGATTCTATTGCACGAAAACTAGGACTGGGGTTGCCAGATGTTGGGGGATTGCGCATAAATGACAAGCCATTGTTTCATAAAAAAATCGTACCAGATGGCCCCGTTATCGCAGATACAATTATATCAACAGGACGCAGTGCGCTGCGTCTGAACTTGGCGTCGGCACCAATAAACGGCACGCAATACGGCGTGTCCGTGGCAGGGGTGACAGATGACTATGACTGGGCGTTTGATACGGGCGTAAAATTTAAAAAATCATCTGGCAAGGTCAAGACAGCATTTTCGCTTGGTGCGTCTTTTATGGACAGTCCGGACAATTACAGCAATGATATTTATACACCAAACGTGACCGCAGATTGGCGCGTACAGGTTGATGCAGGGATGAATCTGCAATACAACAGTTGGATATGGGGCGTGTCAGGGCGCGCAATATATGACAAAGACCCAATTGGTCCCGTTTCGGATGGCATTGTTGTCGGCACAGGGGTCAGTTATGATTTGTTAAAATATAGTGTGTCACTGACATATATGTTTTCAGATACGGGACTGTGGCAAAATGATATAGAAGATTTCTTGGACCACATGATTATAGGTTCGTTTAGATATAAATATAGTGAAAATGTTGATGGATGGGTATCGGGTGGTATAACGTCCAAGACCCCATTTATATCTGCAGGTATGCGATTAACATTTTAAAAAAATCCCCGTTTGGGGATTTTTTATTCTGCCTTTTGCAAAACAGCGGTAAATGTTGATTCTGCAACCTTTTTCCCGCCAACAAACGCGATACCGTGAAATTTATGTAATTTCATCTTGGTCATCAGCAATTCTACGTGTAATTCTAATTTGTCGCCAGGACGAACCATATGCGAAAACTTTATCTTTTCCATGGTTGTAAAATATCCCAACATACCCTGACGTTCTTCTTCGCTTAATCTTTTAAAGGCGACATAGCATGCTGTTTGTGCCAAGGCTTCGACTTGTAATACACCGGGCATGATGGGATTACCAGGAAAATGCCCAGCGCACCAAAATTCATCGTCGCGGACGTATTTTATACCAACGGCGCTGGTGTCATTATATTCACGAATTTCATCAACCAGGCGCATATTGCCACGATGGGGAATAATGCGTTCTATTTCTTTTGCGTCAATCATATTTCCTTTCCTTTGGTTGTTTTACTGTTTCGTTTGCCGTTTCAGCCATGCATAATGACGCATAAATTCAGTTCCAGGACCCGCAGGATAACCCATGTGTGATTCGCCATCTGGGATATTGCGGAAAACACCACTGTTTGCCCCAACAGACGCATCGTTGCCAATCTTGACACCGTTGGCAATACCAACATGCCCGCCCAGCAGTACGCGGTCACCAACAACAACACCGCCGGCAATGCCGACACCACTGGCCAAGAAACATTCACTGCCCACGACAACGCCATGCGCAATCTGGCACAGGTTATCAATTTTTGTCCCGTCGCCGATACGCGTATCAGTCATCGCACCACGGTCAATACATGTGTTCGCCCCCACAGATACACGGTCGCCCAATACAACACGACCAACATGCGGGATAAAAATATTATGGCCATTTTGACGGGTATAGCCAAAACCGTCTTTGCCAATCACGGCGCCTGCGTTAATTACACAGTCTGCGCCAATCGTTGCATTTTCAATGTGTGCGCCACTATGCACAATTGTGCCAGGCCCCAGTGTCACATTGCGACCAATATATGCGCCGGCATAAATCTTGACCCCAGGCTCAATGACCGCACCACGTTCAACCGTTGCAAATTGCGCGATATAGACAGTCCGCTTTTTACGAAAGAATACGCCACGTTCAACATGGGCATTATTGCTGATTCCAAACCGAGGCTTTTCACGATATATTTCACCCAAAATCTTTACAATATTGCCACGTGGGCTGTCTGTGATTAACAGTGTTGCACCCTTGGGCGCATGAGACGCCTGTTCAGGTTGGACCAGAATCACAGTTGCGCGCGTGTTTTCCAATACAGAGATTGGTAAAATCTTGAACGCGTTACTGTTTTGTTCAGTTGAATAAAATGCCAATTGCCCTGCCCGTGCGTCTGCGATTGGCGCAACAGAACGAACAATCGCATTTGCGTCGCCACGTAATTCCAGGCCAAATTTGGCCGCCAATTCGCCAGCTGTGGTTTTATTTGCCGCCGGCATAAACAAAGATTTTATTATTCTTAACATAGTATGGGGATTATAAAGTAAAAAAAATCAGTCTGCCATAAAAAATCGCCCAAGATTGGGCGATGTTTATTTTGCAGGCGCAACAATTATTGATTTTGTGCGTTCATCTGGCTTTGATTTAGATTCCAGCGCACCCTTGTCACCAATAATTGCAACGATACGCGCAAACAGTTCTGGGACCGCATCTTTACCACGTGCCAAAACCTTTTTGGACCCCTTGGTCATAACGGAAATTTTAACCTTGTTCCCGTCGCCCAAGAATTCTAAAACCTTTTTCATTTTGATATTCAAATCATTTTCTTCAATAAAAGGCTTTACCCAAACTTCTTTGACTTCGATACTTTTTTGATTCTTACGAGCCTCGTTTGCACGCTTTTTCTGTTCATATTTGAATTTACCGTAATCCATTATCTTGGCAATTGGAACAGCACCATTTGCATTGATTTCAACCAAATCCAGCCCTTCGTCCATCGCCATATTTAATGCCTGGGACGTAGGCATGACGCCCAAGTTTTGGCCAGTACTGCTGATTACTTGAACAGATTTTGCGAAAATCCGATTGTTCATACGCGGACCTTGGTCGCGACGATTATCACGGTTTAATGTAGGTTTAATGTTAGGCTCCTTTGGTATAACATAGGCAAATTATTAACTATTATTCGATACTTTTCAAGATATTTTCAACATTTTGCAGCGCGTTCCAAACATCACGCTTGGCCGCAGGTTTTAGAATTAAATAATTTGGATGAAAAATCGGTACAACTGTTCGACCATTGTCTTGCACCACAGGCACACCATGGGATTTTGCAAGATTGACCCCTATCAATTCCATCGCAGGCAATGTACCAAGCGTCAGAATAACACGCGGACGCAATAAATCCAGTGCGCGATTGAAAAAAGGACGAGATAAATCAAGTTCTTCGCGTGTTGGTGTGCGCCCCCCAGGCGTACGCCAAAATAACATTGGCACAATAGACACGTTTTCACGTGACATATTGATTGCAGATAACATCTTGTCCATCAATTCGCCGGATGCGCCCGACAATATGCAACCCGACGCATCATCGTCTGTGCCAGGGATATCTGTGACAATCAGCAATCCATTTGGGTTGCTGGCGACATGCGGCAAAACAGTATTTGTCGCCCCAGAACGTAATGGATGACCGAATTCGCCAATCATACGCACCAACGCATTCATATCGTTCGGACGCGACGCCATCGCAGTTGCTGTTTCCAGTGAAATTGTTTGGATGGGGGCAATTGGCGGAACAACAGATGTGACACGGCGTGTCGGGTCGGTTGCACGGGGCATAAAAACCGATTCGCCCGTGGGCGCCTGTTTCGTCACCGATGGCGCAGGTGCAGTTATCGGCGTGTCGGCCAATTCCCACCGCACACCCGCCAAATCTAAATATCGCAGTGCATCATAGTCCATATTGTGTTTTTCCTTGATTTTCCGAACATTTTATTATAAAATATACCACGAGCAACAGAAACTCAAGGGAGTAATTTCATGAAATTAACAAACTTTGCATTGTTGGCAGGCGTTGCTGGCCTGTTGGCAGCATGTGGCGGTTCTGCTATCGTTGAACCAGCTGACTTGAACGATCAGCGCGTATTCTTTGGCTTTAACTCTTCTGAAATTTCAGAAGACGCTAAAAACAACCTGTTGGGTCAGGCGCTGTACATGAAAAACCACGAAGATGTAAAAATCCAAATCGCTGGTAATTGCGACGAACGTGGTTCAACAGAATACAACTTGGCATTGGGCGCACGTCGTGCAAACGCAGCCAAAGAAGTTTTGGTAAATGACGGCATTTGTGCAAAACGTATCTCTACCATCTCTTATGGTAAAGAACGTCCATTGGTTCAGGGTTCTGGCGAAGAAGTCTGGAAATGGAACCGTAATGCAACAACAACTGTTAAATAATTGTTGCGTAGATATAAAGACCGCCCGATTGGGCGGTTTTTTTTAAAGAAAAACAATCAATCCACGCAAACAACAAAAAACGTCAAAAAGGCCGGTAAATGCCGGTATTTTTTAACAAAAATATTTAAAATCTAAAATCAAACAAAAAAGCCGGCTTTTGCCGGCTTTTTTTAACATTTTTATTTAGTTATTTTTTCAACTAATTCTTGCAATTGGACACGGGTAGAAAAAGACAAAACTATTTGCCCTGCCCCACCGCGACGCTCAATCAGTTTTACAGGTACCCCAAGCGCGTTTTTCATTCGCGTTTCGATATCGCGAACATGGGCAGCATCCATTGTCTTGGATGATGTTTGACGACGATTTTTGGCACGAGGCGCAGATTTTACCAACTGTTCGGTTGCCGCAACAGACAAATTCTGGGCAATGATTTTTTGTGCCAATGCATCTGGATTTTCTGCAACAGTCAATGCACGACCATGCGACCCAGATATTTTACCCTGGGCGATTAAATTTTGTACAGACGATGGCAAAGACGTAATTAAACGCAGACTGTTTTTAATATAACTTTCAGATTTACCAATCAGGCGCGCAACGTCGGATAATTCATATCCGCACGTTGTCATTAAATTTTGATACGCGTTCGCTTCTTCTATTGGATTTAAATTTTCACGCTGAACATTTTCAATCAGCGCAATTTCCATCGCGTTTTCATCGGACATTGTTTTTACCAATGCTGGGATATCTGCAAGCCCGGCCATTTTAGACGCACGAAAACGACGTTCCCCCGCAACGATTTCATACAAATAGTCGCGCCCCGAAACAGAACGCAATAAAATCGGTTGTAATACGCCCTTTTCTTTTATAGATGCCGCCAAATCAGACAATTCTTCGTCAGAAAAAGTCTTGCGCGGCTGGTCAGGGTTTGCGCCAATTTGCACCAATGGAACCTGCTTGACAACAACACGTTCGACAGGGGTTAATAAAGAAATATCAGGAATTACACCTTTGGCCTGTTGCAAATCAGACAAACCACGCCCTAACCCAAATTTACTGGACATTTATATCACCTTCGGTTCGTTGAACAACTTCGGTTGCGACGCGCAAATACGCCTGGGCACCGGTTGAATTAAAATCATAAAACAATGCCGGCTTGCCGTGGCTGGGTGCCTCAGACACGCGAACATTGCGCGGAACAACCGTTTTAAACACCAATTCGCCAAACGAATTTCGCACATCATCATCAACAGCGCGCGTTAATCCATAGCGCTTATCATACATAGTCAATAAAACACCCAAGATGTTTAAATCAGGGTTCCATTTTTCTTTGACAACAGATATCGTATCGATTAATTGCTGAACACCTTCGAGGGCAAAAAATTCGCACTGCAACGGGATAATAACAGAATCAGCGGTCGTTAATGCGTTAATCGTCAAATACCCCAATGCCGGCGGACAATCCAGCAAGATATAATCATAATGCGACAAAATTGGCTTTAACGCATCACGCAATCTAAATTCACGATTATCCATATCTAACAAATCAACGTCTGCACCCGCCAGGGCCTGGGACGATGGCAAAATATGCATTCCCGGCACCGCAGTTGTCAATATATTATCTGCGACATTGGCCGTACCCATAATAACACCATAAACACTTTGATGATGCGACGCACGAACAAATCCCAGACCGGTTCCCGCATTACCCTGAGGATCTAAATCAATCAACAAAACACGTTTTTTTATCGCCGCCAACGACGCGCCAATATTTATCGCGGTGGTTGTTTTACCCACCCCACCCTTTTGATTCGCAAACGCTATTATTTTTGTCATTTTTCCTTCCTAAACACATCTAAAATTCTTTATTTAGATTATAAAAATCGTCACACACAGTCAAGAATTAAAACACCACACTGCATTTTTCTACTAAAAACAATATACTAAAACATGTTTCATATGAAACAAAACAAATTATCAACACAAACAAAAACCGGCAATTACCGGCTTTTTTGCACATTTTTATTAAAAATAAACTATTTTCAATATATTACATATTATTTCACATGAAACTGCCGGCAATTTCGAATAGAAATGATAAAACCATCACCCGTTTTTGATGGTGTCAAATCATATTCAAAATCATAATACTGTTTCGCAGCCGCAATTTCCGATTCAATTTCCCGGCCTTTTAGCAAAAAAAGCCGGCAATTTGTAGAACAAACATAATCTAAAATCTTGGTAAGCGATGCAAAGGCGCGCGCAGTGAATACCAAATTATCGCTTTTGGCCGGTAATTGCCGGACAAAATCTTCGACCCGGCCATGATATACCGTCAGGTTTGGCAAATCTAAATCCTGTTTCAAGGCAGATAAAAAAGCAGCCTTTTTTCCAATCGATTCGATACATGTAACGCGCCAGCCCATTATCGCCAAAACAACACCGGGAAAACCCGCCCCACTGCCCAAATCAGCAATATAAACATCACGTGGTAAAACATCCGCCAATTGCGCCGAATCGGCAAAGTGACGATTTTCAATATCGTTCAATGTGCTGGGGGCGACAAGATTCATACGCCCAGACCATTCGCGCAACATTGATGCATACCGTTCAAATTTGACACTGTTCTTCATAAGTGCTATTCTAGCATAATCATGAGAAAAATAGAAAGTTTATTTATCGGAATTAGTTTAATTGCAATTATCGCCACCATTGGGGGACAATTGCATCGTTTGAACAATACAAACGCAGGGGTGCAACACGCGTATAATTTTCCAAGTTCTAAGTATGGAAATTTCTTGGCCGCACAACACGCCATATATATCAACGATTTCGTCGCCGCCAGTGATTTTACAGCAAACCTGGCCGATGTCGATTATCCAATCGTACAAAACACACGATTGATATCAGAATTCTTGGGCGGAAAATTGCCAGAAAACGCACATTTGTTAAAGAACGAAAAAAGTATGCCTGCACAACTGATATATGATGCATATCTGGTACAACAGGGCAAATGGAAGGAATTACACAATCGACATAAAACAGACAAGTCTGCATTGGCCGCACCATTGCGCATATGGTCCGCAATCGCAAATGATTGGCGCACCAATACGTTTAATTTTATCGATGACCTATCAACCAACAAATCATGGAAATCGTTTATACGCGGGCAAATATACGCCGAATTAGACGACAAAGAAAAAGCGATTGAACATTTTGAAAAAGTGTCACCCGAATTCATGAATATAAATGATTACATGTATATCATGGCGTATTATAAACACATTGGGCGTGACGACCTGTGCGATGCATTGCGCGACAGATTTACAGAACAACCCGGCGGGATGTTTATTGCAGAATTTGATAATATACCAGACTGGTCTGTGTATGCAGGACTTGAAAACGCATTGGCGTTCAGTTTAGTGCAAAATGTTTCACACACACAGATTATGATGTATTCGGATTTGGCGATAATATTGCTGCGATTCGCAGAAATTACTGCGCCAGATTTTAGTAAAAATAGCGACGCAATACATTATTATTTAGGGCAATTCTTTTATAATAATATTGGCGACTATCAGGTGCATTTCGACAAAATAAAAACAGACAGTCCATTTTATCTGTTTGCCGTTCTGCGTAGCGCAGAAAAAAATGGCGACATATCAAAATTAGAAGAAGTTACGCACGCACATCCGTTGTTTGTGCCAGCGGTTAATAAGTTAATCGCGCATCATATACAGCACGGAAATAAACGGCGCGCCCTGCGCATCGTTCAGCGTGCAATCGATAACGAAAATCTGAATGATCAGGGCAGGGCATTCTTTTTAAAGAGCAGGGCGCAAATATACTACGCGTTTGGTGACCTGAAGGCCGCACAACAAGATATTCATGACGCGTCCGACACGTTAATGATTGACGCAGAAATCGTGTCGCTACAGGCAAAAATATGGGCCGCACAGGGGCGCGAAATCGAAAATGCGTATGATTATGCGATGATGCTGGTAAAACAAAACCCTGCGGATATTTTGGCGTGGGATACATTAGGATACGTCATTTCAATACGCGAAGGGGCGCCAGCCGCACTGGATGTTTTAGAACGTGTAGGAGAAGTGTCCGAAACATGCTCGTCTTTGTTCGAACACATGGGGGACATGTATGTGGAAATCGGCGAATATGATAATGCAAGAAACGCATACAAACGTGCAATTGATTTATCTGATGATGGATTGACAGTCGTCCCAAATATTGAAAGAAAAATAAGGAAAATAAAATGATGAAAGTTGGTGTAATTGGTGCAGGTGCATGGGGTACCGCATTGGCAATTACGGTGGCGCGCGGTGGCGCAAGTGTTAAATTATGGTCGTACGATGGTGAATACAAGACATTTGATAATGTTGATATGCCAAATAACCTGCATGTGACAAAGGATATAAACGAATTACACGATGCAGATACATGGCTGGTCGTGACACCAGCGGCTTTTTTCCGCGAAACCATGCGTAAAGCACGTGATACATACAACGGACAACCAATCATTATTTGCACCAAAGGTGCAGAAAGCACAACAGGGCAATTTATGTCCGAAATACTGCAAACAGAACTGCCAGAATGCCAAGATTACGGCGTGCTATCTGGGCCACAATTTGCGGCCGAGGTTGCACAAGGCGTTCCGACAGGTTCTACGCTGGCGGGAACAACCAAAGCAATCAATGCCGGGGCAGAGGCATTAAATAAATTATATCTGGTTGAAAGCAGCGACGTTATCGGGACAGAAATATGCGGCGTTGGAAAAAATGCCGTTGCGTTAATTTGTGGATATAATCAAGTCGTCGCCCAGGGCGAAAACGATCGTGCATTGATATTTACACGCGCGTGGAACGAAGTCGTTGATTTGGGGATGGCGGCGGGCGCACAATTACGAACATTCTTGGGTCTATGCGGAATAGGGGACCTGTTTCTGTCTGCAACCAGTGAAACCAGCCGCAACTTTTCAGGTGGCATGGCAATTGCACGCGGCGACGCGCCCAATGGCACAGTCGAAGGAATATTTGCATTACGCGGATTGATAAAACGCGCACAAGATTTAGGAATAAGCACGCCAATCTTGATTGAAATGCAAAAAAAGATGGAACAGAAATTATAAAAAACACCGGCAAATGCCGGTATTTTTATTACTTTTTATTCCGTCTAAACTCATCCAACGACACAACGCGGCCTGTGTCTGGGACGGTGCCAGGGCGTTCTTCCAAAGGTAATTCCATATCATTATCTGCGGACGGTTCTGACTTTGGCTGAAAAGACAGCATAAAATCAACAGATGGATCTTTGAACTCTATCAAAGATGAAAACGGCACACGAATAAAGAACGGACGGCCGTCGAACGTTAATTGTACGCCAAATTCTTTGTCCGACACATGCAAATTGTTAAATGAATACTGCAATACAATCGTCATGATATCAGGATAGCGAATACGCAGAAAATCCGGCAATACAACCCCAGGATCACGCGTCTTAAACGTTATAAAAAAGTGCGTACCGTCACCCAATCCATTAAACTGGGCATGAATCAATGCGTCTTTGACCACAGACTTTAACGCATTGTCTAGTAATGTTTGATAATCAATACGTGCCATAATTATTTCTCCGACGTAAGTATATTATTTATTTCACCATCGTGGCAAGCAACAAATACCGCATTTGGAACATTTTCAAAAACAGATGCGTCCAGCCCTGTTGCCCAAACCTGGGCGTTGGTATCTGCCAAATCACAGAACAATTTTTCGCGCGCATTTTTGTCCAGGTGGGCCGCCGCTTCGTCCAATAAAATCAGACAATGTCCGCCGGTCTTGGCATGCACCAGTTTTGCATGTGCCAAAACCAAATCCAACAACACTGTCTTTTGTTGGCCCGTACTGGTTAAATTCGCAGGTAAATTTAAATCGTTGTTAAATACACCAAAATCTGATTTATGCGGGCCGTCTAAAACCATTTTATCATTTATCAATGTACGATTTTGACGCAGATAATCCATATATCTGCGTTCTGCATCGCCCGCAGATACACCTGATATCAACATCTGTTCCAACACGCCAGAACAAGATACCGCACAACGCGATAAAAAATAATTCAATTCACCAGCATATTGAATACGCGCCGCAGACACAGCAACCGCCGTACCGGAAATCTGGGCGTCAATCGCGTCCAACCAATGCGTGTCTGCGCCAGATTTTAAGGCATAGGCACGTTCTGACATCAATTTTGATAGGCGCGCCGTACGCCCCGCATGGGCGGCATCAAAACTGGCCGCAAGACGATCAAAAAATGCACGACGTTCTGATGCGGAATCTACGAATAATCTATCTTCACGTGGGGTCAGCCACACCACACGCAACAATCCTGATAAATCAGATAGTGGCGCCGCATCGCCATCAATACGGGCACGCCGGTTGGTATCGCCACCAGTGTAGGTGACAGAAACTTCGGTTTCGTCAGCCAGATGTGCAAAAACAGAAAAACCACCCGCGCCATTAAAACGGGCAACATCTGTCATTGGCGCACCACGCAAACCACGATCACCAGAAAGCATTGATACCGCTTCGAGTATAGCAGTTTTTCCCGCACCATTTGGCCCCGTGATAATAACATTACGCCGACCATGCGTCGTGACACGACACGCGGTATGATTTCTAAAATCTGTTAATGTTATGGATTCAATCATACGCGGATAATACAAAATAAAAAAAACACCCGCAAGAGTATTTACAATTAAGCATACGTCGCTTGTGAATCTTTGCTCGTATGCGAACCGCGCCGGTTCAATCCCGACCAGACAACAAAAAAAAAACACCCATGTGGGTGTTTTTTTATTGTGGAGGCCTGGGTCGGAATCGAACCGGCATACAAGGATTTGCAGTCCTCTGCATAACCACTCTGCCACCAGGCCTGAACTGGTAGTGGCATATTACGCAAAAAAAAATTGTAATTCAACATAAAAATTGTATAATTTGTAATAATATTATTCGAGAGAGAGTGTTTTCTATGAAAAAGGCTTTGTTTTTATTGCTTTATGCAGTGCCTTGCGTTGCGTGGGGCGCCGGACAGGACTGTATGACGCGCACAACGGTGCCAACAGACCAAATGGATTTGGCACAGGTGATTGAATTGGGGCTGTGCAGAAACCCACAGACCGCCGCATCTTATTTGGCGTATCAGTCTGCACGTTTTTCAAAAAATGCACAATATGCGAACTATTTGCCAAGCGTATCTGGGTCAGCGAACGCATCTTTGCCATACAGAAATCAAGAGTGGGGCGATTGGTCGTATGGCGCGTCGTTGTCTGCATCTTATTTAATATTTGATTTTGGCAAACGTTTATCTGATCTGAATCAATCTGCGGCGTCATGGCGTGCGGCCGGGTTTGATTATGATGAAACCGTACAAAATTATGTGTATGGAATTATTGGATCTTATTATGCCCTGTTAAAGGCGGACGCGGATGTTAAGTCGGCAGAATCTTTGAAAACAGTTGCACAGACCGCAAAGGATACCGCGCAAAAGAAATTTCGCGCAGGGTCTGTTGCCAAGGCAGACGTTTTAAAGGCAGAAACAACGTTGGCCAGTCGTAATCTGGATTTAGAACGCGCAAAAAACAATCGTGAAATTGCCAAGGGAACATTGCTGAATAAACTGTCGTTTCCCGCAGACCAAGATATAAATATTGCAGATATGCCGTCTGAATTTGGCACACCGCAAGAAACCAAGACGTTGGATGAACTGTTTGCACAGGCACAAAAGACCAGACCAGATTTATTGCGCGCAACCGCGAATAAAGATGCCGCATGGCACAGACGAAACAGCAGTTTCCTGCGCAATTTGCCAAGTATTTCTGCATCTGGTTCGCTGTCTTGGGCGGATACACCATCAGAATCTTTTAATGCGGGCAACGATAACATTAGTGGCAGCATAGGAATACGTGCATCTATGCCTTTGTTTGCTGGATTTGCCAATATGTATGGCGTACGCGAGGCACAGGCGAATTACGACCGTGCAATCGAACAGGAACGCGCAACACAAGATAACGCGTCACTGGATATATTTACCGCATATCAGAACTATAAAACTGCACAGACCGTGCTGAAACAGACAGATACATTGCTGGCGTCTGCAACCGAAAGCGAACGCGTGACCGCCGGCATGTACAAGGTTGGACGTGCGACCATGCTAGATTGGCAGACAGCACAATCAGAACTGGTCGATGCACAAAAACAAAATAATGCTGCAAAATACGACTTATTTACAAAACGCGCCGCAGTGGCGTTGGCAGTTGGTGAAATCAAGGCAGAATTAATCAAGGAAGAAAACGATGGCGAATAATAAAAAACCAGTAAAGAAACAAGGTAAAAAACAATCGTTGGCGCGTCGCGTACTAAAATGGATTTGGCGTAAAAAATGGTGGTTCTTTATACTAATGGCTATTTTGGTTGTGCTGAGTTTTATTTTTGGTGGCAATACACAGAAGGCGTCTGAATATATAACACTTGGTATTTCACGTGGTGATTTAAAGCAAGTAGTGACGGCAACCGGTGAAATACAACCCGTGAATACCGTTAATGTCGGATCGCAAGTGTCGGGTACAATTGATAATCTGTATGTGGATTTTAATACCAAAGTGAAAAAGGGAGATATCTTATTAACAATCGAACCGTCCGTATTGCAGGCGTCTGTTGATGAAGCCAAGGCATCTTTGGACAGTGCAATTTCCCAGCGAAATTTTGCAAAAAATGAATTCGAACGAAATAAAATGCTGTACGAAGGTGATATGATTTCACGCGCAGAAATGGAACAATCACAGACAGTATATGAACAGGCAGAACAGTCTGTTAATCGTATGCAATCACAATACGAACGTGCGGTCACAAACCTGGGGTATGCAACAATTGTGTCGCCGGTCGATGGCACAGTTATATCGCGCAAGGTCGATGTAGGACAGACAGTTGCTGCTTCTTTCCAAACACCAGATTTGTTCGAAATCGCCGAAGATTTAACTAAAATGCAAATCGAAACATCTGTATCAGAGGCAGATATCGGCGTTATCAAAGACAATATGCCGGTGACATTTACCGTAGATGCGTATCCAACAGAAACATTTAGTGGTGTTGTGCGCCAGATTCGCCTGTCACCAACAACCACATCAAACGTTGTTGTTTATACTGTTGTGATTGACGTAGATAATTCTGATTTAAGGTTGATGCCGGGGATGACCGCGTTTGTGACAATTATTATATCTGAAAAAGACAATGTGTGGAAGGCACCAAATTCTGCATTCTTAATCCGCAGTTTTAACGAGATTTTAGAAAACGCAAATGGTGCAACACCTGTTACACATCTGGCGATTGAACGCGAAGGTGAAATTATCACTGTGCCATATTCCAAGGGACTGAGTACAGCAACAGAGACAGAAATTATTTCTGATGAAATTCAGATGGGCGACAGGGTCGTCGTTGGAAAAGTTGGTGCCACCAGCAGCAATACAAATAAAAACATGCGTATGGGCGGCCCAATGGGCGGTGGCAGAAGATAAAAAAACCGGCGAACGCCGGTTTTTCTTTTTTTTTAATACATAGTTTGCAGAACGTGCTTGTTCTTGTCCAGATTTGACAACATTTTACCACTGCCACAGGCAACGCATGCCAATGGATTATCAACCAAGAACGCCGGCAGACCCGTCGCAGCACGTATCGCCGCATCCAGACCACGCAACATAGAACCGCCACCAGTCATTGCAATACCAAGGTCTGCGATATCAGCAGATAATTCAGGCGGTGTTAATTCCAAGGCCTGGCGGACAGTATCAACAATTTTAGATACTGTTTGTGCCAATGCACCTGCGACCTGGGTTTCTGTAATAACAGTTTCGCGTGGCGTACCCGACAACAGGTCACGACCCTTTATCTTCATTGTTAGTTCATTTGCCTTGTCCTTGGGGGCGATGGCAGTGCCGATTTTCTTTTTAATCTCTTCGGCGGTATTTTCACCAATTAACAGATTTTTGTTTTTACGAACAAAGTCAATAATATCAACATCCATCTGATCACCGGCCGTACGAACCGCATTAGAATACACAATGCCGCCCAGGGACATAACTGCAACCTCGGTCGTGCCACCACCAATGTCTAAGACCATTGAACCAACCGGCTTTTCCACGGGCAGCCCCGCACCAATCGCAGCCGCAGTCGATTCTTCGACGATATATACCTTGCGCGCACCGGCGGCATCGGCCGCTTCTTGAATAGCACGACGTTCCACCTGGGTTGCACATGATGGCACACAAATAATAATCAGGGGTGCCGCCAATGGATTCTTGTGATGAACCTTGCGAATAAAGTATTTAATCATTTCTTCGGCAACTTCAAAATCTGCAATAACGCCATCACGCAGGGGGCGTACCGCAGAAATTGTCCCAGGGGTACGGCCAAACATCTGTTTAGCCTCGGTCCCGACGGCCAAGATTTCTTTGCGTCCAAGCAATCTGTTTTCAGCCACCGCAACAACCGATGGTTCGTTTAACACAATCCCGCGACCTTTGACATAAATCAATGTGTTCGCAGTCCCCAAGTCAATCGCCATATCGGCAGAAAAAAACTTCATCAGCCAGTTGTACATATTTTTCCCCATAATTTATGATTTTTCTGAACTATAAATCACGATGTTAAAAAAATCAAGGCAGGCCAACAAATTTATTTGATTTATTATATAATCTGATATTATAGCCCCTATGCGAGATACAATTAAGAATCATAAAGATTTTGCAATGGGCACAAACGACCCAACGGGACGTTGCGCATTCTTTTTGGCGCGCGCAAAGCCTGCCAAGATACCAGATGATGCGCGGTATGGACTGATTGTGACCAAAAAAACATTTAAGCATGCCGTTGATAGAAATCGGGCAAAGCGACTATTGCGCGACTGGATTCGGTTTAATGAAAAGTTATTGCGACCCGAATGGGACTATATCTTTGTTGCACGGCGCGCAATACTGGATGCAGATAGACAATCTGGGCGCATCGCAATGAAAAAAGCATTGAATTATATGCGAAAATTAAATACCGATAATGCAGAATAAATTATCAATATCTAAACGCGTCGCAATTGCAATGGTACGCATGTACCAATTGGCAATTTCACCAATAATCGGGGGACGCGCAGCATGCCGTTTTACCCCAACATGCAGCGAATATACACGCCAGGCCATCGAAAAATATGGCGCAATTCGTGGCACCATAATGGGCGTTCGCAGAATATGCCGATGCAGGCCTGCAGGTGGATTTGGATACGACCCTGTCCCTTGACAAGCGGTGACTTTGTGATAAAATTAGAAACTGAAGCGAATATATATAAAGGATTTATGATGTCATTTCGTGCAACCGTTGAATCTATGTCTAAAATCATGGACGATATGGGAATTACTGAACTGGAACTGGAACGTCAGTTTTTATTTGGCGTGTATCGCAAACATATTCATCTATCAAAACAACAAGTTGCCGCGGTTACAACAACGTCGGCCGTACCATGTGCAGATGTAAAATGCGCAACAACGCCTGAAAAAATATGCGGGCATGTATTAAAATCACCAATGGTTGGGGTTGTATATCTGGCGCCAGAGCCGGGGGCAGACGTTTTCGTCAAGGTCGGTGACACTGTCAAGGTTGGCGATACGGTCGCACTGGTCGAAGCAATGAAAACATTTAACCCAATAAAGTCAGACAAAGACGGCGTGGTAAAGAAGGTGTTGGTGTCTGATGGACAGGCCGTTGAATTTGAACAACCGTTAATCGTAATTGAATAAAATGTCACAAATTAAAAAAGTATTAATCGCAAATCGTGGCGAAATCGCATTGCGTATAATACGCGCATGTCGCGATATGGGGATTCGTACGGTTGCCGTTTATTCAACTGCAGATCGCGACGCAATGCATGTACAGTTGGCCGATGAATCTGTGTGCATTGGACCGGCGGTCGCACGCGATTCTTATTTAAACGAATCCGCGATTTTGACGGCGGCACTGCTGACGAACGCAGATGCAATTCATCCAGGATATGGATTCTTGTCCGAACGTGCAGATTTTGCACAAAAGGTCGAACAGCATGGCATGATTTGGATTGGCCCTGCGCCAGATATGATTGTGCGTATGGGCGACAAGGTTAATGCAAAAAAAACCGCGATTGAATGCGGGTTGCCTGTTGTGCCAGGGTCTGATGGCGCGTTACAGTCTTTGGATGATGCACTAAGCACTGCAGAAAAAATCGGTTATCCAGTTATGTTAAAGGCCGCAGCCGGCGGTGGTGGGCGCGGAATGCGACCGGTTATGAACGCCGACGAAATGGCCGAGGCATATCAATTAACCAAGAACGAGGCAAAGTCTGCGTTTGGTGATGATACGTTGTATATGGAAAAACTGTTGCTGCATCCACGACACATTGAATTTCAAGTGTTGGGGGACAAGCATGGAAACGTTGTCATATTTGGCGAACGTGACTGTTCATTACAACGCAGAAACCAAAAAATTATGGAAGAATGTCCGGCGGCGGCATTGTCACAAAAACAACGCGATGACATGATAGAGATTTGTAAGACAGCCGCAAAAAAAATGGGATATACCAATGCAGGGACATTTGAATTTATGTTCGAAGATGGTAAATTCTATTTCTTGGAAATGAACACCAGATTACAGGTTGAACACCCTGTCACGGAAATGGTGTATGGTGTCGATTTGGTGCGCGAACAAATTCGTGTAGCGGCGGGTGAAAAACTGGGCTATTCACAGGCAAATGTTGTACCAAATGGTCATGCAATTGAATTTCGTATCAATGCCGAAGACCCAGAAACATTTATTCCAAACCCTGGGAAAATTACGTTGTATGCACCGGCAGGTGGCATGGGAGTGCGCGTGGATAGTGCGGTCTATACGGGATACAATATACCACCAACATACGATTCTATGATTGCAAAATTAATCGTTCATGCACCAAACAGACCGGCGTGCATTATGCGCGCGGGACGGGCATTGGACGAATTTGTTATAGAGGGCGTTAAAACAACAATCCCATTACAACAAAAATTGTTATCAAACAAGGATGTCAAACAATTGAATTTTGATAATCACTGGTTGGAAAACTTTTTAAAAAAAGAATAAAAAATGCCGGTATTTACCGGTATTTTTTTATTGTTTCCAATGGATAACGCGCAACGGATATAAACATAATTAATTGATATACACTTGGACGAAATTTACCGTTATAGATATGCCAATATTCATTTTCTTGGATTGCCATCGCATTACAAACATCAATTATAGATAAACCGCGCAGTTTCCGAACGTATTCTATTTCATGCCCAATTGTCATATGACCCCCAAAAAGTTTTAAATAAAAAACCACCATAACGGGGTGGTTGGAGGTTAGTACTTTGCACAACAACATGCTCAGCGACTTATTCAATATATTCATCGCCCTCCAACCAGTGGTTGGAGCAATTAACGTCTGCGCAGACGGTTGTTGGGCGAGAGTACTAATCTCGCATAACGGGTTCCCCATTACAACTGGTATTATATCCCATAACAAATATTATTTGCAATCTTAAATTTCTTTGATATAATGGGCGGCGCAATGGGTGGTTAGCTCAGTTGGTTAGAGCGTTACGTTGACATCGTAAAGGTCGTTGGTTCGAGTCCAATACCACCCACCAGAATTCTTGACAGGGAAAGTTAAAAAATGCGAATGCACAATTAAATTTTACCAGATGTTCAACGGGTTTCATTAGACGCCCCGTTGGCGTCTATTTTTTTCGAAAAAAAGGGCAAGAGAAAAACATGGCTAAAAAATATTTAATCACATCTGCACTGCCGTATGTTAATAATAATTTACATATAGGGCATTTGGTTGGTTGTTGGTTGCCAAGTGACGTGTATGCGCGTTTCTGTCGCGCAATGGGACGTGATGTCTTGTATGTGTGTGGCGCCGACGAACACGGCACAACCAGCGAAGTAGGGGCCAGAAAAGAAAATATGCCCATCGAAGAATATGTTGATAAATATCGCAAAGCGCACGAACAATCCGTTCGCGACTTTAACCTGTCGTTTGATATGTATGGCCGAACACATACAAAAAAACATGAAGAATTGATTCAGTCTTTGTTCCTGCGATTGGAACAGGAAAATATGATTGTCGAAAAATCGTCTATGCAGCCATATTCTGTGAATGAAAATATGTTCTTGGCCGATAGATTTGTTATCGGCACGTGTCCAAAGTGTGGCTATGAAAAGGCGTATGGAAATGAATGCGGAAAATGTGGCGCGACATTGGAACCAGAACAATTGATAAATCCACACAGTGCGATTGATTCATCATCACCCGTTGAAATGCGTGAAACAAAACACCTGTATTTCCGTACCAGCGCAATGCAAGATAAATTGCGCACATGGATTGCATCGCGCGTCGGATGGTCAAAAACAGCGTTGGCCATCGCAAATAAGTGGCTGGACGAAGGATTACACGACAGCCCAATCACACGTGATTTAAAGTGGGGGATTCCTGTTAATAAGCCAGGGTACGAAAACAAGGTTTTCTATGTTTGGTTTGATGCACCATGGGGATACGTTTCAATTTCACAGGCGGCAAATGAAAAATGGGCAGACTGGTGGCACGGTGGTGATGATGTAAAGTATGCGCAATTTATGGCCAAAGATAACGTGTCGTTCCATTCTATTTTCTTTCCAGCACAAGAATTGGCGATGAACGATAACTGGAAAACAGTTGATATACTAAAAGGTTTTAACTTTTTAAACTTTAACGGGGCAAAGATTTCAAAATCAACCGGAAATGGGATTTTCTTGAACGATGCAATAAATGACGCACCGGCGGATGCGTGGCGTTATGCACTGATTGCCAGCGCACCCGAGACGGACGATACAGACTTTACCATCGCGCGTTTTGCAGATATTGTGAATAAAGACCTGAACGGTATGTTGGGGAACTTTGTATCACGTGTATGCAAATTGACCGCTAAAAATTTCAGTAATGTTGTGCCAAAGGCCGGCAAAATAAACGTAGAGTTAGAATCGCAAATCAATGAAAAGTTGGCAGAACTGACAAATGCGCTGGATGCGTGCGAATTCCGTGCATCTATTGCGGCGTTGCGTGGTTTGTATGCAATTGGAAATGAATATATGACCAAATGCGAACCATGGGCATTGGTTAAAAATGGCGACACAGATGGCGCGGCGGCGTGTCTGAACGAATGTTTTCAGTTAATTGACCTGTATGCGCGTGTGTCTGCACCATTTATTCCGGACGCGGCCGCGAAAATGCAAAATATTTTTGCAACGACACATGATTTGACGTGGCCAGAAAAATACGAACATCGTATCAAAGACGGCGCAGAATTTACAGTGCCAGAAAATCTGTTTAATCGTATTGATGATGATACGGTTGCAAAACTGACGGAAAAATATACCCCAAAGGCAGAAGATAACACGCCAAAACCAATCGTTGCAGAAATCGTGTCTGTTGAAAATCATCCAACACGTGAAAATCTGCATGTGTTAAAGGTAAATATTGGCACAGACGCACCGGTTCAGGTTGTATGCGCGGCACCAAATGTACGCGTCGGATTGCGCGGGGTTTTGGCACCGGTCGGATGTATATTGCCCAATCAAAAGAAACCTATTGCGCAAAGAAAGGTTGCAGATGTAGATTCTTTTGGTATGATGTGCAGCCCAGCCGAATTAGCAAGCGGCACAGAAAACGATAAAATTATAGAACTAAGTAACGAAGAAACAATAGGCAAGGAATATAAATAATGACGAACGATTTCGCAAAACGTCTTGGTGAAAAACTTATAATCAATGGATGCAATATTTCGCAGGGAACTGTGACAATTGAATTTTCTTATAAATTCCCATGTTGTACATGTAAAAAAGTCGAAACATGTTCTGGGTTGCATATGTGCAATGTTGCAAAGTATATCGAAGAACGCACCAATACACATACACGAACATATGGTTCAGGCCAATGCGTCTTGACAATTAACGCGGCAACCGAAAAAGATTTAAAAAATGCGCACAAGGTTGCACAACGTGCAATTAAATTGCGCGCACATAGTTGTAATAAAAGTTTGTATCGATAATGAATAATATTCGTCTGGTATTGCTGTCATGTTGTGCGCCGTGCAGTTGTGGGGCAATTCAACAATTGGCAGACAAACAAATACCAGACGTTTCTGATTTTATCGTTCTGTTCTTTAATCCAAATATTTTTCCAGAATCTGAATACACAAAACGTATGCAGGAACAAATTAAATACTGCGAAGCCGTCGGGGTAAAATACGCGATTCTGGAATATGACCATGATGCATGGCGCGATGCGGTACGCGGGTTTGAGACTGCACCAGAACGCGGTGCGCGGTGTAGTCTATGTTTTGAATACAGATTCCGACGCGCCGCACAATGGGCGCGCGAAAACGGATATAACGCAATTGCCAGCGTACTGGGGGTGTCACGACATAAAAATCAAACCCAGGTCGATAATGCCGCCACCAGTACATGCGACAACGTTCAATATATGCCAATTAAGTGGGATGACAATTTGCGCACACAGATAAACCGTTCAACAGACTTTTATCGCCAAAATTATTGTGGTTGCGAATTCTCTATACGCAAAGTATAATGCAGTGTGTGTAACAAAAGGACAATAAATGTCATCAATTTTTGTCTTTCCGGGCCAGGGCGCACAAAGCGTTGGTATGGGGAAAGAATTATATGAAAACAATGCGGCCGCACGCGCAGTATTTGATGAAGTAGATGATGCGCTGGGGGAAAAATTATCCGATATTATTTTTAATGGACCGGCCGAAGAATTAACACTGACTGCAAATGTTCAGCCTGCAATTATGGCAACGTCTATTGCCATGATGCGCGCCGCAAATGCCACGGTGCCAGAATTTGTCGCAGGACACAGTTTAGGTGAATACACCGCACTGTGTGCCGCAGGGGCGATTTCTGTGGGGGATGCCGCAAAATTATTGCGTGTGCGCGGTAATGCAATGCAGACCGCAGTACCTGTTGGACAGGGCCTGACCGCGGTTATATTGGGATTAAATATTGATGCCGTACGCGAAATATGCGCAAAAACAGATTGCGATGTTGCAAATGACAATTCAGATGGCCAGGTCGTTATTTCTGGGGCGCGCGATGTGGTAGAGGCAACAATGGCCGCTGCAAAAGAGGCGGGCGCTAAACGCGCAATGCCGTTGGCGTTGTCTGTACCAGTGCATTGCAGAATTCAGGCGCCGGCCGCAGATGCAATGCGGGCCGCACTGGAAAACACCAATATGGTCACACCAATCGTTCCAATTATTTCTAATAAAACATGCACACCATTGACGGATGTCGATGAAATAAAAGACGCGTTGGTTTATCAAATTACGCATGGGGTGCGCTGGCGTGAAAGCGTCTTAAATATGGCGAATCTGGGGATAACCGATATGATAGAAGTTGGCCCGGGCGCAGTTTTGACGGGACTATGTTCGCGTATCACAGATAAGATAAATGCTAAAAAATTGGAGATTTAATTATGTTTGATTTAACAGGAAAAGTTGCGTTGATTACCGGGGCCACAGGTGGTATTGGTGCGGCAATCGCAAAAAAAATGAAGGAAGCGGGCGCAACCGTTGTTGTGTCTGGACGCAATGTCGCAAAAATGAACGCAGAATTTGACGACAGTTTCATCAAAATTCCATGTGATTTGGCATCTGATGGTGGGGCGGTTGAACTGATTATGGATACAATCGAAAAGGCAGGGAAATTAGATATCTTAATCAATAACGCAGGTATTACCAAAGACACGCTGTTGATGCGCATGACAGATGAACAATTTGACGACGTTATTAACACTAACTTGCGTTCATGCTTTAAAATGTGTCGCGCCGCAATTATGCCAATGATGAAAAATCGATTTGGACGTATTATCAATATGGCGTCTATCATCGGAACTATTGGCGGGGCAGGGCAGGCAAACTATGCCGCGTCCAAGGGCGGCATGATTGCAATGACAAAATCCATCGCCGCAGAAGTTGGCAGTCGTGGTATCACTGCAAATGCAATTGCGCCTGGGTTTATAAAAACACCAATGACAGATGTTTTGCCCGAAGAATTAAAAAAGACATATTTGTCACAAATCCCAGCAGGTCGATTTGGCGAACCAGAAGACGTTGCAAATGCATGTGTGTTCTTGGCGTCTGACGAGGCATCATATATCAACGGCCAAACATTACATATAAATGGTGGTATGGGCAGATTCTAATGAATAAATACGACGTGATTGTTATCGGTGGGGGACACGCCGGCATCGAAGCCGCGGCGGCGGCGGCACGTCGTGGTGCAAAAACACTGTTGATGACACAATGCATGTCTGATTTAGGGGCCCTGTCATGTAATCCAAGTATTGGTGGGCCCGGCAAATCACAGATGGTGGCAGAAATAACTGCACTGGGGGGCGTTATGGGACGCGCCGCGGATCGCAGTGGTATTCATTGGCGAACACTGAACGCAACACATGGGGCCGCAACACAGGCGTTGCGCGCACAGATTGACCGTGATATGTATCACAATGCAATTGTTGATATACTGGGCGAATATAAAAATCTGGATATTGTATTTGAAACGGTTGTTTCTTTGGATATCGAACGTGCGATTGTTAATGATAAATATAACGGCACGGCACTGGTTTTAACAACAGGTACATTTTTGAACGGATTGGTGACGCGGGGCGATGAAAAATTATCGTCAGGCCGATTGCAAGACGATGGGACGTATCAGGCGGCCGATAAAAATATTTCTGATGTGTTGCGCAGCGCAGGATTTAAAATTATGCGACTGAAAACAGGAACGCCCGCGCGCATAAGACGATCATCAATTGATTTTTCTTTGTGCGAAGTGCAACCTGGGGACACGCCACACGATTGGTTTGCAGACGGGTGCGCTGATAATAAATATGATAGTGTTTGCTATATCACACACACAACAGAAAAAACGCATCAAATCATTCGCGATAACATTAAAAACGCACCGATGTATAATGGCGATATTCAGGGCACTGGACCGCGATATTGCCCCAGCCTGGAAGACAAGGTTATGCGTTTCCCGGAACATACATCACACCATGTATTCTTGGAACCAGAAGGATGGGACAGTGATTTAATTTATCCTAATGGTATATCAACCAGTTTTGGCAGCGATATACAAGATAAATGGATACGCACGATACCTGCACTGGAAAATGCAGAAATTGTACGATATGGATATGCAATTGAATATGACGCAATTGATGCGCGCAGTCTGAACGACAAACTGCAAAGCAAAGATGTGCCACATTTATTCTTTGCAGGACAAATAAACGGAACATCGGGATACGAAGAAGCCGCCGCCCAAGGTTTGGTTGCAGGCGCAAATGCCGCGGCATTTGCATGCGGGAAAGAATACCTGGAAATCGATCGTACAAACGCCATGATTGGTGTGATGATTGACGATATCACAACATTGGGGGTTGATGAACCATATCGAATGTTTTCATCACGTGCAGAATATAGACTTAGCCTGCGGGCGGATAATGCAATTGCACGACTGGGACCAATTGGGGTAAAAATCGGACTGACGACCAAAGATTGGTACAATAAAATATTTGATTCAAAGAAAGAAACTATTGCAGAAAACGATAAATTCTATGCGGGATACATTGCACGAAACGAGCGTGAAATTGCAGCATATAAACGCGACGCAAACCTAAAAATACCAAACGATTTTGTATATGCAGGGTTACCAGGACTGACAAATGAATTGATAGAAAAACTGACGGCGACACGTCCTGAAAACATCGCAGATTTATCGCGTATCCCGGGCATGACACCAGCAGGAATAATGGTCGTTCTGCGAAAGATAAAGAATTAAAAAAATCACTGGAATTTATTCTAGCAATGGTTTATAGTCATTTTCGCACGCCGGTGTAGCTCAGCTGGTAGAGCATCTCATTCGTAAAGTCAGTCGGCAAATTTCCTAACCTATTGATTATCGTTGGATTTTAAGTTGTTTTTATTAACCAAAGGGACAACGCAGGGACATTTTTTACAAAAAAATGCAACAATTTGCATATACGTACAACACAATCTTATGTGGCTGCATACACTTAAAAACCAACTAAAATTTATGTGTTTTGCAGTGTAATTGTCCCTTGTTTGTCCCCGAATATAAATCAACCTATCAAAACTAGCGCATTATCGGGATTTTTTGGTGGTTAGTCATCTCATTGTATATGTTGAAATCACCAAAAAACATCCTATATATTAACCAAATACAAAAGGATTATCCAAGATGGCAACAATAGAAAAGCGCAAGAGTGGAGATGGTTTTGTTTATCGTGCACGTGTGCGTGTAAAGGGCGCTGAGCCCAGAACAGCGACATTCCCAAATAAGACACTTGCCAAGGCCTGGGCACAGAAGATAGAAGTTGAAATCAAAGAAGGGCAGTATATGCCCACTCTGCAATCACAAAAACGCACCCTGGGCGAAATAATCACTATTTACAAAGAAAGACATAATCCACTATCAATCACAACATCTGGACAGCTGGATGTATGGAACGAACAAATGGGCGCATGCAGTTTAAATATGATAACGCCAGACCGTATCTATAATACACTAAAAACGATAGAATCTATAACAACACACAATGGACAACCAAAGTCCGCCAGCACATTAAACAGATATTTGGCGGTATTAAGTTCTGCATTAACTTTTGCAGTTAAAGAGTTGGGGTGGATGCGCGAAAATCCAGCGTTCAAAGTATCACGACGTGCCGAGCCAAAGGGACGTGTCAGATTCTTGTCGGATGACGAACGCAACAGATTATTGACCGAGATACAAAAAGCACCAAACCCATTTTTATACCCAGCAGTTATACTGGCGATTTCAACAGGGGCAAGACGTGGCGAGATATTAAACCTAAAATGGGCGGATGTTGACTTACATCGTGGCTGGGCAACGCTGCAAGACACCAAAAATGGCGACAGACGTGGTATTGCGTTGCGTGGCCTGGCATTAGACCTGATGCGCCAACTGTGGGCAAAGAGATTATCTAACATCTGGGTATTTCCAAACGAAACAAACTCTGGACCATTTAATATCAGATACAGCTGGAACAAGGCGGTTCGTGATGCAAATTTGATAGATTTTAGATTTCACGACCTGCGACACACATGTGCCAGCTATTTAATTATGAACGGTGCATCCCTGGGCGAAATCGCAGACGTTCTGGGACACAAAACATTGCAGATGGTGCAACGATACGCCCATATATCAGACAGCCACAAAGGTGGCGTTATTGAACGCATGAATGATAAAGTTTTCGGAGAATCAAAATGACACAACAATTACCTTTTGCCGATATTTTTCCACACTTGCATCCAATGCAAAAATTCACACAGCCCAACTATCCAATACTAGCTGATATTTTATTGGAATACGCACAAGATTTGGCACACTATCGTGAAAACTATCTAGATGAAGACAGAATTGCTAACGCACTGGATTGGATAAAACAACATGGCGATTTAGACCATAAAACAATTAAACGCATCATCGAGCATTTTAGCATTCTTGACTTTAAATCAGATGTAAAAATTCAGACCTATAACAAACAATGGATTGTATGGTTATTCGTTATTGGTGCTTTCATCCTGATAAATCAAGCAATAGAAAATGACGACATCAATACCGTTAAAAGTGATATTCAAACATGCTTAAAAAACGCACATGACTATAAAAGATTGTGGGGCGAAAGAAAAGGTCGTTATAAAGGCGCAAGCAAGACAAACGCCAAGAAAGCTGAAATAAAAAAAACAGTGCTAAAAATAACACGAGAAACAAACAATGCAAACCCCGCCAAATCCGATGATGAAAAACTAATCATCATAAAAAACAAATTTAAAAAAACATCCCCCAACAGGGATTTCCCTTACAAAGATTCTAGTTTTACTAGAAACGATGATGCAAACATGTTTGCCCAGGCTGCAAAGCACAAGCCATAAAGCCATCACGCTAGCGTTATGGGCAACCGCCTTGATAGGCGGTATTTTTGCATATATATTTGCCATGAACCCGCGGGCAAACCATAACCAAAAACCTAAGGAGAAAACAATGGCAAATATGACGCCCAACTTTAAAACCATTCGGCAATTTGCTGAATCATATCCTGCATTTACGCAGGGCTCGCTGCGTGATTTGGTGTTTTATGCGGACTATAACGGATTAAATCAATTTGATGCAATCCGTCGTGTCGGCGCAAAAATACTAATAAACGTTGATAATTTCTTTCGGTGGGTTGATACCAACCCTGCAAGCAAAGGAGGGTTAAATGCAAGAATTTGACCCACAATACGAAAATGATTATCTGGACAATATCACCGGCGATGATGATATGGACAACACCGTTCAAAAACCGAACATCTTTTCTGTTGGCGATTTATTGGACATGGATTTACCAGAAATCAAATGGCTGCTGTATCCATTTATTCCACAAAAGGGTGTTTGTATGATTTCCGCACCACGAGGTGTCGGGAAATCATTCTTGGCGATGACAATGGCTATTTCAATCGCATCATCTATTGACTTTCTGGGGTTCAAAACAGAACAACAATACAAAGTCCTTTATATAGATGGCGAAATGAACGGCAAGATGCTGCAAGAACGTTTTTCTAAGTTGATTGACGGCATGGAAAAAGATGGCGCAACTGTTAATCGTGATAATCTGAAAATATTCGGATGCGATTTTCAGGGCCGTTCATCTATGCCTGATATGTCAAAGCCAACACACTGGCGTATCATAGAAAACGCTATCAACAGCATTGGTGGTGTTGACCTTATCATTCTGGATAATGTATTTACCCTGTACGGTTGTCAGGACGAAAATGCTGCATCCAGCTGGCAGGCGTTTAATCGATGGTCTGTCAGCCAGCGCATACAAAATCGTTCTGTCTTGTGGATACACCATACGGGCAAGGATACAGAAAAGGGCGGACGTGGTTCGTCAGCGATTGAAACGCTGATGGATTCGTCCATACTGCTAAAAAGGCCTGCTGGATATAACCAACAAGATGGCGCAGCGGTTGTTGTAGAATACACAAAAAGCCGCAGCGTTGCTGGCGATGCGGTTGCAAAATTTGTAATCAAATTGTGTGGCACAGATAATATACTTTATTGGACAGTCGCAAAAACAGACGAGCAATCCGAATTGGATGACTTGTTGGATTTTGTCGATAACAAAGGCATGGACGTTATGGAAATTTCAAAAGAAACCGGCATGTCCAAGTCTGCAATATATCGAAAATTTCATGCAGCTGGAATAAAGGATGTATCCGCACGCGCAAAGCTTGCCAAACAAAAACAAGCCGAAGACACAAAATCTTTAATTGATATCTGATGGCAAGAAAAATCCCATTTTCCCACCCTATTAAGGTACGGGAAAATGGGAATTGTATTTCTGTCCAGTTTTTGTGGATGGGATTATTGTCTATATTTTGCGCACCCAACCCCAACGACTCTTAATCCAATAAAAGATACAGCCGAGTCCACATACCCCCAGCAGAGGCGAAACAAAGAAAAAGCATATTGTTAATCCGGTTAAGATAAGAAAACTAAGCATATTTATAATAGCTTGTCGCTTAACTTTTGCACTTGGTGGTGGCAGCCATCCATATTTTAGTCTAAGAGCCATCATTACATCAATCGTTGCAAAATATTGTTCTTCACTCATTTGTTTTTTTGGCAAATAAAATGCATACATCGCAAAATCTGCTGTTGTTTTTAGCATTTCTGTCGGGACATCTTGTATAGAAATATTATGTGTACGACGCATATAGTCAATACGTTGATAAGCTTGTGTATTTGCAACGAAATTTTTCCAAAAAAAATCTTCTGGAATTTTATCTCCTATAGCAACCCATCGTTCTTTATAAATCATATCTTCTGTTATTTGCATAAGCTGTCCAAATAACGTTTCTTTTTTTTCTTGCAAGGTGTCTTTGTAGGGTCTTTGAAAAATATCATCTATTTTCACTTTACTATTCCTTTTTTAAAATCCAGTAGAAATCAAAACTAAAACAAACATTAAAAAGAAGAGTAGGCATATAGCTCCTAAAAATTTTCCCCACTCCTCCTGTATATTAGGTTCGTCTTTATTTGTAGAGTTTTCGTTGTACTCTGGGGTTGTGTATTTTATAAAACGCTCAGTTGCTGATAATTTCGGCAACGTGTCAGATTTACCACGTGGAAATTTTAAGCCACGATGGTTTGCTGGGAAGCTTTTAGGAAGGTATAAACGTCTTGCTCTTATTAGAAAGCGCAATTTTTCTTCTTGTTCTGTCTGTGTCTCTGTGCTTAATTCCAGCTTTGATTGTTCTATTTTTTCACCTGCACGTGCTAACAAAAAATCATCCAACTTTAATTTATCTGAAGTTTTGCCAAACACTATCTTATTTAATACCCCCAGCTCTTTTGCTAGCAACAATTTCTCGTTTATAACAAAGTTCAGTATAAAAACTTCTTCTGGGATATCTTCGCCAACTTTTACAAAACGTTCTTTATAAATATATCTTTCTGTAAGCTTCAAGGAGTCGGCGTATTTTGTGCCAACAAAAGTCCTTAAATCTTGTAAATAATCTAGGATATTATCATCCCCACGACTTTCCTTAAGCTCTTTCAACTGCTGCTCATAAGCGCCTAACGACATATCTTTCCCCCTTATCAAAAAAATAACCGCCATGGGAAATATGGCGGTCGGGTGCTTTCAAAATCATACGATAAATGACCCTGCTGCTTTCAGGCAAGCCCTGTTATATAACAACAGACACCCGACCAACTTGGTCAGGCAATAACGGTGCGATGCACCATAACGGAATCACGATGCAAACGCACCGTATCGTATGGGGTTTGAAAGCCCCGAATCCAATTCCCATCGGATTCATGTCTAATTATATCAGGAAAATATACAAATGTAAAATTTTGATATCCATACCATGTACCACCCTAAAATTCCTATTGGGGGGGCCGGGGGTATTAAATCAGAAAGAACAACAAACAATCCCCATGCTAACGCACAGAGATTGTTTCACTGGCGACTATTAAAATTTTTGACCAACGGTTCACTAACATCACCCGCCAAAAATTTTAATTCTATACGCTTTATTCTTGCCCCGAATCGGGATTTTTGCATACAATAACCATATGAATTAACGGAGATTAAGATGAATAGTTCAGTTATATCTTTTTTAAACAGAAAGTTTGAAGACGCTGCTTTTGAGTATGAGGGCGTAGAATGTTGGTCGGCAAGAGAATTGCAAATTTTGCTTGGGTATGTTCAGTGGCGTAATTTTGAAGAAATTATAGAAAAAGCGAAAACGGCCTGTGAGAATAGTGGAATAGAACCACACAACCATTTTGCTGACGTCAGCAAAATGGTCAGGTTAGGTTCTGGTTCTGAAAGAGCCATATCAGACGTCATATTAACTAGGTATGCATGTTATTTGATTGCACAAAATGGCGACCCCAGAAAAGAAGAAATCGCGTTTGCACAAACATACTTTGCAATACAAACTCGCAAACAAGAAGTGATAGAAGAACGATTGGCATTAGCAGAGAGAATTGAAGCGAGGGCAAAATTAACAGCATCTGAAACAGAATTATCAAAACTGATTTACGAACGTGGTGTTGATGATGCTGGATTTGCCAGAATTCGTTCTAGAGGCGATGCAGCATTATTTGGCGGTCAAACAACACAACAAATGAAACGCAAATACGGTTCACCAGAATATAGGCCGCTTGCAGATTTTATGCCGACAGTTGTTATTGCAGCTAAAAATTTAGCAACTGAAATGACAAATCACAACGTAAAAACAGGTAATCTATATGGAGAACGCCCTATTACACATGAACACATTCAGAACAATACCGCTGTTCGAGGTATGTTGGCAAAACGAGGAATTAAACCAGAAGAAATTCCGCCAGCAGAAGATATAAAAAAGTTGGAGCGCAGAGTAAAAAATGCCGACAAACAAATTGCAAAAGAAGTGCCGGGATTTACTAAGAAATAAAAACACCGCCTGAAAGGGCGGTTTTAATTATGGTGCCGGTGATAAGACTTGAACTTACGACCTTTGCATTACGAATGCACTGCTCTACCAGCTGAGCTACACCGGCAACATCGGGCAGTATATCCTATCACAAAAACAATTTCAAGCACCAGTTTCAGGATTTTATAAAATAAATTGTCCCCGATGGAAACTGACTGAAAACACATGAATAAAGCAGCCATAAATGCCCACCAGCAAGCAATCCAGCGCAATCCGACCAGGGACACTATAGGGACAAAACGCTGCATAAACTGCAGCGAATTACAATTAGCTACAATCATTAAAAAACAACAAAAACCGCGGTAATCCGCTTGATTTTTGTTGCAGATTGTTGTAGATTATACACAGTGCTATCCTTCGTAATGAGGGGGTCGTAGGTTCAAGTCCTATCACCGGCACCAGATAAAAACATGACCGCTTAATCGCGGTCTGTTTTTTTATTTAAGTGCGTAAAATTATATAAAAATACTTATTGAAATTTATACAAAATATCCCCATCCTTGTATCAGATGGAAAGCTATAATCAACAAGGAGAAAAGAATGGTAAAAAACACTTCTTTATTAACATTGCTGGGGGCGTGCAGCATGATTTCAATATTGACGGCGATGCCGGCAATGGCACAGACCACCATCAATACTGCAGAAATATATGATGATGCAGTATCTGTTAATGACGAAGATAGAATTGCCATAACGGTTGCGTCAGGTGGCAGCGCAACATATAACGATAAATTAACCATCACTAATAAATATCAAGGCGACAGCACTAATCCCAATGATGACGTGTCGGTCGGAATTCTGAATGCGCTGGGAAATGTAATATTTAACGCAAACACATCTATATATGCGGTTGGGCAGGGCGCAGGCACCGAAGCGCGCGCAATATCAATACAATCAGACCATGAAACAAATGCAAAATCATATGTAGAATCCAATGGTGACAATGTGGTTCTGCGCGCGAACGGTGGGGACACACCATTTACACTGTATGTCAGTGGGCATGCGTCTGAATTTGTATCTAATTCAAAAAATTTGGGGGTATATGCAACAACATCTGGCGACAGATGGGCCCAAGCGATTACGTCACAACATGGCGCAACAATTACACTGAACGAAGGAACAAATACAAATGTTATGGCCGTCGCAAACGCAGGGGCCGCATATGGTATCGCTGTTCAGAATTTTAATGACGACAGTGGGACATTCACATCAAACGGTACGCTGACTGTGCGCGCCCAAGGCAAGGGCGAAGCGTATGGTGTATATGCCGCAGATGGTGGGTCGGTAAATGTCGCACAAATCAAATCATATGCCACCAGCAGCACTGCAACGGCGTATGGGGTCGGCGTTATCAACAATACAACAGATGTAAATATCGGCGCAGAAGGTACAAAATCTGTGTTGAGTGGCTTTGGCAAAACCAAGGGATATGGACTGTTTGTAGAAAATGGCAGTGGCGCAACATTGAACGGCGATATCAGTTTAACTGGTTCAACCGCAGGAATATTTAATGATGGTACGGTCACAATCGCAGGTGGCAACGCAAACGGTGCAATAATTGGTAACGGGACACTGAATATCGCAGATGGTGCAACGTTGAATATTGGTGGCGCAACAATTAAACAAGACACGTTGGATTGGAACGGCAAAGTTGTTGCTAAATTTACCAGCACAAAACAGATGGCGCGAATTAACGCAAATAATATCGTTAATGCGGGGACACTGAATCTGACGGTTGGTGGTACGGGTGTGTATAAGTTCTTTACAAACGCCAGTGCAAACATAACGTTTGACGACAATGACATTTTTGATTTTGAACAAGATGGTGTAAATATTATTGTAAAAACAAAATCAGTAGATGACATTGCAGAAAACCTGAATATAAACCAAGATACCGCGCAAACGATTGCCAATCTGTCAAACGCAGATTTTAATGCGTTGAATAATTTGTCACTGCTGGCACAGCAAGAGATTCAAAACGGAAACGTATCCGCGGTTGATTCTGTGGCAGCGACATTAAACCCAGAAACGGCGGCGGTCGCACAATCTGTATCTGGGAATATTCAAAATGCAATAATGTCACTGACGTCTGCACGTATGAGCGGGGCGCACGTTGGACGTGCCGGTGGTGACGCAAGATTGGCAAATAGCGCAATATGGGCGCAAGGACTGTACAATAAAACAGATTTTAAAAATCAATTTGATGGCGACACAATGGGATTGGCCGCCGGTGTCGAAGCAGACTTTGGTGGCGGTATAATGGTCGGGATGGGGTATGCGTTTAGCAAATCTGATATCAATGCAAACACCAGGTCAATTGATGTTGATTCCGACACACTGTTTATATACGGACAATACAAGCCGGCACGTTGGTATGCAAATGCAACACTGTCTTATTCTGGGGCGGAATATTCTGAATCTGGGCGCGCGTTGGGGATGGAAGTGAATTCAGACTATAACGTGCATACGTTGGGTGCCAAAATCGCAACAGGATATGAAATCGCAAAGTGGTTTGTACCAGAAGTCGGTATGAAGTATATGAATATTTCTGTGGAAGATTATAACAATTCGCTGAAAATAGAAAACTCTTTCGCAGATACAAATTATCTGACCGCAATGATTGGTGCCAAAAGTGCGTTTGATATCAAAACAAAACGCAACTGGGTTATACAGCCAGAAATTAGATATGGCGTAAAATATGATTTAATATCTGATGATAGCAGCGCAACAGTCACAATGCCTGGGGTTGAATCCTATGTCGTGACAGGGGATGCGATTGACCCATTTGGGGCCGAGGCAGGAATTGGACTGACGTTGCAGAATCAAAACCTGGATGTGTCTTTGAATTACGATATCGAAGTACGCAAAGATTATACATCACAAACAGGCATGTTGAAATTTAGATATGACTTTTAAAAAAATCCCCGTTTGGGGATTTTTTTAATCAAATGGATTTTCTGATTTTTCGTATTCAATAACAATTGGCAAATGTTCCCATTTTAACGCCGTTGCAATTCCACGGCGCAAATAACGCGTATAAGATTCCGGGATGTCAGATGCGCCGCCAACATTAATTGTTATCTTCATCGGATGACGCCCCGTTTGACGTGCAAACTTAATCTTCATTGGGCGCTTTAATCTGGACATTGGTGGCTGGCGTTCTGCAACCAATTTTTCAACAATACGATTTACCAAACTGGTTGGGGCCTGGGCCATAGATATATCCCACTGTTCATAAATACGGCGGAACATGTTTTGAACCCCAGTGCCTGTTTCAGCCGATACCGCCAATATCATAGGCTTTATTATCTGATGAAACGAATTTGAAAACTGATGTTTTAATTTTAGTAATTTTTCATCACGCAATTCAGGTTCAACCAAATCCCATTTATTCAGGGCAACGCATAATATCTTGCCAGCGTTATAGACACGCGACGCAATACCCAATGCCTGGTTCTCAATATTGCGCGTCGCATCAACCATCAATATTACAACGTCTGATTTTTCAATCGCATCCAATGACTTTAACGCAGATAATGTTTCGACATCATCTGTGACGCCCGCCTTGCGTCGAAGGCCGGCCGTATCCATTAGTAAAATATCGCGACCATAGAATTTTGTCGGAATTTTAACCGTGTCACGCGTTATCCCGGGTGCATCCATTACAATCTGGCGTTTTTCACCCAGCACGCGATTTACAAATGTTGATTTTCCAACATTGGGTTGGCCCAAAATAGCAATCTTGATACGATTGTCTGGGGCAGGTGGCGTTATAGATGATACATCTGTATCGCCCGCAATTTTATCCAGAAAATCATAGATTTCTGTAAAGCCTGTTTTATGTTCGGCCGAAATCATTACCGGGTCGCCAAACCCAAGTTTATAAAAGTCATGGATGTTATTTAAACGCTTTTGCGATTCTGTTTTATTAACCAGCAGTAATATTGGGGCGCGTGTCTTGCGACGTACCAGACGCGCCCAATTAAGATCTTCGTCAGTTAGCCCAACGCGACCATCAACAACAAATAATACTGCATCGGCTGTTGATATCGCATCTATCGCCATATTGGTCGAATCCAGCGCAATGCCAGACTTTGCATTTTCAAGACCCGCAGTGTCAAATAACTGATATGGGCGATTGCAAAAGATGCCCCCCATGCAATCACGTGTGACACCAGGACGGTCATGCACCAGCGCATCACGTGTGCCCGTTAATGCGTTATATAATGTCGATTTGCCCGTGTTGGGGCGACCAGCAATTGTTATTTTCATCATCACTTTTCCATTGATTTTTTATAATTATAAAGCAAAAATATAAATAATCAATGGGGGTATTATTATGAAGAAAAAATTTAAAAACCTGCTGACACATGTCAAAGATATTGTCGTTAATCCCAAGCGGTATTTCACTAAAATTGTTGCAGATGGGAATCTGGAAGAATCTATGTTAAAGGCGTTTTTGTACGGTCTGTTGGGTGGATGCTTGGTTTTATTATTGCGTCTGATTGGCGGGGCAACGGTGACAATTGGGGCAATATTTACTGCAATTATCGTTGTGCCGGTACTGGCGGTGGCATTGTTGTTTGTGATGGGTGGGCTGCTGATGCTGGTGTCTGAAATAACCGGTGGCGAACGCGACTGGGAAATTGCGATAAAGGGTTTGGCGTCTATATTCTTTATATACCCAATGATATTGGTTTTAAATGCAATGGCGTTTAACTGTACATCAATATGGATTATCAGTTTGATGGTGGATATATACGTATTATTCTTGTTCTATAATATATCTGTGTATTGTCTGCGCGGGAAACGCGGGAACGTGATGTTGGTTATTGCAATATTGGCGCTGTTTATCGCAACTGTTTATGCAACTGATTACCGCGTTGGGTGGTTTATGCTGAAAAACACCAGTGCAACGTTGGCATGTTTGTTATAAAAAAACTGGCGTTTGCCAGTTTTTTTTTCTGATACAAAAACCACATATAAAATGATATAATTGTATCTAGTTCATGCGAGAGAGAATATATGAAAAAGAAAGCAGACAAAATTGTATCGCTGAAAAATATTAACAAAAGTTTCCCCGTAGAACTGGGGGGCGAACAGCAGGTATTGTTTAATATAAACTTTGATGTTTATACCGGTGAATTTGTCGCGATTATGGGGCCTAGTGGTTCTGGAAAATCCACATGTATGAATATTATTGGCGCACTGGATACACCAACGTCTGGAACGTACGAGTTGTATGGGCGCGACGTGACAAATCTGACGGCAGATGAATTGGCGACCGTACGAAATGAACATATTGGATTTGTTTTTCAACAGTTTAATTTGCTGGCGAAACGCAGTGTGTTGGATAATGTTATGTTGCCCCTGATGTACCAGGGACTGAGTATAAGCGAACGCGAGGCACGCGCACGCGAAATGTTAAAACGCGTGGGATTAGAGAATTTTGAATCTTACCTGCCAACACAATTGTCGGGCGGGATGAAACAGCGCGTCGCAATCGCACGCGCGCTGGCAGGGAACCCTAAACTGATTCTGGCAGACGAACCAACAGGGGCGCTGGATAGTAAGATGGGAAATGAAATTCTGAAATTCTTTAAACAATTAAATAAAGAAATGGGTATCACAATCATCATGATTACGCATGAATTTGATATCGCAAAATATGCAGACAGGTTAATTCATATCCGCGATGGTAAAATAAACTATAACGGGGCAATTCCGCGTAACGATAGAAATTTATAAGGATATAATAAATGACAGTTAGCGATATTTTAAAAGAATCTTGGTTGTCTATCAGCGGGAATAAAATACGATCGTTTTTAACCGTATTGGGAATTATTATCGGTGTTATGGCGGTTGTGATAATGGTTGCTGTGGGTGAAACTGTACAAAAACAGATAACAGACCAATTTTCATCACTGGGGACAAACACAATTATGATTCGCGCAGGCGCCGCACAACAGGCCGGTGTTCGAACTGGAAACAGACAGACACTGACAATCCAAGACGCAGAATTTATCGGCAGATTGCCAGATGTTATGGCGGTGACACCCGTGCAAAATGGTGCCGCACAGGTTATTTATGGAAATAAAAACTGGGCAACATCTATGGTTGGGGTATATCCTGCGTATGTGGTTGTGCAAAATGTAGAAATGGAATACGGTACATTTTTTGACCAATCCGCCGTACGAAATGCATCTACGTACGCAGTAATCGGTCCTGAAACCGCCGAAGAATTAGGATTGCCCAAAGATCCCGTCGGCGAGGTTATCAGAATACAAAACACACCATTTACAATTATTGGGGTCACGCGCGCAAAAGGTGATTCTGCGATGGGCAGCCAAGATGACATGATTATAATCCCAATCACAACATTAAAAAAACGTATGCAGGGCAGTCGATTCCCAAATTCTGTGCAGATGGTGGCGTTAAAACTGTATGAAAATTCTGATAACAATATCGCCATCGATCAAATTACCGCACTGTTGCGCAACCGGCACAGATTGAAGGAAGATGCCGCAGATGATTTCCAAATTATGGATATGAAACAGGTTATGGAAACAATGACAACCGTGACGGGATATATGAAATTGCTGTTGATTGCGATTGCAGCGGTGTCACTGTTGGTTGGTGCAATCGGTATTATGAACATGATGCTGGTATCGGTTGCAGAACGTACGCGCGAAATCGGTATTCGCAAGGCAATTGGCGCACGCGAACGACATATAATTATTCAATTCTTGGCAGAATCTGTGATGATTTCTTTTATCGGTTCTATGATTGGATTGGTGGTTGGGGTCGGCCTGTCCCAAGGGGTGGGGCGTTTTATACTGGGGTATAATGTACCGTTTAGTATTTGGCCAGTTGTGTTGTCCGTTAGTGTTGCCGTTATCGTCGGGTTGTCGTCGGGCGTTATGCCGGCGATGAAGGCAGCAAAACTAAACCCAATCGACAGTTTAAGACATGAATAAAAAAATCCGCCAAACGGCGGATTTATTTTTATTTACGCAGACCTAATTTCTTAATCAGGGCTTCGTAATCAGATGGATTACGCTTTTTGATGTAAGCCAACAATTTCTTGCGGCGATTAACCATCAACAACAGACCACGTTTTGAGTGCTGATCTTTGTGATTAGCCTTCATATGTTCTGTCAAATTGCGAATACGTTCTGTTAAAACTGCAACCTGAGATTCAACGGAACCACCGTTATCTGTTTCAGAAACCTTGAATTCCTGAATCAATTCAGATTTTCTTGCCTTTGATACGGACATTATATTTTCCTTTGTTTTAAATTGTTCGTTTTGGATGCAACAGGCCATCAGATATCGTGCCAATACCAATAAACGTCTTATCGTTATAAACACGATATACGCCGACAGGCGCATCCGTCTTTACAAAGCCACCATTTCGATAAAAATACGCGTCTTTGTCGGAAAGATTTAGAACCGGAATGTCCCCCAGTCCAAAATCAATCGGTCTAAGAAATTCATCCAGACCGCCGTTATTATTAACCAGATTTTCTAAAAAATCAAGTTTTACCGCATTTTTTATGTCAAATCCGTTTGTTAGCGTGCGACGTATCATATCAACCGTTGCGTATGCGCCACAAATTGTGGCAATATCACGCGCGATTGAACGAACGTATGTGCCACGACTGCACCGTGTTCGAAAATGCCATGATGTGCCGTCGCGCCCCAAAAATTCCAAAGAATATATATGCACTGGCCGTGGGGGAATTTCGATACTTTTGCCACTGCGGGCAATTTCATGCGCACGACGCCCATTGACATGGACTGCAGAATAAATTGGGGGTGTTTGCATAATATCGCCAACCAACTGCGACAGGGCAGACGAAACATCGGATTCAGACGGCACGATATCATTGCGGACAATTTCAGTGCCTGTTATATCCAATGTATCTGTTTCAAAACCAAATTGGCACGAAAATAAATATTCTTTGACAGACGCATTATGTTCTTCGACAAACGGTATCATTTTTGTTGCATCACCAATTGCAATTGGTAAAACGCCCGTTGCCATTGGGTCCAGCGTGCCGATATGGCCAAACTTTTTAGTCCCAAACATACGCGCAACGCGACCACCGGCCGTGCGCGAAAATACGCCAGTATCCTTGTCTAAGATTATCCAACCTGATTTTGACATGTTATTTTTATCCAAACAGACTTAGTTGTGGTGGTGGCAATTTATCCGATACGCATGGTTTCTTGGGCGCAGGACGCGATTGTGTCGCGGATGTATCAGCATTAGATGCGGAACAAGTCGCACCATGTGATTCTAATGACGCCAATACAGATTCTGCGCGCGATACCACAGATGCCGGCATGCCAGCCATGCGCGCCACATGAATACCATACGAACGATTTGCAACGCCTGCGATGATTTTGTGCATAAATACAATCTCGTTATTATGTTCGCGTACATCAATTGTTAAACATGACACGTTCTGCAAACCGTCCGCACCAACCAACGCGGTTAATTCGTGGTAATGTGTTGCAAATAATGTTCGCGGTTGCATTTCGTTTAAAAATTCTAAGACAGCCTGGGCAATTGCCATACCGTCATACGTTGCGGTGCCGCGACCAATTTCATCAAATATAATGAACGAACGATTGGTTGCACGATTTAAAATATTTGCAGTTTCTGCCATTTCAACCATAAATGTTGATTGACCAGCCGCCAGATTGTCTGACGCACCAACACGACTAAACAACTGGTCACAGATACCGATTGTCGCACGGGTTGCGGGAACAAAAGACCCCAGATGCGCCAAGACCACGATAAGTGCATTTTGGCGCAGATATGTCGATTTACCCGCCATATTTGGCCCCGTCAGCAACGCAATCGCATGCGCGTTCAGATTACAATCGTTTTTCACAAAGTTATCGCCACGCGTACGTAATACCATTTCTATGACCGGATGGCGACCACCAACGACATCAAACGCACAATCATCTGTTATAGTGGGTCTGACCCAAGAATATTTTTCTGCAACCGCCGACAAAGATGTCCAAACGTCAATATCAGCCAATAAATCCGCCGTAGAAAGCAAATCATCTGCGATGGTGCGGATGCGTGCAATAAAATCTGTGATGATTTCATCTTCTATGGCAGATGCTTTTTCGCCGGCACTGCGAATATCGTTGTCTAAATCAATCAGACGGGCGGTTGTAAAACGCATGTTGCCCGCCATCGTCTGGCGATGAATAAAACCAGATTCAGGTGCCATAAGCGCGTCGGCACGGGCGGATGGAACCTCGATAAAATAACCCAAGATATTATTATATTTTATCTTTAATGTATTGACGCCGGTTGTCGCAATATATTCAGATTGCAATGCAGCAATCGTTTCGCGCGCACCATGCGACAGGCCACGCATCGCGTCCAGTCCGCCATGAAACCCATCACGAATAACACCGCCGTCACGGAAAAATGTTGGCAAATCATCTGACATGGCGCGATTTAATTCTGCCGCTAAATCGCCATGCGTGTTTATTTGCGCAACACGTTGCGATAAATCAGAATCCAAACGCGATGACAATATTTGCACACGTGGTAGCGCAATCATAAAATCTGTAATATGACGCATATCACGCGGGGTGCCACGACACGACAACAGACGTGACAGACTGCGCCCGACATCAGGAACAGATGATAGTACATTTGATACAGATAACATAACATCGGGATTTAACAAAAAGTGGCCAATATGGTGTTGGCGCGAACATATTTGTTCGCGGTCGGCAGATAAACTGCGCAAATATGCACGCAGTTTGCGCGCACCCGCCGCAGTACGCGTTTCATCCAACACATCCAGCAAACACGCCCCACCGTCGTTAATTGGACCGTCTATTTCCAGACTGCGCCATGTGGCAGAATCAATCAATAACTGACGTCCAGATTTAAATGTGTATGGCGCACGAAATGTTATTGGCGCGCCACGCTGGGTATTAAACAAATATCCGGCCAACAAACAAATTGCATCGTCTGGGTGCATAGATACGTCAGAACCAAGCGCACCACCAAATACACGGGTGACAACCGTATCAATATCAGATCGATGATATAATTTTTCATATACTGGCGTAGATTTAAAAGTATCGCGCAGATGTTGAATCGTGTTTTCTTCGGCGGCACCAAACGGGAATATTATTTCCGCAGGATTGATACGCACCATATCGTCAAACGCATCAGATGTTTTTCCAACAAAGAATTCACCAGTTGATATATCACAGCCCGCAATATCGTATTTGCCACCACCCATGGGCGCAATTGCGACCAAAAAATTCGACTTTTTTGGCGTTAATAGGTTTTCATCCGTTAATGTACCGGGCGTCAAGACACGAATAACCTTGCGTTCTATGAATTTATGCCCGCGGGCCTTGGCCTGGGCCGGGGTTTCCATCTGTTCAACCAGCGCAACCTTGAAACCACTGCGCACCAAACGACCAAAATAGTTATCTGCCGCATGCCATGGAATACCACACATAGGAATATTTTCGCCGTCTGCATCAGTGCCGCGCGCAGTCAGAACCAATCCTAAAGTACTGCTGATGGTTTTTGCGTCTTCAAAAAAGGATTCATAAAAGTCACCCAAACGAAACATTAACAACGCATCTGGATTTTCAGATTTCATATCCACATACTGTTGCATGACGGGGGTTAATTTACTTTTTTCTGCCACGATACGACCACTTGTTTTTTTACGCACCAACTTTTAATGTTTCGATTTTTAATTCGGCTTCTTTTAATAACTGTTCGCAATAGGCCTTTAATTTTATCCCCTGTTCATATGCCGCAACAGAATCCGCCAATGGCAATTGGCCAGATTCCATTTTTTTGACCAGTTCCATCAATTGATTGTACGCTTCTTCAAATGATAACTTGTTTTCTTCCATTTTTATCCCCTTAGAATCTTGCAAGAAAGGTACAAAAATAAACACAAATTTGCAATAAAAAACCGCGTTTAGCGCGGTTAAACTTTATCGGGCGCGTTACACCATTTTGCCACAGGACATTCCGCGCAACGCGGACGCAACGCACGACATGTATATCGACCGTGCAAGACCATGACATGATTTACAATTGGGTGATATTTCTTGGGGATTTTTTGTAATAATTTTTGTTCTACCCGTTCGGGGGTATTATCAGCATCATCAACCCAACCATATCGATGCGCATTGCGAAAAACATGCGTATCCACACCGATGTTTGGTGCGCCCCACAAGACATTACAAATAACATTTGCTGTCTTTTGCCCAATACCCGGCAATTTCATCAAGGCGTCACGATTGTGATATTTAGGCGAAAATGTGTCTGTAATGTTTTCCGCCGTTAATTTTTCTGCCAATGCGATAATATTTTTTGCCTTGTTATTAAAGAAGGAAATAACCTTGATATGGCTTTTCAAACCATCTATCCCCAGTGCCAACATTTTGTCCGCCGTTGGCGCAACAGCAAATAAAGCAGGCGTGACTTCATTTACTTTTTTATCTGTTGCCTGGGCAGATAAAATGACCGCCACCGCAAAGTTAAATTCATTTGTATGGTACAGTTCCGACCGTATCGTCATATCAACAGTCGGGGGTACCAATTCAAAATATCTTTGCGGTGAGAGGGACATTTATTTCATCTTTTTGTTTTTACGAATATATGCCAGTATTTCTGCGTTTTGTTTTTTTACAATTCGCAAGCTGTCCAACATTGCAAAACCTTCTTTGCTAAGATTCAGTTGGTATTGGCATATCTGATTCGCATTGCAGCGGCCAGAGACTGACAACATATGGTTACATTTTGAATGTTTGACTTCTGGATAGAAAAAAATGTGGCAATATTTTGCTGTCATAATTTACCCCTTTATGCCCGTTTTACAGAAACGCTCAGATTATATCCTTCGATATCATCTGTGTATTCGCCGTCACCTGCAACCATTTCTACAATCAGCGCATCACGCATAATACGCTTTTTATGGGCGTCCATTGCATTTGCCAATGCGGGATCTGCAGAATATGTCAAAACAATGCGGTCAGATACATCAAGCCCGGCAGCCTTGCGCGTATCTTGGATAAAACGCAGGGCGTCATTTGCCAAGCCTTCGGCAACTAAATCTGCGGTGACATTTGTGTCTAAGACAACAACCGCAGTGCTATCTGGCAACGCCGCACCCGAGACGCCATCACGCACATTTAATCGCGTTTCAAATTCATCAGAATTTAATGTGTGTCCCGCGACAAATAATTTATCGCCTTGAACTTCGTAATCGCCACGCTTTACTGCGGGGATAATATCCTTTAATGCACCACCCAGACGTGCGCCAATTTTTGGTGTAATCAGATAAACAAAACTGTCTGCAATATCCGCGAACGTTTCATTAAACATAACAGATTTTACATTCAATTCGTCTTTGATAATGTCAGCGTATTCTGGCATATTCACACCCGCCACCGTCAGCGAATTTAACGGCAGACGATTACGCAATTTGTGTTGTTCGCGCAACTGTTTGCCAACAGATACAATCATTTGAACACGACGCATGTCTTCAACGATTTTTTCATCTGTGCTGTCTGCGGTTGGAAACGCGGTTAAATGTACAGATTCATCGCCCGTCAAATTGCGATAGATATATTCAGATACAAATGGCGCAAATGGCGCAAGTGTGCGACAGAACACAGTCAGTACCGTGTATAATGTGTCAAATGCATCTTGTTCTTCGTCCCAGAAACGGGCGCGACCGCGACGGATGTACCAGTTATTTAAAACGTCTAAGAAGCGAACAAATTCTTTGATTGCCGTATCTGGTTTGTATTCATCCAAAGATTTTTTTACAACACCAATCAAGACATTTAATTCAGATAAAATATACTTGTCCAGCGCGTTGGTCGGATTAGAAATCTGGTGCGCAGTCACATTGCCTGCATTTGCATACAAGGTAAAGAAGTGATACGCGTTCCATAACGGCGTCTGAATAACCTTGGTTGATTCTACGAATACCTTGCCTTCTTTATCAACAGGCACAGGTTCTGCCTTCATAAAATTAGACCCCAAGATATACAAACGCACTGCGTCTGCACCGTATTGTTCAATTTGTTGTTCTGGATTTACGAAGTTGCGCAATGATTTCGAGAATTTTTTCTTATTCTCATCCACGACCATGCCATTTGCAGATACGGCCTTGAACGCAGGTTTATCAAACAACGCCGTTGCCAAAACCATCAGGGCATAGAACCAACCGCGTGTTTGATCCTGGCCTTCGATAATATAATCTGCGGGGAAGGTAGCGTTGAATTTATCCACATTTTCAAATGGATAGTGCAGCGACGCCCATGGCATAGAACCAGATTCAACCCAGCAATCTAAAACATCTGGAATACGTGTCCAACCATCGCGTGTCAATTTATCCAATGTTGGACGATGCAAATCATCAATTTTTACCCCAAAGAATTCTTCCAATTCTGCAATAGAGCCAAATATTTTAAATTCACCGTCGCGTTCCCAGATTGGTAATGGCATTCCCCAGAAACGGTTGCGCGAAATTGACCATGGACGCGCGTTTTCAATCCATGAACGGAATCGTTCGCCGGCACTGGTCCAATTTACGCGGGCGTTATTTGCCAATAATTTGTCTTTGATTTTTGGAACGTCGATATACCAAGAATCAGTTGCACGTTGGATTAACTTTTCCTTGGAACGATCGCCAAATGGATAACTGTGTTTATATTGTTCCTTCTTGACCAATTTGCCATTTGATTTCAACCAATCCATAATGCGTGGCGTTGCTGCAAAAATATTTTCGCCTGCAAAATCAGCGACCGTTTCATCAAAGTTGCCGTATGTATCAACATTTAATAAAACTGGGAATTTTGGGTCAATATTTTTTGCCGCCCAAAAGTCTTCGGCACCATAGGCCGGCGCAATATGCACAATACCCGTACCATCAGAATCAGATACATAGTCCGCAGGAATTATTTGGAACAACAAATCAGATTGACCTGCATAATATGGAAACAGTGGTGTGTAATGCAACCCAACCAAGTCTGCGCCACGTACAGTGCCGATTTGTGTGGCGTTTGCAAATTGCTTTTCATATGCCTTTAATCTGGATTCTGCGATTACATAGACCGCGCCATCACTATCTTGCATGCGCAGATATGTCATGTTTGGATTTACCGCCAACGCACTGTTTGCAGGCAACGTCCATGGCGTTGTTGTCCATGCAATTGCACGATCGCCATTTTCCAGTTCAAACCAAACCGTCACCGCATCATCAACAATTTCGCGATAATCACTGGACGCTTCGGAATTCGAAATAACTGTGCCATTTACCCAGTCGTATGGATTTACACTATAATCCTTGTACAACAGACCCTTTTCATACAAAGACTTTAATGTCCATAACATGGATTCCATATAGTTTTTATCCATGGTTTTATATCCGTATCCGTCACCAATATCAACCCAACGGCCCATACGGGTAATAAAATGATTCCATTCACTGGTGTATGTCATAACGTCTGTGCGACACATATCGCAGAACGCCGCAATACCATCAGATGCCACGATATCCTTGGCTGATTTACCGACATTTTTTTCAACAGAATTTTCCGCCGGCAACCCATGACAATCCCAACCTAATTCACGATTAACATGACGTCCGCACATTGTTTGAAAGCGCGCAACCATGTCTTTGACAACAGAAACACCCAAATGCCCCCAATGCGGCAAACCATTTGCAAAGGGCGGGCCGTCATAAAACGAAAAAGGATGACCCTGTTTGGTTTGTTCAAGCGATTTATGGAATGTATTGTTTTCACGCCAGTATTCTAGCACCTGTTTTTCCAACATAGGAAAATCGGCGCGCGCATCTGTTTTTTGGTATGTCATAGTTTTTTACCTTGGTCTGTTTTTTATATTAAAAATGGGCGCGTATGCGCCCCAGCCACGTGCAGAAGCGCATGTAGCCATTATTTAATAATAATTATTGTTGTTTGTTTCATGATAAATACCATACAACGTATAAATATAAATTGCAATTATTATTTATCACGGATTTTTGCGTCGCATTTTGATTCAACCGCCGCAATAACAGACGACTGTAATGTCTGTAAATCTTCGTCAGACATGTTGTCTGTCGGCTGAATCACAATGGTAAATGCAATTGATTTTTTGCCATCCCCCATATCAAATGCATCAAAGACTGTTGCACTGATGATACGTGCATCAACCGATGTGGCGACGCTGGTTAATTTTTCAGCCGGTGTGTCAGACGATGTGACAAAGGCAAAATCGCGTGTAATTGGCTGAAAATCAGATAACACAGGTTGCTTTGCGCGACGCGCAGATGGCAAATTCACAATATTATCAACAATTGCAATAACTACGTTTGTTTTTATACGCAGTTTTTTTGCAACGGATGGATGCAATTCACCAAATTCTGCAATTTTCTTTTTGCCCTGCATTAACGCACCATAGCGGTATGGATGCGCCCATTTTGGTGCGTTTTCTGTCGATACAGTAAAACGCTGGCCCGACATTAGTGCAATCAAATCAGCCTTGACGTCATAAATATCAACATCGCGATTGCGGCCAGTCCAATGCTTTGGTGCGATTGCGCCGGTACGTACAATGCATACCCCGGTATGCTGCTGCGTTGGTGCATCACCATCAAACACAACACCCAATTCAAACAGGTTTAAATCAGGATAACCACGCTTTTCATTATTTGAAACAGCATACAGCAAACCAAACAGCAAACCATTGCGCAACGTGTCATAATCAGACGTAATCGGATTTGCGATTTTTATATTTGGTTTATCCGACAGTATCTGTTCGGTTTCACAATTACCAAAGCCAAATGAACGACACTCGTTCAGGCCACGCGATGCCAATAAACGTTTTATATGTAATTCTTTGTCGTCATGCGGGATTGCTTCGCCCGTTGTATGCGCATGATTTACAGATAATTTTTCATATCCGTATATACGCAATAGGTCCGCAACAATTGTTTCTGGGATTTGAACATCAACACGCGAATACGGTGGTGTGACCATCCAATCATCCCCGTTAATCGTAACCGCGTATCCCAGGCCCAACAATATATCACGCTGGGTGTCAGGTGACATATCAATACCTGTCTTTTTCATAAAATATGATGGTGTATATTTTATCACAACAGGCGCAACATCATCAGAGCCAGCCGCACAAGTACCAATTATTTCACCACCACATACAGACATAATAATGTCTGCGGCACGCATTGCGGCAGCGCCTGTTATCGTTGGGTCAATTCCGCGTTCGTATCTATATGACGCATCTGTTGATATTCCCAGGCGTTTGGCCGTCTTGCGAACGCAGACCGGATCAAAATACGCAGATTCCAAGATAATATTCTTGATTGTATCCGTCGTCGCGCCACGCGCACCGCCAACAACACCCGCCAATGCCAAAATACCAGTGTTATCAGAAATAACCATATCTGTTTCAATCAATTCGTGTTCATTGCCAAACAAATCAACGAACTTTTCACCATTGTTTGCCATACGAACAATGATATCGCCGTCTATTTGGTCCGCATCAAAGCAATGCATAGGCTGGGCCATGTCATAGCAAATGTAGTTCGTTGCATCGATAGGTGCATTTTTTGGATTGATACCAATTGCCGCCAACCTGGAAGCGATTTTTTTATCACTTGGTTTAACGGCAATATTATGAATTTCAATCATTTTATATGCACGGCATTTATCCGTTTTTAACACAACACTGCGCGTACCAGAAACATTTTCAAAAGCCTTGTCCGTTGGTGCGATATATGTACCAATACCCGCGGCAGACAAATCACGCGCAATACCACGAACAGATAAGTAATCTGGACGATTTGGGGTAATGCCCGCATCAAATACAACTTTTGCATCTAAAACCGGAGTGCCAATTTTTGTATCTGCGTCCAGTTCAATAATGCCACTGTGATCATCGCCAATCCCCAGTTCCTGGGCACTGCACATCATGCCATCAGATAATACACCACGCAATTTACCAGATTGAATTTCATGCCCCGCAATTACACAACCCGGCACCGCCAGCGCAGATACCAGTCCCACACGGGCATTTGGGGCGCCACATACAACCTGGCGCAGGTTGCCAGTACCATCATCAACACGCAACACGTGCAAATGGTCACTGTTTTCATGTGGGGCGCATTCAACAATCTTGGCCGCAATTGGCACAATAGGCGATACAACTTCTTCTACTTCTAGTCCAATACGGGTCAATGTATCTGCAATACAGTTTGCAGATGCATCTGTGTTTAAATATTCTTTTAACCAATCATATGTCCATTTCATAATTATACCCCCGTATTAAAAACCAGCCGATTTTAACCAGCGTACATCGTTGTTATACAAATCACGCAAGTCTGGCAGATTATATTTCAACATCGCCAATCTGTCCCAACCAAAGCCAAATGCAAAACCCTGATAAACATCTGGATCTGCACCACAGTTACGCAAAACGTTTGGATGAACCATACCAGCGCCCATAATTTCCAACCATTTATCATTTTTCCATTTTAAATCGATTTCTATGCTGGGGTCGGTAAATGGAAAGTAAGACGGACGGATGCGCAATTCCACATTTTCAATTTCAAAGAATTTAGATAAAAATGCACGAACGTCCGCAATCAAATCTGACATTGTAATACCTTGGCCAATATACAGCCCTTCGATTTGTCCGAACATTGGGCCATGGGTTGCATCCCATTCTTTGCGATATGTTGCGCCAACACCGAACATTTTAATTGGAACACCAGAAGATTCCATCGCACGAATTTGTATCGCAGATGTCTGGGTGCGCAAAACATTGCCGTTTGGCAAAAAGAACGTGTCCTGCATATCACGGGCAGGATGATGCAACGGCGTATTTAATGCGGTAAAGTTATGCCAATCGTCTTCGACCTGGGGACCGGTGTGCATAGTGTATCCGAAAGATTCCAAAATACTGGAAATTTCAGTCAAAGACTGTGTCAAAGGATGCAATGTGCCACGATTTTCTGGCATTGGATTTAATGACACATCCAATTTCTGTTTTTGCAGCCCCGCCATCAGAATTGCATTTTCTATTTCCATTTGACGCGTTTTAAACAATTCGCGCAAGGTTTGGTTTTCCAGATTCAATGCCACACGCGCATCATTATCTAGATTTTTCATCTCTTTTAATTTGGCGGTCATTGTACCGTTCTTGCCAAATGTTGCAGTGTATAACGCCTGTAATTCTTCCAGTGAATTTATATTTTTTATCTGTTCTTGCATCATCTTTACCTTAATAAATTTAAAAGCCGTCATTTGACGGCTTTTATTATGACAAAACAACTACCCTGCCGACAAGGGATTATTTAGATTCGGCAGCGCTAAATCGTTTCGCTGTTTCAACCAATTTTGCGAAGTTTGCATCGCCAGCATATGCCATTTCGGCCAATACCTTGCGATCCAATACAACACCAGCTTTTTTCAAGCCGTTCATGAACTGGCTGTAAGTCATACCGTTTGCACGAACCGCAGCGTTAATACGAACAATCCACAAAGAGCGGAATTCGCGTTTTTTAACACGACGATCGCGATATGCATACTGTCCTGCCTTTTCCGTTTTTTCACGGGCGGCACGATATGTTGAATGATGACGGCCCAAGAAACCCTTGGCACGCGCCAAAATTTTGTTATGTTTTTGTCTTACGGTTGTTCCGCGTTTTACTCTTGCCATAATTGCCCCCTATTATTTCAAACCATATGGAGCCAGGATTTTCGCCTGTCCAACCATGTTATCGTTCAAATACTGTGGTTTAGAACCCGCGTTGTTTGCACGTGCAGATTTTTTACGCAACAGTTTCTTGTGAGCATTACGAGCAACGCGAATCTTGCCGGTTGCAGTCATAGACGCACGTTTCTTTAAGTACGACTTTGTTTTTAATTTTGGCATTTTCTATCCTTTTATTAGATATGTTTTGTCAGTCTGATGGCAATGCCTTGCCACTTTGACTGGTGTGTATTTTGGCATAAATAAACCAAAAATCAAGTTTTTATTGAATATTGACCTTTTTGAGACTAAACTGTGCCCGATGAACCAGACCAAACTATCTTCCAGAATCTATCAAATTGTCAAAGCAGCAGCGGCGGCGGCTGTATTGCCAGTGATGTTTATATATGTTATGGTCGCAAAACCAGATTATCACATAATGAACGCAATGTCACATGTGGTTGTGCCTGTTGCAACATGGATTGGTGATATTGTGACATGGCCAATCCGCGCAGTTGGTGGCGCAATTGTCGGGGTTGGCGAAATATCAAATCTAAAGGCAGAAAACGAAGAACTGCGCGTAAGATTGGACGAAGCCTTGGCAAACAAAGACGCATATGAAATCGCAATCAAAGAAAATCAAAAATTAGCGCGTGAATTAGGAGTCGTACGCGCCAGACCACAAAAAGTGACAGTTGCCGATATTACATTAGACAACAGTGCGATGGGTAATAATACATTTTTGATAAATCGGGGCGCAAATGACGACATAGAACCATCTATGGCGGTCGTTTCAATGGATAATCGACTGGTTGGGGTGGTTATAGATGCGGCACCAAACTTTGCACGTGTGCGTTCTTTGACGGACGCAGATACAAACATTGCCGTACGTGTTGTTGGGTCCGAAGTCTATGGTTTTATGCGGGGTGACGGTTCGGCGCGACCAAATATGGGATTTTTTAGCGACCAAGAATTTCAACCCGCAAAAGGGATTAAGTTGGTGACGAGTAATATTAGTGGCGTTTTGCCCGAAGGTTTGCTGGTTGGCGAAATGGCAGATGATACAGATGTAAATGTGTTGCGCCCAAATGATATTACACGGGTTATGGTTTTACACTTTGATACAGATGGCAAATATAAATGAAATATGATTTAGTTCGTTTTTTACGGGCCGCATGTCCATTTTTACTGGCAATTGGCCTGTGGCGGTTGTCTGTGCCATTTTGGAACCCTGGGGGCGTGCTGGCGATTATCGTTGTGTTTTATTGCTCTTTCGTAAAGCACGTGCCATGGTTTGGGGCATTTTCTGTATTGATGTGCATGCTGGTTGATTATAAATTTGAAACTGTTTGCTTTTGGTTGGTTATGTATTGCTTGTTTTATTCCGTTAATGGTTTTCAAAACTTTATTGATATTTCCAGAATGGAATACGACGGATTACCTGCGTTTGCGTTTTTCTGTGGTGTTTCAATAATCGCACTGTTTTTTATGAATATCAGTTTTATAAATGTATTTCGCGGAATTTGGATGTTTTTATGGATGTGCGCATTATACATACCAATCGTACAACTAATTAAAAAGGTGCAACAATGATTGATACAGAAGTTTCACGCACCTTTGATAGACGCAGTGCATTATTCCTGACCGCGGGGGCGTTTTTAACATCTGCGTTAATAATTCGTATGTTGCATATGCAACTGTTTAATTATCGCGAATATACAAAAAAAAGTGAAAGCAATTCATTTAGAATTCAAATTGATATGCCAGAACGTGGAAAAATTTTGTCTGCATCAGGACGTCCTATTTCACGCGATGCGCCGATTTACCGTATTTATCTAATCCCAGAAGAAGCCCGGGATATAGATGGCTTGATTAATATCGTTGCAAAAGATTTAAATCTGTCCAAGAAAAAAGTCGATAAAATTTATGCAAAAATAAAAAAGCAGATGAAATTTCAACCGGTGTTAATTAGTGAAAACACTGATTGGAACGTCTTGGCGCGATTACAGGCAAAAAATCTGGCCGGGTTGCATGTGGAAAGTGGTTTTGCGCGTGTATATGAAATGGGGCCGGCAGGTGCGCAAATTTTTGGATATGTTGGCGAACCAGCGCACGCAGTTGCAAACACACCGTTTCTGACAATTGGGGTGACTGGGCTGGAAAAAAGATTTGAAGAAGAAATGAAGGGGACTGCCGGACAGACAGTTATGATTACAAATGCCGTCGGAAGAGTCACTGGTGAAGACAAATCACAATTTATCCCCCCAATCGTTGGACAAAATATTCAGACCACAATTCATGATAGCGCGCAACGTGCGCTATACGACGCACTGACACAACATCGTGCGGGATGTGGGGTTGCGCTGGATATCGAAACAGGAAATATCTTGGCAATGGCATCAACCCCCAGTTTTGACCCAAATATGTTTAGCAGTGATGATGGCGAAGAATACATAGACACACTACGCCAAGATTATGCCAAACCATTTATGAACAAGGCAATCGAAGGTCTGTATCCGCCTGGTTCTACATTTAAAATCGTGGTCGCGTTGGCCGCACTGGAGGCGGGTGCAATCACAGAAAAAGAAAAGATTTTCTGCCCCGGACACTGGGATTATGGTGATCGCAGATATCACTGCTGGGAAGACAAGGGGCATGGCTGGGTCGATTTAGCCGGTGCATTAAAACACTCGTGTGACATATATTTCTATCAGGTGGCATTACGTATTGGTATTGATGCAATCAAAGAAATGGCTATAAAACTGGGGCTGACACAAAAATATATGGATGATGTTTTGTCCCGTGAAATGGCCGGTGTTATGCCAGACAGGTACTGGAAGGAAAAAAATATTGGCAGCCGATGGGTTCATGGTGACACTGTCATTTCGGGTATTGGTCAAGGGTTTATTCTGACCAATTGTCTGCAATTGGCAATTATGACAGCGCGCGCGGTGTCTAATAAAAAAGTTGTACCACGATTGATTTATGATAAAAAAAGACCTGTGTTTCAATCGCTGGGGCTGCAAAACAAAAATATGAAAATTGTTATGTCGGGGCTGGAACAAGTATTAAAGACTGGAGGAACCGCCGCAGGCAGTGCGATTAACGTCGATGGGGCGCGTATGGGCGGAAAAACAGGAACATCACAGGTGCGCAGTATTTCAAAAAAAGAAAGACAAAGTGGTGTTCTGACCAATGAACAATTAAAGTGGAATATGCGAAACCATGGACTGTTTGTTGGATATGCGCCAACAAATAAACCAAAGTACGCAGTATGCGTCGTGACAGAACATTCTGGTACCAGTGGGCCCGCCGCACGAACCGCAGCAGCAGTTATGCGTGAATTATTAAAAAAAGGATAAACGAATAAATGGCCAAGCAAACACGTGTATCAAATGCAAATATGATGAATTTCCCAGAAAAACTAAGTCGTTTTTCGTGGGCGCTGTTTGCACCAATGTGTATGGTTTTGGCGATATCTATTGTTGTGTTATATTCGGCCGGTGGCGGTAATTGGCGACCCTTTGCATTGTCGCAATTGATGAAGATTATATTAGGATTTGGTGTTTTCTTTGTTGCGGCGTTTTCTAATATCAAGACATGGATAAAATCTGCATATTTAATTTATGCAATTGCGCTGATTATGATTGTGCTGGTGACATTTGTTGGACATACAGGTATGGGCGCGCAAAGATGGTTGAACCTGGGATTTATACATATTCAACCATCAGAATTGATTAAGATTGCGTTGGTGCTGGCATTGGCGCGATATTTTGCATGGATGAATTCTGTTGAACTATCACAATTTAAAAATTATTTAGTGCCTGCAATGATGCTGTTGGTGCCGTTTGCATTGATTGTTGCGCAACCAGATTTGGGTACGGCATTGTCACTGGGGATGATTACAGTTGGGGTGTTTTATATCGTGGGCGCAAACAAGAAATGGTTTATAATCGCGGCTATTTTAGGACTGATGGCGGCACCGGTTGTTTGGTATGGTGGTTTGCACGATTACCAACGTGGGCGTATTATAACATTTTTAAACCCAGATAGCGACGTCCAGGGCGCAGGATATCAAATTAACCAAGCAAAAATCGCGTTCGGCAGTGGTGGAATGCTGGGCAAAGGATATATGAAAGGGTCACAATCACAACAATCTTTCTTGCCAGAAAAACAAACTGATTTTATTTTTACTATGCTGGGTGAAGAATTCGGTTTCGTCGGGGCGTTTGCGTTATTATTTATATACAGTTGGATTGTAATTGTGCTGTTTTGGTGCGCAAAAATGTGCAGAAATCGATTTGGACAATTAATTTGTTTTGGTTTTATGTTGAACTTTTTTGTTTATTACTTTATAAATATTTCTATGGTTTTGGGAATGCTGCCGACAGTTGGGGTACCGTTGCCCTTGATGTCTTTTGGTGGCAGCAGCCTGTTATCACTGATGTTCGGTTTCGGGCTGTGCCAAAATGCACATATTCACAAAGACCAACAATTATCTGCCAAAGGAAGTTAAGGATATGAATTTACTGATTGTAGAATCTCCGTCAAAAGCAAAAACAATTGAAAAATACCTGGGGGCAGGGTGGCGCGTTATTGCGTCAGTTGGTCATGTGCGCGATTTGGTTCCGGAAAACGGCAGTGTTGATACAAATAATAACTTTGCAATGCGGTGGCAAATTATGCCAGGCAAAGAAAAACAAATAAAACTGATTACAGATGAATTAAAAAAGGCAGATGCGGTTTATCTGGCAAGCGACCCTGACCGTGAGGGAGAGGCGATTGCATGGCATTTGCTGGATATTTTAAAAAGTAAAAAACTGTTAAAAGATAAAAAAGTTTATCGCGTTGCATTCCACGAAATTACAAAAAAAGCCGTACTGGCCGCAATCAAAGAACCACGTGAAATAGATACTAATTTAGTTGATGCATATTTGGTTCGACGCGCACTGGATTATCTGATTGGGTTTGGTGTTTCACCATTGTTATGGCGCAGAAATCTGGGAAAATCTGCGGGACGCGTGCAATCTGTTGCCGTGAAATTAGTGGTAGATAGAGAAAAAGAAATCGAAGAATTTAAACCTGTGGAATACTGGTCGCTAGAATCAGTATGTCGCGCACAAGATGCAGATTTTAAATCAATGCTGGCACGATTTGATGGTAAAAAAATCGAAAAGATGACCATCGAAAATAAAGACCAGATTGATAATATACTGGGCAAAATCGGTAATCCTGAAATTCGCGCAAACGTTATAAATGTCGAAAAAAAGAAAACTATGCGCAAGCCGGCGGCACCATTTACAACATCAACACTGCAACAAGAGGCAGCGCGAAAATTATACTTTGCATCAAAACGAACAATGAGTGCGGCACAACACCTGTACGAACAGGGGTTGATTACATATATGCGTACAGACGCAACAAACCTGAACGCGGATGCAGTAAATGAAATTCGCGCATTTATTGCACGCGAATATGGTGAAAATTTTGTCCCAAAATCACCAAATGTATATGCAACAAAATCTAAGAACGCCCAGGAAGCACACGAAGCAATCCGACCAACACATTTTGACGCACCAGCCACTGGTTTAACCGGGGACGAGGCAAAATTATATGACCTGATTTGGAAACGCACAATTGCATGCCAGATGCGTAATGCAGAATTTGATTCAGTTGCCGCAGATATTGAAACGGAAAACCATGTCGCTGTTTTCCACGCAGTTGGTTCAACGCGTACATTTGATGGATTTACAAAAGTTTATACCGAAGATAAAGACGACGAAGAAGATAAACGTGAATCTAAGTTGCCCGTACTAAATATTGGGGACGAGATAAAGATTACAGAACTGGTTCCAGAACAACATTTTACACAGGCGCCACCAAGATATACCGAAGCGTCTTTGGTAAAAAAATTAGAAGAACTGGGTATTGGACGACCTTCTACGTATGCAACAATTATGAGTACGATTGTCGATAGAAATTACGTAGAACAAGATAAACAAAGACGTTTCCACCCAACATCAGGCGGATGGGTTATTGCATCGTATCTGAATAAATATTTTACAGATTTGGTCGATGTTAATTTTACCGCAAAAACAGAAGATACGTTGGACGATGTTTCAAATGGAAAACAAGATAAGATTTGCGCATTGAAAAACTTCTGGCAACCAACAGATGCAATGATTGATGGCGCACGCGGTGTAAAAACCAGCGATATTATTGATGAAATAAACACGTTTATGCATAATCATTTATTTGCAGATGGTAATGATACATGTCCGGAATGTGGTGGAAAACTGGGGATAAAATTATCAAAATTCGGACCTTTTATTGGTTGTGAAAAATACCCAACATGCAAATATACAAAACAACTTAGCAAAACAGATAAAACGACACAGACCACAGAATCCGCCGTACAGACAAAATCAGACGCAATAGAATTGGGGGACGGGATTGAATTTCGCGTTGGTAAATTTGGACCATATGTAACAGATGGTGCAAAAAACGTCGCCGCCAAGCAATATACACACGAAACCATAACTTTGGATGCGGCACGTGAATTACTGGCCGGCGCCAAGAAAAAAGCAGAACCAATTAAAATTGGCGAAAATCCAGAAACCAAGAAAATGATTTTCTATTACCCAACAGGACGATATGGCGCGTATATTTCATCTAATCGCGTTAATGTTTCTGTCAAGGATATGCCGGATTTAGATACTGCGATAAAACTGATTAACGACAAGGCAAAGAAAAAGTAATGGCAACCCTTAACCGCAATTTTACCGATGAACTGCGCGCCAGATTATCAATTGTTGATGTAGTAGGGCGACGTGTGCCGTTGGTAAAAAAGGGTCAAAATTATTGGGGCTGCTGTCCGTTTCATAATGAAAAAACACCCAGTTTTTCTGTTAATGAAGAAAAAGGATTCTATCATTGTTTTGGGTGTGGCGAACATGGCGATATTATTTCTTTTACAATGAAAGTAAATAATATGGATTTTCGGGCCGCAATCCAAGAATTAGCCAACCAAGCCGGTGTAAAAATGCCGGACTATAAACCACGCGATCCACGCGTTGTGCAACGCGAAGAATCACTGTTTGATATATGCGAAAAGGCCGCACAGACATATGTCGAAAAACTTTTTACGCCAGATGGCGCGCATGCATTAGAATATATAAAACAACGCGGTTTTACAGACGATATGATAAAAAAATATCGTATCGGATATGCGCCACGAAATAATATTATTGCAAATAAATATGCAGATTCTAAACATTTAATTGAGGCTGGTTTATGTCGGCGCGGCGAATATGGTATGTATGACTTTTTTCGCGATAAGTTAATGTTTCCTATATTTAATCCCAAAGGTAATGTTGTTGCGTTTTCTGGGCGTTCATTAGATGGCAGCGAACCTAAATATATAAACACAACAGATACAGATATATTTCATAAACGCAGAACCGTATTTGGATTTAATTTTGCACGTGACGCAATACATCGCGCAAACAGAACAATTGTTGTCGAAGGACAAATCGACGCAATAAAAATGCAATGCGGTGGATTTCCAGAAACCGTTGCGCCATTGGGGACGGCATTAACCGAAGATCATATTAGTTTGCTGTGTAAATCTAATCGTAATATAACGTTTTGTTTTGATGGTGATAATGCGGGACAAAAGGCCGCTGCGCGCGCATGCAGTATTATTATGCCGTTTGCACGTGATACATCTGATATAAAATTTGCATTTGTGACAGGTGGCAAGGACCCTGATGAAATTTTAAAATCCCAGGGACAAGACGCCATGCGCAAGATTATAGACGATGCGGTGCCACTGGTTGATTTTTTATGGAATTTAACAAATGCAAGTTTTGTTGTTTCAACCCCGGGCGGACGCAGCCAGGCAGAAAAATTCTTGAAAAAAGAAATTGATAAAATCACAGATCCTGATTTTAAATCTGAAATAGAAAAAGAATATAACGCACGTAAATTTAATTCGTGGCACAAGTGGAAACGCACGGATTCCGCCGTACAGATAAAATTGCCTGATATTGATACAATTACAAAAAATACGTTGGTTTATATTGTAAATACGTTCCCAGAATTGGGCGAACGATATATGGATTTTTTAGGGACATTGAACATCGATTTTGATGGAAATGCCGCAGATTTAAATTTAGATCTGACTGCGGCTGAAAAATATATAGTTTCATTAAAAATTCAACGTCATTTAGAAAAACTGAATACACAAAAACAAAATTTGATGACACAATTATTGTCCGGTGACGAAGGTGTTCGTAATCAGATTTCACAAATTGATGAAGATATAAAAAAATATCAGCAAAAATTAGACACACTAATTTCAATGTAAAAAAATAAAACACCGGCTTTTTTGAACATTTTTATCAAAAAGGCCGGTATTTTTAACAAATTGATTCGGTTTATTAAGTTATTGACATAAAATATTTTTGTGCTAATAATAAATATTATGAAAAGATTATTAACACGCGATGAATTTTGTTATTGGTTGGATAACAATTTTACATGGTCGCCTTTTTTTAAGATTACTAATTTGTGCAATTATTGTTGCGCACATTGTTGCGAACGCAGTTCCCCGAACGAGGCACCAACATTTATCCCAATGGCAGATATTCGCGCAATCACAGAACAATTTAAATATGTAAAAAACAAAATGCCAGTTGCTGTGGTTAGTGGTGGCGAACCAATGATGACATATAAACACGTGCCATATTATATTCCACAGATAATGAAGGTATTACACAAGGCCGGATTTGCAATTGAATTAAAGACAAATGCAGGATGGGTACTGACAGATGCAGCCGACAGGATTTTTAACGACCAAACCGAATTCTTTGCAAAAAATCCACATGCGTATTTTTCGTATCATCTGTCACTGGACAGATTTCACCCACAATCATTAAAAACAACCGTGGAATTCTTACGATGGTATTATGAAAACGATAGAATATCAGACAAGGCAAGCGTACATTTGTTCTTTGATGATGCGCAATTTGTGACTGATACTTTTATGAGCCTGGCAGATAAATATAATATTATGCTAGATATGGAACGCAGACCAACAAATGAATTTGCTAAAATTGGGGCAAATTTATTCAGCGGCAAAGAAAAGTACATTGTTATTGAACCATATTCTGGTATTGATAATCGTGGTCGCGCACGCGATAATGGTATTTGGACAAAACAAAATACGATTTTAAAATCTTTTTCAAACGCGGGCGATACACACGCAATAACATTTGATAATAATGGGTATTCTTATTTTGACTGCGCCAGCGACCGTGTGAAAGTACCATACAGAAACCAACGCGGAAAAATAAAAACAATAGAACAGATAAAACGCGAACTGTTTAATTTGTTATACGACAAATACATCATCGAAGAAACACAAAAATAAAACACCGGCTTTTTTGAATATTTTTATCAAAAATGCCGGTATTTTTTAACATTTTTATTTTCTAGTTATTAAACAAGAAATGACAAATGTCACCAGGTTGCATGATATAATCACGGCCGACCAGACGCATTTTGCCAGCCTCTTTAACCGCAACTTCGCCGCCCAATGAAATAAAGTCAGATGGTGATATTACTTCGGCACGGATAAAACCTTTTTCAAAATCTGTATGGATTTTACCAGCCGCCTGGGGGGCAGTCATGCCGACAGTGATTGTCCATGCATGCGCTTCTTTTGGGCCAATTGTGTAATATGTTTGCAGGCCAAGTGTTTTGTATCCTGTCTTGATAACCTGGTCCAGACCAGATTCAGATAACCCCAGGTCATCTAAGAACATTTTCCTTTCGTCTGGGTCAATAATCTGGGATATTTCCATTTCTATCTTTGATGAAATGACCAAAACATCTGCAACATCACCAAATTTTTGTTTTACCATATCAGAATATTTATTCCCGGTGGCGGCCGCAGATTCTTCGACGTTGCATACATAAATTACAGGTTTGGTTGTCAGCAAATTAAATGGTGTTGAATCAATTTCCGCCATACGGGCCGGTATAAATTTTTCCAGATTTGCCTTTATCGCGTTTGCGTCAGCCAATAATTTAATTGCATCTTTATCCAGACCACGTGCCTTTTTTTCCAGATTTTTAATCTGTTTATCAATGCTTTCAAGATCAGCCAGCATCAATTCTGTTTCGATTGTTTCAATGTCGGCCAACGGGTCAATACGACCATTAACATGCACAATATCATCGTTTTCAAAACAACGAACAACATGAATTATTGCGTCTGTTGATAAAATATTGCCCAAGAATTTATTCCCAAGACCTTCGCCCGCAGACGCGCCCTTGACCAGGCCCGCGATATCAACAATTTCAAGTTGGGTCGGTATGATTTTTTGAGAACCTGCAACACGCGCCAACGCATGCAATGTCGCATCAGGTACAACAACACGGCCCGTGTTTGGTTCGATTGTGCAAAATGGATAATTTTGCGCATCGGCGGCGGCACTTTGTGTCAAGGCGTTAAATAATGTAGATTTACCAACGTTTGGCAGGCCTACAATTCCACAATTGAATCCCATAATTAAATCCTTTATAATGGTCACAATATGTCATACATGTGGAATGAATTCAACATAAAAACCATGCGCGCGGAAACTATTGTTTATCGCGATGGTGTGTATTGTCCTGATTTATCAACATTGGAAAACAAGCCAATAGATAAAAAATACGATTTACCTGTTCATATTATATATGTTGGTGAAATTTCAGGTGAAAATAATCTGAGTGTAAATATTACATGCCAGGATCAACAGGTGGTGTTGAGTGTAAATGTAAAAAATAAAAAGCCGGCTTTTTTGAACATTTTTATTAAAAACACCGGGAAAAATTCAGAAATTCGTGGAACGGTATTTTTAGAAAACAATTCTGAATTAAAATATAATTGTGTGGCGCATCATATGTGTAAAAATACGGCTATTTTGATAAAAAATAAACTTTTAGCCGGAAAAAAATCGGTATCGGAATTATCTGGGGTGGCAATAATTGATACAAATTGCCCGGGGTGCGCGTCTGATGTTGGATTTGTTGCGATGGCCGACGAAGGCGCCAAAATTATATTTAAGCCAGAACAAAGAATAAGTGCAGAACCATTGTCTGCGGAACATAGCGCGGCAATATATCGCCCGTCAGATTTTCAAATTCAATACCTGCGTGGCGCGGGTTTATCCGGGGCCGAGGTTGATTTAGCCATGAAGGAAGCCTTTATGAGTGAATAAAATTTCAATATGTAATATAATTTGCATGTCATCAGGTGGAGCAACCCTCACAAGCACAATACGTTGTACCCAGAATCCGCTTATAAACAATATGGTATGCAGTGGTTGTTCCCAGTGTCCAAATCACAAGGATGGCACAACACCAACATCTGCCGCAGGCAGTATGGATATTACAGATTGCTATGTGACAACAAACCAAACATGGACAGAAACGGATGCGTCTGGGACAAAAACCAGTCGATTTAAATCAACATGTTCATATAAGGAAAATGAATAAAAAAAACCGCCGATTGGCGGATTTTTTATTTCTTCTTAAAGCCCTGTTTTGCTTTGAACTTTGGGTTCGAAGGGTCAATTAAGATAACTTGCTTTCCACGACGGATTTGTTTTACATTACCGCGTTTCTTCCAAGCCTTTAAGGAACTTAAAAATTTCATATCAAAATCCTTTTTACATGGCGATTATAAACATATTTTTTGAAAAATCAAATAATAATATTAATTATTGTTGTTTTTGTAGGCCCTGTTGAAATTGTTGAAAATAGTTTTTTAGTTTTTTATAAACAAATTTTCAACAATAAAATGCCGGGATTTTCCGGCTTTTTTGACGGTTTGTTGAAAATTAGACCGGTTAAATTAACAGTTGAAAAATACCGGTGTTTTTAACACTTTTAACAAAAAAGGCCGATTGCTTTTTGTGCTTGTTGAAAATTGTTGAAATTGTTATAATTCATATACCCAGGGGAGAATAATGAAACAGCAAGTATTAAAAGCATTGGCAAATCCTGCGCATATTTTATATGTGCCATATACGTTGGCCGTAATAAATTTTGCCGTGCAGTTTGTCGGTTTTGTTATTCTGTTTGTAATCGGATTGGTGATTTGGGGCGCAGAATCACCAATCGAACCATTGTATTTTCTGATTTCTGTAATCGCAGTACATTCAATAATGGCTATCTTTGCAAAACGAGAACCACAATTAGGACAAATTGTCACTGCAAAAATACAATTGTTTAAGAAAAAAATACCAAGGAAATTGGCGGCGTAGATATGATTGACGGATTTTTTGATTATTTCGCAGGCAGCGGTTTTCAGCTGACATTGTTTATTTTGGCAATGGCAGTGCTGTTTGTTTTTATTGTGCTGTTGATTTATATTCCAACATTGGTTAAACGTGTTTTTCCGCGTTTTGGTTATGCAAAATATGCCAGTTATTTGCCGTTTGGTACGGTGTTTAATGATGATTCTATGCAATTGACAGATGGCAGTTTAATTCGCGTGTTCCGTGTGTCTGGGGTGCAAACCAGTATGCAGGATGAAAAAACAAAAGAAAAATTCTTGGATTTGCGGGCGCAATTGTTTAATCAAATTCGTGACCCAAATGTTGTTTTGCGGTTCTATATGACACGTGATGCGGCAGATGAAAATACAAATTATGAATTCGATCAGCCGGTATTACAGCGTATTTATAATAAATGGCGCGGTCAGGGGTTAAAGATTTTCTTGAATAACTATTATATCGTTTTGTCTGTTGCGGGTAACGATACACGGGCGAAATTAAATCAGTATTCAAATTATATAGAATCTATATTGGCGGCATATAAGCCAAAGGTTTTGAAAAATAATAGCGCGGATAATATGGCGCGATTCTTTGGCCGGATTTTGTCACCAATTTCAAAACCAGAACCAAAAAAAGCAGATAATAATATTGCAAGTTTAGTGACTGTTGATGATGTTGAATTCTTGGATAATGGCTTGGTTAGGTACTTAAGTGGCGGGGCGCAATCTTTTGCGGCAATGTTGTCGTTTAAAATGTCGCCGGATTATCTGGATGAAGAATTTTTTGATACAATATCGACTATTCAGACAGAAATGATTTGTATGAATGGGTTCCGTATTATGGGGGCCGCAGATGTTCAAAATGTAATTCGGCAAAAACGTAGTACCGCAGAAGAAAATTCTGATTCAACCGAAGAACAAATTTCGTCCGCGCAAAGTGCAATGGATGAAAATGTGTCAGGAAATCAAAGCCTGGTAAATTATTATCCGCTGTTTGTGCTGTTTGGTGCAACGCCAGATGATTTGGAAAAAAGTATCGCGGAATTTAAAAAGATTTCTGCGTCGTTTGGTATTTCGCCAATTGTTGAAACATTTGCATCGCAAGTGTCTTGGTTTGCACAAATCCCGGGGTTTGATGTTTTTCCACGAAGTTTTAAATTGCTGTCACGTACGGCGGCGATATCTATTCCGATGTCCAGTCAGCCGCGTGGGGTTACAAATTCTGATTGGGGCCCAGGGCCATTGGTTGTATTCCCAACAGCCCAAGGAACACCGTATCAATTCCAATTCCATGTGTCGGATAAGCCGGCCGCGGTGGCACATACATTGACAATTGGGCCAACGGGTGGTGGTAAAACAACGTTGTTCTCGTTCTTGATTGCGCAAAGTTTGCGTCACCCAAAATTAAAAGCGTTCTTTTTTGATAGAAATAAAGGGGCGGAAATATTTACACTGGCCGTTGGTGGTAAATATGTGACGATGCAAGGTAAAGAAAAAAATGCAGACCCAATGGCAGAATCATTTAATACCAGATTAAATCCGTTAAAAATGCCAGATACGGCGGCAAATCGTGCGTTCTTGCGTCGGTGGTTTGCAATTATTTCTGGGCAAAATGATGCGGCGTCTGCGGATGAAATTGCGCGTGCGGTATCGGTTAATTTTGATTATTTGTCTGATAAAGATAAGTTATTGAAAAACCTGTGGGAAAGTTGTTTTTCGTCGTCCGGAAATATGCGGCCTGCGTTGAAAAAGTGGATTGATCCGTTGCAATATGGCGACATGTTTAACGAAGAAAGTGATACATTGGATTTGTATTCAAGACTGACTACGTTCGATTTTACAGATATTCTGCAAGATGAAACGTTGGCACCGGCGGTGATTTCTTATATATTGCACAGAATTAACAATATTACTGTGTCTGGGGGAAATCCGTCTTTGATTATGATTGACGAAACCGCACCAATGTTGGAAAACAAAATGTTCCGCGATAGTTTTATTGCAGGATTACAAGAAGGAAGAAAAAATCGTCAGGCATATATGGCGGCGTTCCAGCGTGCAAATGTGCTGGATAAACTGGGGATTGGTGATGTTGTGCGCGGTCAGGCGCAAACAGTATTGTTCTTTAGAAATCCTGGGGCCGATTTGGCAGATTATTCGCACTGGAATTTAAATCCGTTGGAAATGGCATTTATTCAAGGGCGCGCGTATCCAAACCTGAAGCGGGCGTTATTGTTATCGCGGCCTGTGACGGGTGAATCTGTGATTTTAAATACTGAATTGGGCGGATTGGGAAACATGTTGCGCTTGTTTGAATCAGGGCGGTCGTCTGTGTTGTTGGCAGAAGAATTGTATAAAATGTATGGTAATAATTTTGTCGATGAATATTTGAAAAAGCAGGGTGCCGCAGACTAATAAACAAAACAGAAGGAAAAAATGTTAAAAAGGGGATTTCTGGTTTTGTTTTTGTGTATGGGTGGGGCGGCGCTTGCCGATGATTGTATTGCGTATAAATTAAAACCACGTGTGTTTATTGATGTGCCAAATTGGGAAAAGCAGGTGGTGCAACCAAATCAGCCAATGAATCTGTGGCATGGTAATGTTGTGGCAACAATGGTTGATAATTACGATATTATCGCAGATATTACACCGGTTGAAGATGGGTTTTGTGTTGGACTAAAAACAGTAAATGCAACTGTTGGATATGATAATTTTTTGGTGAAAATTGATATGCGACATGTGCCGAATTCATGTGCGTATAACGCCGTGTTGGCGCATGAGCAAAAGCATATCAATACATATTTATCTGTAATAGATGATTTTAAGGCGGATTTGCAACAGTCTATATTTTCAGCCGCAGATTCTGTGATGCCGGTTTTTGTTAAAGAAAAAGATGATTTTGACAGGGCGGTAGATATGTTAAACGATGAATTACAGTCGCATCCTGATTTAATTCTGGTTAAGCAAAAAATAAAAGCCGCAGAAGAAATTAGAAACAAGGATATCGACAAGCAAGAAGATGGACGCCAACTAAGCGTGTGTTTTGAATAAATTCCTGTGCCATTTATATATTGATTTTTTTAAGAGTTTTGGGCTAGTATCAAATATATCTAAAAGGATTTGATATGAAAGGTATTGTTCTGGCAGGTGGCAGTGGGACGCGTTTGTATCCATTGACCAAGATTACATCAAAACAATTGTTGCCGGTTTATGATAAACCGATGATTTATTATCCATTATCTACGCTGATGCATTTTGGTATCAGTGATATTTTGATAATATCAACCCCACAAGATACACCTAATATTGAAAAATTGTTTGGTGATGGCAAGAAATTAGGACTAAATATACAATATGCAGTACAGCCAGAACCAAAAGGTATTGCGCAGGCATTTACAATTGGGGCAGATTTTATAAATGGTGATGATGTTTGTCTGATTTTGGGTGATAATATTTTCTATATGGGCGGACAATTGCCGGCGTTTAAGGCAGAAGTTGAAAAAAATATCGGAAAATCTGCAACAATATTTGCATATCATGTTTCTGATCCTGAACGGTTCGGTGTTGTTGAATTTGATAAAAATTACAAGGCAATATCAATTGAAGAAAAACCAAAACAGCCTAAATCAAATTATGCGTCGGTGGGACTGTATTTCTATCCGGCAGATGTGGTTGAAAAGGCGCGTAATTTAAAACCGTCTGCGCGTGGTGAATTGGAAATAACAGATTTAAATAATGAATATTTACGTGAAAACAGGATGTCTGTGGTGCCAATGCGACGGGGAAATGCGTGGCTGGATGCGGGAACACCAGACAGTTTAATGGAATCTGGGCAATTTGTTCAGATTATAGAACAGCGTCAGGGACTGAAAATTGCATGCATAGAAGAAATTGCGTATAATCAAGGTTTTATTGATGATGAACAGATGCTGGGACTGATTAACGAATTAAAGGCGGGAAAATATAAAGATTATCTGCAAAAAATATACGAGGAAAAACATGAACTTTATTAAAACAGAAATCGAAGGTGTGGTTATCGTTGAACCGCGTGTTTTTGAAGATGCGCGTGGGTACTTTTTCGAAAGTTATAACGAAGATGAATTTGTGAAAAATGGAATCACTAATAGGTTTGTGCAAGATAATCAATCAAAGTCTTCGTATGGTGTGGTGCGCGGATTGCATTGTCAATTGGGCGAACATGCACAGGCGAAATTGGTTCGGGTGCTGGCGGGGCGCGTGTTGGATGTCGCAGTTGATATCAGAAAAAATTCACCGACATTTGGTAAATATGTGGCAGTGGAACTGAGTGATGAAAATAAAAGACAATTATTTATTCCACGTGGTTTTTTACATGGGTTTTCTGTGCTAAGTGACCAGGCCGTCTTTGCGTATAAATGTGATAATTTATACTGTAAGGATGCAGAATTCGGTATTCGATTTGACGATCCGGATATTGGTATTGATTGGAAGGTGCCAGTTGATAAAATTATTACGTCTGATAAGGATAGAATAGCCAAGGGGTTAAAAGATGTTCCTGATAACGGGTTGTAATGGGCAATTGGGTACAGAACTGGCAAAGTTGTTGCCGGATGCAATTTGCGCAGATGTTGATATGCTGGATATAACAGATGCCAATGCAGTTAATAAATTTGTGCGTGATAATAATGTTGATGTTATTATAAATTGTGCCGCATATACCGCCGTGGATAAGGCAGAAGACGATGTTGATTTGGCAACAAAAATAAATGTTGATGGTGTGCGTAATTTGGCAAAAAGCGGCGCAAAGATAATTCATATATCAACAGACTATGTTTTTGATGGTACTGGACACAAGCCATATAGTCCCGATGCAGAAACAAATCCAGTGTCGGTGTATGGAAAAACAAAGCGGGCAGGGGAATTGGCGGCCTTAGAAAACGCGCAGATTGCGGTTGTTATTCGTACGGCATGGCTGTATAGCGCGCATGGGAATAATTTTGTAAAAACTATGCGCAGATTGGGTGCAGAAAAAGAATCTGTTAATGTGGTTGCAGACCAAATTGGAACACCAACATTTGCAGGTGATTTAGCGTCTGCGATTGTAAAGATTATTCCACAGTTATCCAAAGAAACGTCGGGGATATACCATTTTACAAATGAAGGTGTGTGTTCTTGGTATGATTTTGCGTGTGAAATTATGGATATGTCGGGATTGTCGTGCGCGGTTAATCCGATTAAATCGCATCAATATCCAACGCGGGCCGCAAGACCGTTTTATAGTGTGCTGGATAAAGATAAAATAAAAAATGTCTTTGGTATTGAAATCGAACATTGGAAAAAAGGACTGAAAAAATGCATAAAACAATTTTAATCACAGGTGGGGCAGGTTTTATTGGGTCTAATTTTGTTCCTTATTTTTGTGAAAAGTATCCGGAATATAAGATTATCAATCTGGATAAATTGACGTATGCGGGAAATTTAGAAAACCTGAGTGAATGCGAAGGTATGGAAAATTATACATTTATTCAGGGTGATATTTGTGACGCAGATTTAATCGAAAAAATATTTGTGGAAAACGATGTACGTGGGGTAATTCATTTTGCGGCAGAAAGTCATGTGGATAATTCTATCAAGGGACCACGGGCATTTATCAATACAAATATTGTTGGAACATTTAATCTGTTGGATGCAGCGCGGAAACACTGGATGGATGGGCCTGGTAAAGTAAAACAGGGGTATGAAGATGCACGTTTCCATCATATTTCAACAGATGAAGTTTATGGTGCGCTGGGGGAAACGGGTATGTTTCGTGAAGATACACCATATGCACCAAATAGCCCATATTCTGCGTCCAAGGCGTCATCTGATTTCTTGGTGCGGGCATATCATCACACGTTTGGTATGAATGTGACAACGTCAAATTGTTCTAATAATTATGGCCCAAAACAGCATAATGAAAAACTGATTCCGCATATTATTAGCAAGGCGTTGGCGTTGCAGCCATTGCCAATATATGGCAAGGGTGAAAATGTGCGTGATTGGTTGTATGTGCTGGACCATTGCAAGGCAATTGATTTGATTTTTCATAAAGGGAAATCTGGGGAAACATATAACATCGGTGGGCGAAACGAACGAAACAATATCACAATTGTGAAAACAATTTGTGCAATATTAGACGAACGTCGTCCGCGTCAAGATGGTAAAAAATATGAAGATTTAATTACATTTGTTGCCGATCGTGCCGGTCATGATTTTAGATACGCAATTGATGCGACGAAACTGGAATCAGAATTGGGATGGCGCGCAGATGAGAACTTTGATACCGGTATTTTAAAAACGGTTGATTGGTATTTGAAATAAAAAATGCGCCGTTTTATGGCGCATTTTTATTTAATCTGGTTGCGGGGAATGGAGTTCGCTCGCACGACACGATTGTGTCGGCTATGCGCAAATTTGTAGTTATGCGAACTTCGCAAGGTTCGTTCTTATATACAAATTTTGAACCAGCAACTACGTTGCATGGTACAAACCAATAAACCACAACACATGTTAAACAAAAAATACCCCGTGTGGGGTATTTTTTATTAAATCTGGTTGCGGGGAATGGATTTGAACCACTGACCTTCAGGTTATGAGCCTGACGAGCTACCGGACTGCTCTACCCCGCGATAAGGTTCTGGTATTATATACTAAATATGATAATAGTCAAATAAAAAATACATTTTGTGGTTTTTTGATGCGTTTCCTAGTCTTTCTTGAATTCTGTTTTTTTTATTGCTAAGATTTGTCAGTAAGTTAAATAAGGGTAGATTGTGTTTCAAAATAAAACTTTTAGAAAGGCATGGAAGGGCTTTTGGCAGCCGATTTTGGGCCTGGGGATTTTTCAGTGGATTGTTGTGGTGATAATGGCAATACCAATCTGGTTTTCTTATTTTACGTCAATTAAGCGTATTTCAAATATAGATGTGTTTTATAAATATCGTAAAAAGCCAGCAATTTTTGTGTTTTGGCATGGGCGCAGTTTGATGTTAAGTCCGATTATTTGTCTGGGGGGGATGCAGGCATATGCCGTGGCCAGTCGTCATAAAGATGGGCGCATGATGGCAAAATTACAACGGTTGTTTGGGTTGCGTGCAATTTATGGTTCGTCGCACAAGGGCGGGGTGTCTGTGTTGCGCGAAGGGCTAAGGGTTTTAAATAAAGGCGATTTTGGTATTTGTATGTCACCAGATGGGCCAGGCGGACCATCGTTGCGTGTGCAGGACGGGGCGCTGTATTTTGCAAAAATGTCAGGCGCACCAATTATTCCTGTTTGTTTTTCTGCAAAACGGGCCTGGTTTCAAGAACGTTGGGATAGGTATTTGTTGGCGCTACCGTTTAATAAACTGACGGTGCGTGTGGGAGAGCCGGTATTTGTGCCTAAAAAGTGTTCGGCCGAAGAATTTGAACAAATTCGCAAAAATCTGGAAGATGTTATGGTGCAACAGGTTCATGATATGGATGCGGAATTTGGGCATCCGATGGTTGAACAGGATTTGACTGCGTCTGAATTTAAAAAGAAAAAACGCGAAGACAAACAATTAAAAAAAAGCAAAAAAAGGTAAGTAATGAAAACACCGTGGTGGTTTCTTTATAAAACGCCGTTGTCTTTTATTTTGTGGCCGTTTTCATGGATTTATTATTTTGTGGGACGGGTGGTGTTTTTTGTGCGACGCATCCGTGCGATTAAATCGCGACGCCCGATAATCTGTGTTGGAAATATTTTTGCAGGTGGGGTTGGCAAGACGCCAGTTGTGCGTGCCATTGCGACGTATTTTGATGCGCCAGTTGTTATGCGTGGGTATAAAAAAAGCGCAAAAACAGGTAATGTCGGGGACGAGGCGTCTATGTTGGCGCGAAGTGGGTTGGCGGTACATGTAGGGGATAGAAAAAGTAATGTTATATTGCTGAACAAGCAGATGGATGAAAATGGGCCAATTGTTATGGATGACGGTTTGCAAAATCCGACAATAAAGAAAGATGTGGCAATAATTGTTTTTGACGAAGGGTTGGGGTATGGAAATGGGTTTTTGTTGCCGGCAGGCCCCTTGCGCGAGCCAAAAAGCGCAGCAGAAAAAGCAGATGCGATAATTGTTATTCGTAATTCAAAACCAAAAAAGAAATTTGTGTTGCCGGCTGGGGTGCCGGTGTTCTATGCTAAAAATAAGACTGTGTCACCATATTCTGATGGGGAAAAATTGGTGGCGTTTGCGGGAATTGGATATCCAAAAAAGTTCTTTGGTGCGTTGAAAAATGTTGTGGCAACACGTGCGTTTCCAGATCACTACCAATATACAGATGAGGATTTGGAAAAGTTGTTTGCGCTGGCAAAAAGAAAAAAGGCAAAGTTGGTGACAACTGAAAAAGACTGGGTGCGATTGCCAGAAGACGCGCAAGAAAAAATTAAATATGCGCAATTGGATACGGTGATTGATGACAGATTCTTTGATTGGATAAAAGGAAAAATAAAATGACGACTTTGAAAAAACAAGTTAAGTTTTCTGGTTTGGGGATTCATTCGGGGCATCGGGTTAATTTGGTTGTAAAACCGTCGAAAAAGCCGGGGATTTTTATGCGGCGTGTTGATATGGTGGGGACTGATTTAATTCCTGCGACATATGATAATGTGGGCGAGGCAAAATTAAGAAATACCACCATTGGGCAGATGAGTGGCGCGCATGTTCAGACGGTTGAACATTTGATGGCGGCATTGTTTATGGCGGGAATTACAGATGCGGTTATAGAAATAGATGGTGCAGAAACACCTATATTAGATGGCAGTGCGGCAGAATTTTTAAAAGAATTTTTAGCGTCTGGTGTGACGAATGGAAAAATGAAAAAAATTATCGTACGACGTGAAGTTGTTGCAAAGGCGTCAGAGATTTTGCGGGAATTGCCGTGGTTTGTGCGTGCTAAATTATGGGTTATGAATACAATCGCGGGTCGAAAAAGTAATGGGTTTGTAAAATTGTCGCCAAATGATGGAAAGGCGCTGCGTGTCAAGGCGACATTGGTTTATCCAGAAAAAATAATCGGAACGCAAAGTTTTGAATATTCGTATGATGGTGGAAAGCAGTCTGTGCAAAAGTTTATTAAAGAAGTTGCGCGTGCGCGCACGTTTGGTAAATATTCTGAATGGGAATATTTGAAAAAACGTGGTATGGGGCGTGGGGCCAATGAAAATAATGTTATTGCGCTGAATGATGCAGGAGATGGGACGTTGAATAAAATCTTGTGGCCAGATGAATTTGTGCGTCATAAAATTATAGATGCGATTGGTGATATGTTTTGCAGTGGTGGATTTGTTGTTGGAAATTTAGAGTCATACAAGGGCAGTCATGCAATGAATAATTTGGTCTTGAAAAAATTGTTTAGTGATGCGGCGAATTATGATATAGTTGATGTAGAAAAATAAAAAAAAGAAGGAAGATATGAAAAAATTGTTTGCGTTGCTTGTGCTGGGGGTGTTGGCGGCATGTGGTGGTATGATAAAAAATGAAAATGGCAGCCAATATTTAGTCCAATTGGATGCAGAACCGATTGGTTGTACGTTCTTGTATAAACTGGAATCAGAAGTGTCGGTTTATGATGCAGATGATGCACGCAGATATTTAGAAAACAGAATTGTTGATCAGGCGCGTACGGGTAATGCCTATTGGATTACCAGCCAACGTACAAAGCCAAATGAGTGGGTGATTTTTGGGCCAGAACGTGCATTTGTCTTGGTTGCAAATGTGTATGACTGTCCGCACCCGAACGAGGTTCGTACAGCCAAAGATGGTGGGCCGGCAACCGTGTCGGCAACAGTTGTTCAAACAACAACATGTACGTATGGTAATTGTTATTAATAATAGGTGCGCGTATAGCGCACTTTTTAATTCGGGGTTTTAAACTAACCATTTGCCTTGGGTTTTATTTTTGTGCTATAATCTGATAAAGATATCTAGAGAGAGAATTTATTGGCCAATCAAGTTATAAATATTAATCGCAAAAAATTTGCCGCAGGGTTGTTTTGGCAACCGGCGGGTGCTGGTGTGTTGGCAACCAGATTTTATGCCAGAAACCTGGCGCGGGGCGTTGATAAACGTTTAAATCTGTATACGGATTATCGGTCTATGGTTGGGTTGGGGGCGCGTAAAAATGGTGCGCGTGCAGGGATGATTTCTGCTGCGGCCGATGTGATGGATGCGTTTTCAGAATATACATCGTTCTTGGCGGTGTTTCAACATGACAAAATTTATTATTTAGTTGCGGCACGTAATGGAATTATTATTCAAGACACTGTCTTTGATGACGAGGCGGCGGCGCGTGATGAATATGTTAAGTTGTCCGAGATTCCTGATTGGGGGGCGTTCTTTGCACCTGGGGCGTGGGGTATGCCACGTGCCGCAGAACGAAATTTGGCGGATATTTTGACCGGGGCGTCGCGTGCGACGTTGCATTCGATAAGTCGTGCGAATACGTGGATGTTGTCTGGGGTTTTGATGGCCATCTTTGTTATTGCGATGGTTGCAATTTTTCGTGACCCTGTTGTTCAGATGATGACGCCACAGGCGCCGGTTGCAGAAATTGACCCGGAATTAGTTGCAGAATACAAGCGTCAAATTGAAGAAAAAAATAAAGAATTGGATGCGCAATTTGAAATTGAAAAAACTTTGCCACCAGAACCAATTGTTATGCCGTATGAATTATTGCCAGACCCAATGGCACGGGCAGAATTATGTTATCAAGCAATTGGTTTTGTAATGCAGCCGGTGGTTGGGTGGAATCAGAAGTATGCAGAATGTGGTGAAGAATTTGTTGTTGCGGATATGCAACGCAGTTTTGGTACGTTGGGGGAATTTTATAGCCAGGCGTCTGATTTAATGCCGGGTGTTACGGTGACAGAAATAAACGAAGATACTGTGCGGGTGCGTGCAACGCTGCCGGGGCTGGATGTATATGCGTCACAAGATGAACGCGATGCGGAAACGATTGTGCGTGATTTGACAACGCGGTTCCAAGGGGTGGATTCGGGAATAGATGTGCAGATTGTGACAGATACACTGACCAATGGTGTGGATGTTGCGTATGTTGATGTTGTGGAATTGGCGACGTCGTCAAAGTTAATACCACAGCAATTTATGAAAATATTTGACGATTTTGGCGGCGTGTATATGACGCAATGCGCATGGGACGCGACGACACGTACATGGAACTATGAGGTGATAATCTATGCAAAGTAATAAAAAAATTTGGTTTTTGTCTGTTGTCTTGGCGGCGGTGTTTGCGATGCCTGTGTGTGCCGAAGAAGAAATGATAGATGATGTTGAGTTTGTAGAATACGAAGAAGTAGAGGATACGTCTGCGGATGCGGTTGAAAATTACGATGTGTCTGGGTCGCTGTTTCAGCAGATTACAGATTTAGAACAAGAAAAAGTTTTGATGCAATTGGAAAAAGAACGCGCACAACTGGATTTGGAATTAGATAGGTTGGCGGCGGAAAAAATAAAGTTGCATATGGAAATAGATACGCTGTCTGGGCGGGCAGAACAGCAACAGCAGGAATTTGAAATGGAACGCGCAAAATTAGAAAATGAAGCGGCGCGTCTGGAATTAGAACGCGAAAGAATGCTGAGTGAAGAGGTGGATGAAGAACCGGTGGCACGCGTTGCGCGTAACACGTCGTCAGATGAGGGGGCACCAGAAGAAGATGTGATAAATGTTGCCGATAATTATAGACTGGTAAATGTTTTTGGTGCGGGTGCGCAATTGCAGGCGACAGTTCAGGATTTGGCAACAGGACAAAATAAACGTCTGAGTGTTGGAAAAAAGTTAGATGGTTTGACAGTTAAATCGATTTCTTTGGACGAAGGCGTTGTGTTTGTTAGCGATGGTGGCGCAATACAAAATCTGAATGTAAGTGGTGGAAAATAAAATGATCCATGCAGAAGAAAACAATGTTTTAGATAATATCCCAGATGATGTTAAACCGTCAATTCCGGCGGGGTTAGAGAATGCAGAAAGCAAGGATATTTTGGATTATTTGTTTTCTAACAATAATCGGTTGATGACTGTGCATGGGGCGCCCTTGGAATTGCCCAAGGATACACAGGGTATTATTGCCTATTTTTCAGGTGGTGAAATTATTATTTCGCGAACACACAGATATGATGGTCGTGTGTTGGCTTTCTTGGATTTGTTGAAAAAACGTGGGCGCGCAATGCGGACACCGTTTTATTCTGATTTAAGTTTGATTTCAAATATTTATAAATCTTATGAAATGCGTCTGGGCGGCGGTGGGCGTTCGCGCGTCGATTATGATAATCAGATGCAAAAAGATTTTGTTGATATTATCGCCAAGGCGGCTGCACAAAAAGTGTCTGACGTTCATATAGAAGTTGCAGACCAGACAACAATATATTTCCGTATTGATGGCAGTATGCAGCCGGTATTGGAATATAATTCACAATGGGGCGAGTCTTTTGTACGTGCCGCATTTGCATCATCGGATATGTCAAATGCGAACTATGCCCAGAATGAATATCAGTCGGCACAAAAGGATGGGCGTACGCCACTGCGTGGGACCAAGGATTTGTATTTACCTACGGGTGTGTTGGGCGTTCGTATGCAATTTAACCCGATTGCGTTTGGCAGCCGATATGTGGTTATGCGATTGTTGTATGATAACCCGTCCGAAGGTATCAAGACAGAACAAGAATTCAGTGAATATGAACAACGCTTATTGGCGCGTATGCGTTCGTTCCCAACAGGATTGGTAATCGTGGCGGGGCCAACCAGTTCCGGTAAATCAACAACGTTGGTACGCAATATGTCGTTGATGCTGAAAGAACGTAATTATGAAATCAATATGATTACGGTGGAAAATCCTGTTGAACAAAAGATTTTTGGTGCACGACAGATGCCCGTGGTAAATACAACCACCGAAGAACAACGTGACGAAAAGTATGTCGAGGCATTGGCGGCGGCGTTGCGAAGTGACCCAGATACATTGATGGTGGGTGAAATTCGTACATTGGCGGCGGCGCAATTGACGGTGCGTGGTGCGCTGTCTGGGCATAATGTATGGACGACGTTGCATGCGAATTCTGCAATGGCGGCATTGACACGATTATTAGATTTGGGGATAGAGGCGTTTAAGTTAAAAGAAGAAACGCTGATGCGCGGTTTGGTGTCGATGCGTTTATTTAAAAAAGTATGTCCGCATTGTCGCGAGGCGTTGATAAATCATCCGGAACGTGGTGCGTATGCGCGTGTAAAAGATGCGTATGGTGATTTGGGATTGCGCCAGGTGTTCTTGCGCGGGTCAGGGTGCAGCCATTGTCATGGTACAGGCACATTGGGGCGTATTAAGGCCGGTGAAATTATTATTACAAATAGTGAATTTTTACGATTGGCGCTGTCTGGAAATACAGATGGGGCGGTAAAATACTGGCTGGAAGATATGAACGGACGTACCTTGAAAGAAGCAGCGGCGCAGTTGATGTTGCAGGGCGTGATTAGTGTTGATGAAATGGAACGCTGGGTCGGGTATGTTGATGAACCAGGGGCGTATTAGTATGGAAAAACTGGAATTATTATATGCTAAACTGGTTTTTAGGTTAAATACCGAAAAACGTATGTCGATTTGTCGTAAATTGGCGTCGTTGTTGCGAAATGATTTTACGTTGATTGATGCGTTGGAACGTCTGGAAATGATAGAATCTAAGAACGGGACAAAGCCAGATGAACCGTTTGCAATTGTTATGCGCCAGTGGCAGAAAAATCTGGAACGCGGTATGAGTTTTTCAGAGGCGACGCGTGGATGGGTGCCGCAAAATGAAACGCTGTTGGTGACGTCGGGTAATTTATCTAATTTGGTGATTGCACTGGAAAATGTTGGGCGTGTTGTTGATGGAACGCAACGTATTCGTCGGGCGATGACGTCTGCGATTGCGTATCCGCTGTTTCTGTTGGCGCTGACGTTTGGTATTATTATTATGGTGGGATTATATTTGGTGCCACCATTGCGCGATGTTGCAGGCACAGATGTTGTTTGGCATGGTGTGGCGGCATCGTTGATTTGGGTGTCTGATTTTTCAATTAAGTATTGGTATTGGTTTGCCGTGGGGTTTGCGACGCTGATATCGATAATTTGGATTAGTTTGCCAAATTGGTCGGGACGGTTGCGTGTGCTGTTTGATAAGTTGCCACCGTGGAATATATATAAAATACAAATGTCTGTTGGTTGGTTGATGAGTTTGTCTGCCATGGTTGGTGCCGGGGTCACAATCCCAGATGCAATGCGTATGTTGGCGGATAATGCCAATCGGTATTTGCGTAGTATTCTGGACAGGGCGCTGCACTTTATTGCCAATGGTGATAATTTGGGTGTGGCACTTAGTCACACAAAGCGACGTTTCCCAGATGATGAAATTATCGGGGACTTGACCATTTATGCAGATATGAACGGTTTTGACGATAACTTAAATCAAATATCCAGGGATTATTTGGATGAATCTGTGCGTAAAATGGAAAAGATTTCAAGTGCGCTTAACAGTTTGGGGATTTTGTTGGTGTCTGCCATAATTGCGTGGGTGGTGCTGGGGACGTTTCAGATGCAGGACCAGATTACAGCAATGTTATCTTAAAAATAAATTATAATAATTCATCTACAGCCAAAAACACCGGCTCATGTATGTTTAATACACTACGCCGGTGTTTTTAACTGTATCTAAATCATTCTAATTTATTTTTACACCACGCAAGGGGTGTGGGGAAAATCTTTTATTGTTTGATATTTTCCTTTTTTGATATATAATGCGTTTGCATTGGGAGACCGGTGTGGGGCGTAAAGACCTCTTAACAGATATCTCCGACCGTTGTTGGTTGGAGGGTTGTGAATATATTGAATAAGCACGCTATTACTGTTAATAGTCTTTAACCTCCAACCGCCTTTTGTGCGGTTTTTTGTTTTACAAAAATGGGGGGTAAAATGAAAGTAATTTTAGTTGATGCAAAATATTTTGGGCAATTCTTAAAAAGCACCAGAAAGACATTGCGGTTAAAGGTGACAGATTATGCCAAGATGTTTGGGATGACCCGTCGCCAAATATTTAAGATAGAAAATGGAAAAATGTTGGTTCCAGAAGGTGTATTAGAAAAAATAATCACCAATGGTATTGCAATGATTTTGTGCAAGCGACGAAAATAAAAAATCCCCCAAACGGGGGATTTTTTATACCATAAATGGCAGGTTTTCCAATGTGCCTTCGGCAACACGGACATTTACGTCAATCATCATAAATATTGAATCAGGCGTGCATTGTTCGTGATTTGCAAATAGGCCTGCGTCTAGTAAGTGACTGGTATTAACAGACAGTTTTGTTATTAAATGGTCGTCGTCCAGCAGTGTATAAATTGGACCGATATCACGTGGTGTGTTTGCACCAATTTCGTGTTCGTTTTGGGGGCAACGAAGGCCGTCCATTATCGTTTTTACGCGATTGTCAATATCAGAACGTGGAACACCAACGATTTCTGGGTGCAGCATTTGTATGTCTAGTTCTGCAATCAGTTTCAGATTTGGTGTAATTATTGGGTTCCAGTCAATGCCACCAATGTGCCGTGTGGTAATTGGGCTTTTGGTTGGGTTTGGTGTCATGTATTGCGTCAGGTTATTCCATGGGCTGTGCTCAAGCAGTTTTTTTAACTGTGGATGGAATTGCATGCGTATGTCGGCGATGTGTTGTGCCCGCTTTTTAGGGTTAATCAAAATGTCGCCAAAATATAATAATTTAAATTTCATGGTCTGGTCCTGTGATTGGGGTTGGTATTGCGGCAACAAAATCCCATTTGTATGGTTGTAATTTGTCGCCCAGATTTAATTGGGTTGTTAATATTTCTTTGAATACTTCAAATCCCAGTGGGTGCAGACGGTAATCGCGCCCCAATCGGCCGGTTGGGCGGTGATTCCATTTTGCACTGTATATCAATTCGTATGACATTATCCCAATGTTAAATTTTGTGCGCTTTTTGTATTCTGATTCCATTATCTTGTAGATGGTGTCAGCATCAACAACATTACCCAGCTTTTTTGATAGGGCGGCCGCGTTTAAAAAGTCGCTTTTTTTGAAATTGTGTTGTGTTGGTCTGGTCATGTTTTTATCCCTTTTTCCTTGATAATTATACCAGAAATTGCTATGTTTTACACAGAAAAAAGAAAGGAATGTTAAATGGCAGTGACAAATGAATATACCGGTGATTCGATTAAGGTTCTGAAAGGGCTGGAAGCGGTTAAAAAACGCCCTGGGATGTATATCGGTGACGTTGGTGAAGGTGGTGCGGGTCTGCATCATATGATTTATGAGGTTGTTAATAATTCTATTGACGAAGCGATGGCGGGGTATGCGGATACTGTTTATGTGTCGTTGAACGCAGATGGGTCTGCCACAATCCGTGATAATGGGCGTGGTATGCCATTTGATATAAATCATGATACAGGGCGCAGTGCGCTGGAACTGATTATGTGTGAATTGCACGCGGGTGGTAAATTCGATAACGAAGGCAGTGGTGCGTACAAGGTGTCTGGCGGTCTGCACGGCGTTGGTGTGTCGGTGGTAAATGCGCTGTCAAAGTGGCTGGAAGTAAAGGTCTGGCGCGGTGATAAAGAAGCCTTTATGGCGTTTGCAGATGGTGTGCCAACATGTGATTTGAAAATTACTGAAAATAAATCAGGAAATGCACATGGGACAGAAGTGACTTTCTTGCCATCGTCGGAAACATTTACAGGTATTGAATTTAATTTTGATACGCTGGAAACGTGGCTGCGCGAACAGTCGTATTTGAACGCAAATGTTAAGATTATTTTGGAAGATTTGCGTGGTGGTGAAAAAAAAGAACGCGAATTCCACAGTGTTGATGGGCTAAAAGGTTTTGCAACGTATTTGGATAAATCAAAAGAATTGCTGAACAAAGACCCAATTCAGATGATAAAACAACAAGAAGATACGTATATTGAAATTGTTTTGCAATGGACAACGGCATATACGGAAACGTCATTGTGCTTTACAAATAATATTCCAAACCGTGATGGTGGAACGCACTTGGCGGGATTTCGTGCGGGTCTGACGCGCGCAATTAATAAATATATTTCTGAAAAGGGCACAAAAAAAGATATCAATTTGTCGGGCGAAGATTTTCGCGAGGGTTTGACCAGTATCATTAGTGTGAAAATCCCAGATCCAAAGTTTGGTTCTCAGACCAAAGATAAATTGGTGTCAAGCGAGGTTCGTCCAATTGTCGAAAGTACAGTGTCTGAAATGCTGTATGAATTCTTGGATGAAAATCCACAGATTGCCAAGACGATTGTTGATAAGATTATAGAGGCTGCGACCGCACGCGAGGCGGCACGCAAAGCGCGTGAATTATCCCGCAAAAAGACGGGGCCAGAACTGGGTGGGTTGCCAGGAAAATTGGCAGGATGTTCAGAACGTGACCCGGCAAAATGCGAACTGTTTATTGTTGAGGGGGATTCGGCGGGTGGTACTGCAAAGCAGGGACGTGACCGTAAAACCCAGGCGATTTTGCCATTGCGTGGTAAAATTTTAAATGTTGAACGTGTGCGTTTTGATAAAATGCTGGGGTCTGATACGATTGGTGCGCTGATTACAACAATGGGCGCGGGTATCGGTAAAGATGATTTTGATATTGAAAAAATGAGATATCACAAAGTTATTATCATGACCGATGCGGACGTCGATGGTCAGCATATTCAGACGTTGTTGATGACGTTCTTTTATCGTCATATGCCACAGGCAATTGAACGCGGATATATCTATGTTGCAAAGCCACCATTGTATGGCGTGACACGTGGCAAGCAGCAGATTTATCTGCAAAATGAACGCGAAATGGATGATTATCTGATGGAACAGTTGGCGACAGACGGTATGATTGAAACATCAAATGGTGTTCAGGTATCTGGGGCGGATTTAAAGCGTTTGCTGACACTGGTGTTGAATATGCGTAATGTGCTGCAACCATTAAATCATATTGTCCCAATCAGATTTGTCGAAGCCTTGGCGTTAAACGGTGTGTTTGAAAACGAAACAGACGAAACATTTGCGGCGGCACAACGTATGCTGGATGCCCAAGAATTAGAATTTGAACGCGGCTGGAAGGTTAGTGCAGATGAACACGGTATTACAATTACACGTACGCTGCGCAGTGTGACGGAATCTTATTTCTTGCCGCGTGAGAAAATTAACGGCCCAGAAATTCGTGCGTGGCATAAGTTAGATGGACGCGAAGAACTTATTGAAACGTTTGGTAATCCAACGGTGTTGCGTGTGAAAAGTAAGTCTCAGAAAATTTGGGGGGCGCTGGCGTTGTTGAATACTGCGTTTGAATATGCAAAGACTGGATTAAAGATTCAGCGATACAAGGGTTTGGGTGAAATGAATGCCGAACAATTGTGGGAAACAACAATGGATCCAAATCATCGTTCTTTGTTCCAGGTGACGGTGCAAGATGCAACCAAGGCAGACGAAGTTGTATCTATGCTGATGGGTGATGTTGTGGAACCACGTCGTGACTTTATCGTAGAAAATGCATTGGATGCAAATTTGGATGTGTAAGTAAAGGATTTGTTGTGCCAACAAAAAAAGATAAGTTGATGGATGAATTGCGCGCACTGAAGGAAGATGTTGGGACGCGGGCGGATTTGCGTTCTGTGTCCCAAGACGCGCATAAGTTTGCACGAATAAAAGCGATTGAGGCAGAGTTGGCCAAACTGGATACAAAAGATACTAATATGGTTGATGGGTTTGGTCGGGGAAGCAGTGCGATTAAATTGCAGGCCCAACAAAAAGAACAAGAAAACGAAGTCGAAATGGAAAAGGCTGCCAAATTATATGCGTATAACCAAGTAAAACGTATGAACTGAGTAAAATAAAATATAATGGATTTTTCGCAAAGGTGGTTTTTGTCATTGGATGCGGCGCTGCGGGCGCAAGGGTTGGATAGCGACGCACAATCGTTTGATGAAATTTTAGAAAATCTAAAAATGCGAAAAATTTATAATTCAGATGAATTCGCAGGGCATTGTGCATATGTGATTTTGGCAGGTGGTTTTTCACAAAAGACGGCTAAAAAAATTCACGAAAAAATTATGTGTCTGTTGCGCGATGTGGGTGCAGATTTTGATACATTGATAAATGTCTTTAATAATAAAAATAAAATCAATGCAATTTGTAAAATCTGGAAAACACGCGACGCGTTGTGTGATGGGTATTATGCCCTGGGGACATTGGAAGATAAATTAAAATTTTTGCAAAATTTGCCACATGTCGGAAAAATTACTGCCAACCATTTGGCACGAAATCTGGGCGAAAATGTCGTAAAATATGATATCTGGATTCAGCGCTTGGGTTGTGCGTTTGCTGGGAAAAATTTACCCATAGATAATGGAAATTTATCGGATGATGTAAAGCGTGCGTGTGATGATATGTTTGCGCACCTGGTTCGTGAAACCGGATTGCCACGGGGGTATATTGATGTTGTATTATGGAAATCTTGTCAGGTAAAATTAATTTCTATGGACGATTACTTGCACAAACCACCGGTCATGTAGCGAGTAGTACACTCCCTTTGGTTTGTGCTGCGTACTCGCCTCATATAAATTAATTTTGAAGTTGGTTGAGGTTGATAAAGTTATGAATGTGAAAATTGAACAATCTTGGAAGGATGCCCTGGGCGCGGAATTTGACAAGGATTATTTTGTTAAGCTGACTGATTTTGTGCGCGGGGAATATTTATCGGGCAGGGCGATTTATCCAGCACCACAGAATATTTTTAATGCATTTAATTTATGCCCATTGGATAAAGTCAAGGTTGTTATAATCGGACAAGATCCGTACCATGAACCAGGTCAGGCGCATGGGTTGTGTTTTTCAGTGTTGCCACCAACGCCAATTCCGCCGTCTTTGATAAATATTTACAAAGAAATTGAATCTGACCTGGGGCGAAAATCTGTCACAAATGGTGATTTGACACACTGGGCAAACCAAGGGGTGTTGTTGCTGAATTCTACACTGACGGTGCGGGCGCACGTGGCGGCATCGCACGCGGGACGTGGCTGGGAAGATTTTACAGATGCGGTTATTCGTGCGGTCGCAAAACGCGAAAACATTGTGTATATGTTGTGGGGGGCTTATGCCCAGAAAAAAGCCGCGTTTGTAAATCCTGAAAATAATTTAATTTTGAAAAGTGCGCATCCGTCACCGCTATCTGCGTATCGCGGTTTCTTTGGTAATAAACATTTTAGTCGTGCAAACCACTATCTGGCCCAGCATGGCGCGACGCCGATTGAGTGGTAAAAAAATCCCGCATGTGCGGGATGTTTTAGAAATTATATGTTATTCCCAGCCCGTAAAACGCGTATGAATTATTTTCCGGCGCGGTGTTGCCGTTGGAAAAATGTTGCACAAATGCCTCAATACCGATTTGGTCTGATATGTGATAGCCGGTGCCAAGTTTAAATCCAAAGACCAGTTTTGACCCGATGCGTTCGTTCTGTTGTAATTGCATGCCGGCCCCCAGCCCCATAAATCCATACCAGTCGTGACAATGGAACAGGGCGATGTCTTCGGATATGACAGCCATCGGAATCGTAAAGTCGTCCCAGTGCCAGCCGTATTTTTCGCCATAACCAACGTTCATTACAATATTTATAGACTGACGTGCCGGCAGGCGAAAAAATGTTGTCGGCTGAGAATATTGAAATTCAAACATGGTGTATGGCACAAATTGTGATGGCGGTGGTATTAAAAATCCGCTATTTACACCGGCACCGGCGTTGAAAGCAATTTGGTTGTCGTATCCGTTAAAGAACGGGTTTGTATCTGCCATGGCGGTCGCCCCAACAGATGATATTATCAAAGCACATAAGATTTTTTTCATAGGGCGTATGGTATCATAAATTTAAGTGCGTTTCAATCCAGATTATTAAAAAAAATAATATTTGTAAATAAGAACAAAGTCAGAATGGTGGTTTTTCTTGCAATTGAAAAAAATGGTGTTATAATGCGTGGCGTTTGGCAGCGTAGCTCAGTGGTAGAGCAGAGGAATCATAATCCTTTGGTCGGGGGTCCGAATCCCTCCGCTGCTACCAGAATTTCCCGGTGTTCCGGGATTTTTTTATTTCGTGTTATTTGCCCGAATTCATGCGATTTTGCGATTTTACGCAGATTGTTTTACATATACTGGACATAATCCCGGACATAGAAAATATGTTTACATGTGTAATCCTTTTGCTTGCTTTACACTATGAATTATAAAGAGGAATACACAGAAAGTCGCGGCAAAAGGTTGCGAAGGATGACAAAGGTTTACAAAGGGGTATGATGCTTTACAAAAGTAATATAAATGCAATAAAAAAACACCGCCCAATCGGGCGGTGATATTGTGTTTATGCTGCAATAGAAGTTCGTTGTTCGTTTTGATTGCTTGGAACGATTGTCATTTGAACTCCAACTGCGTTTAAAAAGTTTCTTATTGTACTAAATTCTGTACGAGTATTTTCTGTTAGTGATTTATATAATGAAGGACGGGAAACCCCCATCTTTCGAGCTATTTCTGACATGTTTCGTGCGCGAGCAACATTATTTAATGCACGTTTTATTTCTTCGTCAGTTCCATCACTAAAAACATCTGATAGATATGCGGAGATTGCTTCTTCACTATCTAGAAACTCAGCGATATCAAAATCGCGAATATTTAATTTTTTCATTTTTTTCCCTTCTTTTTTTTGTTTTTATTGTTGCCCTCTTGTTTATACCTCCTTTGCCATTTCCTGCGCTTTTTTTATATCCTTGTTTTGAGTTGATTTGTCGCCTGCGCATAACAGGAATACAATTGTTCGATCTCTTATTGTGTAATATATTCTGTATCCAGGCCCCTGGTTGATTTTTAGCTCTGAAACACCACCTTTTACAGATTTATGGTTGCCGAAATTACCTTCACTAATTTGGTATAGTCTGCGCAATACTGCTGAACGTAACCTAAAATCTTGTTGTTCGTATAGCCATTCTGCAAATTCTTCTGTTTGTTTAACTATATACCGTGTCATTACATGTTTTTCCTTTTTGTCTTTCATAATTATTTATATTTTGTATTGTATCCTATAGAATACAAAAAGTCAAGTAAAAAATAACTGTTAATTGTTATGTTTTACAGAAAGCTCATGATATATGCCTTGTATGAAGTATTGTTGCTTATAATTTTTTTGCAATAATATAAAAACAATATAAAATAAATATAAATAAAAAATACTTGACAAGAAAGAATATGTGTTTGATAATCTATATCAAAATAAAACAAAAGGAAAACAATATGCCTTTAACAAGATGGACGAATGTACAAACTAAAAACACAAACAAAGAACCAAAGGTGTCGATTCTGCCTAATGGTTTGTTTCTTTTTAACAAAGCATCAAAAGATACGTTCAAAATTCCAGAAACATGTAAATATGTACAATTGTATTATGATGAAGATACACAACAGGTTGTTTTTGAATTTGTAAGTACTACGACTGATGAAGTTCCGGTGAAAGTACACTTTAGCAAAACAGGAATGCATTTTTCTGCCAAAGGGTTTATAAAATTATTCCAAACAAAAATTGAAGAAACCACACAATTTATAGTAAAAAAATATAAAACAAATAGCCTGATGACATATCTGGATAAACAACTACATGAAACACAAAAGACAACCAGAAGGCCTGTGTTAAACTTTATTGAGATGGGGATACCAATTGGCTCAACATTGGTCTATACCAAGAATAAAAATATTACAGCCAAAGTAATTTCGCATAATAGGGTTGAATTTAATGGTCAAATTTATGCGCTGTCATCGCTAACTAAGGATTTGAAAGATTTGTCCTATTATTTAGCACCATGTGGATTTTGGACTTATCAAGGCAAGAAACTATCCAATATTTATGATGAAACTTATTTGCAAAAATAAACACCGCCCAATTGGGCGGTTTGTATTTGAAATGTTTTACTGTTCTGTAACTTCTTTGGCTTTAGTTTTGTGTCAGAAACACAAGAAAATAAACTAATCAATAATAAAGAGCTACCAAATATAATTGCATAAATAAATTCTAAACACAGAATACTTGACACCAAAGCTATGGTTTGTTCCCTTGGAATAACGGCCATCTTTGTTATTATTAAGGAGTAAATAGGGATAAACATTATAGAAAACCACAGCCAAGATATTTTTATTCCTTGTTGTATTTTATTTATGTATTCAACTCGTTTTGTCATACTGTAATCTCTTCGTATATACTATTGAATGCCCATTTGTTTAAAACGCTTCATGGTGTCAGAGTCTATACAGCGTTTGAATTTTCTAGTACGCTTGAGGCTTCCTTCTTTATTTCTATATTTCATATCAATGCCGGTATCTTGAAAAACACCACCTAGCCACTTTTCACCATCAACAAAATGTTTGTCTATACGATTTTTTACAACAAAAAAGGTTAGAGGCCAATTGTTATCAGCTGCTGTCATTCGATACTGTTCGTCAACAATAACCATCAGTCCTTCATCGGTTTGCTGATGGGTACGATAAACTTCATCGTATACCAATACAGATTTTTCAATATCACAACCTGTTTCTTTTTCCCATTTTTTAATAAATGCATTTAGTTCTTCTGCCTTCTTTTTCTCTTCTTTTTCCTTTTGTTTTGCTAATTCTGCAACTTCTTTGTCTTTCTTTTGTATATATGTGTCTATTATCCCAGAAGAGCACGAATATACCGTTTCCTTATCCAAATCAATTCTCTTTTTTCCCCACATAAAATACTCATTGGAATCTTCTGTCTTTTCTTCCAATTTGCACATATCCTTATTTTTTTTATCGTTTAAATGGACGATAAAAGTATCATCTATTTTGTATGTGGTAGCAGCTAAAGACATTGCGTCTTCGTTTGTAATACAAACATAATCGCTATCTAATGAATTTCTATGGGCTTCATTGACATGGTAGCATTTGTAGGGTTTTTGGATATACGAACAGCCAAAAAGTAGAGTAACCAAAGATAGAAAAAATGTCATTTTCATTTGTCGTCCTTTATTTAACATAATAAATATCCTGTTTGTCGCATTGCTTATATAATATTTCTGCGGTTTTTACATCTTCAGGACAAGAATAAAACATGACTTCTGCCGCACTGCAATAGAATGCCACATTTTTATATATACATCCAAAGTATATTGTTATATCATTTTTTTGTATGATTTGAGTATATGAGTCTTGGCTAGAAAACTTTATCGTCATCAACTTTGTGTTGTCGGGTTCTAAAGCGTCATAAATATATTTCATTAGACCATATTGACTAAAAGGTTGTCTTTTGCACACTCCATCAGAGTTTTTCTTCATATGTTTTATGTGTTTGGTTATTTCTGATTTTTCTTTGGAAGCGAATGTCACATACATAATTTCTTTTGTATTGGAATTATAATATGAAGAGCATTTGTATTCGTGCCATTTATCCTTTTGGGTGGTTATGTGTGCGACAAAACAAATGCACGCAATCATTAATGTGACAATAACAATAATTAAATAACTAGGAATTATAAGCCTTTTTTTCATGATATTCCTCTTATTTTAAAAGTTCATTAGGTGTGTATTGGCATATGGATTTTAGCGTTTCTGCTTCATGTTCTGTTGCAGGACAATCCCATTTGATTGGGGAATATTGTTCTGTGTGACATTCGTATCTTGCTGTTTTATATTGACAGACAATAAGCTCTTTTGTGCCAAATCGACTAAAAAAATCAACCTGATACATATCTTTTTTTAGGGGATATCTTTGTACTGCTAAATTAGCCCCCAACGGATTACCAGATTTCAATATTTCCAGCAAGTCCATGTTACCGTTCATCTTGTCTAATACTTGATATAAAGAAAAAGCAGTTTTCGTTTTTTTGTTCATTTTTATGTGATAATCACCTTTGTCAAAACAAAAATATCCAGTATTTTTCATATGAAAGGTTATCTCATTAATAAGCATTTGGTCATCGGAATAAAAAATATACACAACCTGATTTTTTGCATCTAAGCAAGCTCGTTCTATATTATCATTTTTGTGATTGCCTGTTGTACAATATATTACTCCGACAATAATGCATACGCATACAGCTAAGAGCCATAAATATATTTTTCGATTATTCTTTGTAATAGCCATAACGAACTCTCTCAATTAAATAAAAAGTTAGACCGCCATAGGATGTTAGGCGGTCGGGGAGTTCTCAAATCAGCGTATTAGTGATTCTGTTGTTTTCGGGTTGCCCCTGTTGTATAGCAAACAGCTCCCCGACTTATACAAGTCAGGGATAAATCACGACACAAAACCACAGGAATGACATCGGATGACGATGCCGTCAGTAATTTTGCACCGAATACGCTGGGCTTGAGATAGCCCCGAACCCATATCCCTATGGATTCATTTCATAGTCTATCACTAAAAATCAAAAATCTCAATTAGATATTAAAAGTATGGATTTTGTATTTGGTATGATTGAGTAGGGGTAAAAACTTTACATAGAAAAATGGTGTGCCGGTGAAAGTGGCGGTGTTTATTTCCCAGTATGGGAGGTTGACTTTTTTTGTGATATTCAGAATAATACAGGTGATTATACGAAAAGGGGAAATGTTTATGCGTAAATTGTTATTGGCATTGTTGGCGTTGGTGCCGTCATCTGTTATGGCAAATCCGGCGTGTCCGGTATGTACGATTGCCGTTGGGGCGGGGCTGGATATTGCGCGTCGTTTGGGCGTGCCGGACAGTATTGTTGGGCTGTGGGCCGGGGCGCTGTTGACGTTGCTGGGGTATTGGATGTTGAAATTTATGGACAAGAAAAATTGGCATTTCCGTGGACGCGATGCGATTGTTATTGTTTTGTCCGTTGCGATGATTGGGTTTGTTTATCTGGGGACTGTACAATATAATCCAGTTGCGATTTGTGGTGGATTGGTTATGGATCCGGTGTTATTCGGCACGATTTGCGGTGCGTTGATATTTATTGGAACTGGTAAATTGTATCAATGGATGAAGGCGAAAAATGGTGGGCATGCGCATTTTCCGTTTGAAAAGGTTGTGTTGCCGATTGTCGCATTGGCATTGGCCAGTTGGGCGATGATGTTGTGTTTTTAAGCAAGGGGTGTTGAAATGAAAAAAATAGAATCTGTTCAGGAATTTGTTGAAAAGTTGGATGCGGCAAAAAAGGTTAATCCAAAGGATTTGTCAAGCGACCAGGATTTGACAATTGGTATTATGAACCTGATTTCAATCGAAGAACATTTAATGTTTTCGGGTGCGAAAACCGGCAAGACACAGTTCTATGATTTGATTAATGAAGTGCGCGAAATGCGTAAAAACGCCATGCTGAAAATTATTCCGGCGTACGAAGGTGAAGTGTGGTGTATTTCAAAGCATTTGTTGGCGGCCGCTATGCGCGTGTTCGAAGTTGGGACCAAGGCATTAGCCGCGGGGGACAAGGAAACAGCGTATTCCCTGTTTGACCAGTCGTATGAATTGTATTGTATGTTCTGGGGATTGAATATGGGGATGTTGACCGGGGACAAGAAAGATGTGAAAGTCGCCAAGAAGGTCGCACCAGCCAAAGCCGCCCAAGCACCAGTTGTTGCCAAAGAAGAAAAAACAGCCAAAGGTGGTATGGGCAAGTTGAAAAGTTGGGTAAAAAATGCTGTGAATTGTTGTATTGAATAAAAATCCCGCCATTTGGCGGGTTTTTATTTGTGTTGGTATGTTGTACTTTGTGCTTGCTTTTTTGTTTGCTATCCGTATAATTGGCGGGAAGTTAATGCCCTAATAGTCTAGTGGTAAAACACGTCCTTGGTAAGGACGAGTCGCAAGTCCGATTCTTGCTTAGGGCACCATCCGCTTTCGCTTGCGCTACAGCGAGATTGATTTTGAATAAAATCAAGCGAAGGTGTAGGGTTAGAGAAACGGATGTCGCGCTGTAATGAACGTAGTGAATGAAAGCGGACTTTTTGATGTTTTATGTTTATCTTTTGCGAAGTATAAATTTCCCAGAACGTTTTTATGTTGGTTGTACAGGTGATTTAAAAAGACGCTTAAAAGAACATAATGATGGAAAATCGATATATACCAATAAATTTAAACCATGGACCCTGCATGGGTATGTGGCGTTTGATAGTGAAGAGAAAGCACGGAATTTTGAAAATTTTCTTAAAACAGGTAATGGCAGAATATTTCAAAAGAAATTCTTTTGATTGTATTTTTTTTATAAATTGCTTGCCATTGAGAAAAAAGGTAGATATACTCTTGTCTGTGAGATTCATCCGTTTTGCGTTGTGATGATATGACTGACAACCATGGAATGACGCAACAGATAAAAAAGTTATAAATCAGGGTGGCACCGCGCAGCCGAATTGACTTGCGCCCCTGAAGGTTAACAATCAAATGTGGGTGCCGAAATTCCAAATTTTGTTTTTCGCGCCCGAAATAAAAAAAAGGGACCAAAATGTTATCTTTGAAATCAAAGTACAGAACGCATACATGTGGTGAACTAAACACATCTAATGTGGGCGAAAGTGTTGTTTTATCGGGTTGGGTACATCGCAAACGCGACCACGGGTCATTGATGTTTGTTGACCTGCGTGATAATTACGGTATTACCCAGGTGGTTTTTGACGGTGGTAACGAGGCGTTGGAAAAAGTACGCCCGGAATCCGTGATTAAGGTTGTTGGCACCGTTGTTGCGCGTGATGCGTCGGCCGTCAATGATAAAATTCCAACCGGTGGTATTGAAATTCAGGCGCAATCCTTTGAAGTTTTAACAAACGCAGATATTTTGCCATTCCAGGTATTTGGCGACGATGATTCTGTTGCCGAAGATTTAAGATTAAAATATCGCTATATCGATTTAAGACGTGAAAGTCTGCACAAAAATATTTTGTTCCGTAATCGCGTGATGAAATTCTTGCGCGATAAAATGTGGGATATGGGCTTTTCAGAATTCCAGACACCTATTTTGACCGCGTCATCGCCAGAGGGCGCGCGCGACTTTATCGTTCCCAGTCGCAATCATCATGGGATGTTCTATGCGTTGCCCCAGGCACCACAGCAGTTTAAGCAGTTTATTCAGATTTCTGGGTTTGACCGCTATTTCCAGATTGCGCCATGTTTCCGCGACGAAGATTTGCGTGCGGACAGATTGCTGGAATTTTATCAGTTGGATTTGGAAATGTCGTTTGTGGACCTGCCAGACATTCAGGCCGTCGGTAATAAATTAATGCCGGAAATGATACGCGAATTTGTGCCTGGCGCAAAAATATGTCCGGAAATTCCACACATCCCATTTGACGAAGCGATGCTGAAATACGGTTCAGATAAACCTGATTTGCGTAATCCAATCATTATTCATGACGTGACGGAAATTTTCCGCGGGTCTGATTTTGGTATTTTTGCAAATGCCATTGAAAATGGCGCCGTTGTGCGTGCAATACCCGCACCAAATTCAGCCGATAAACCACGTTCTTGGTTTGATAAATTGGGCGAATTTGCAGTCAAAGAATTAGGACTGGGTGGATTGGGATATATCGTGTTCGCCGAAGAAGCCAAGGGACCAGTTGCGAAAAAGTTAGATGAGGGGCGCATCGCAAAGTTGCGTGAAATCGCAGGTGATAATTCATCATTGTTCTTTGTTTGTGATGAAAAAAATACCGCAGCCAAGGCCGCCGGTAAATTGCGCAATAAATTGGGCGATGATTTGGGCCTAATTGACCCAAAAGAATTTAGATTCTGTTGGATAGAAGAATTCCCATTCTTTGAAGCGGACGAAGAATCACCAACGGGTATTGCATTTACGCATAATCCGTTCTCGTTCCCGATGGCAACGCTGGAAGAATTGAATACAAAAAATCCATTGGAAATCAAGGCTGCACAATTTGACATGGTATTAAATGGTGCGGAAATCTGCAGTGGTGGCTTGCGAAACTTTAACCCAGAGGTTATGTTAAAATGCTTTGACATCACCGGGTACAGCGAAGATGTGGTCAAGGAAAAGTTCGGTGGTATGTACACAGCATTCCAATACGGTGCGCCACCACACGGTGGTTGTGCGTTCGGTTTGGACAGATTGGTTCAAATTATGTTGGATGAACCAAACCTGCGCCAGGTTGTGATTTTCCCAACCAATCAACGCGGACAAGACTTGATGATGGGTGCACCAACAACTGTAACAGAAAAGCAGTTGCGCGAAGTACACATTCAGGTTCGCAAAAAGAACTAAATAAAATCCCCCATCTGGGGGATTTTTAAATTGGAATTCATACCTGTTGGAAAAGATTTTTTTCCACATATAATTTCGTGCATAAAATAAGAGAGAGAATATGCACAAAAATATAAATCAATTATGTGATTTGTTGGGACTGAATCAATACCAAAGTGGTAAATTGAAAATGCATTGTGAAAGGTATGATTTTTCCAGACTGCAACAACGTGGTGGGGTGTTGTATGCACCATATGCAACACACGGCGTGCGACAGTTTATAGAAAAATTATTGCTGGGTGCGCGTGCGGATTTAATTGGAAAAAACACAATGCTGTTGCGGGCGCAACGTGGTATTCGGTTTTGTGCAAATGGGTATCATTGTGTACGTGCGGGACGATATACATACTATGCAGATGCAATGGGACGTGTAATTTCACGTCGTGAATTTATGGAAAATAAATCCAATTAAAACTTGTCGTGTGTTTTTACAAATGCACGCATAAATCCCGGGTCAATTTGACGCATTATATCCGACAGGGAATAAGCACGTGTATTATCGGGCATGATACTTAGTTGTATTGTTGCAGGTGTTGGTGCCGTACCGCGCAATGTTAAATCAAATTCCGCCGTCATAAACCCGTCAGTTATTGCAAAACCACCAATACCGTCTGTGTGGCGCATAGATATTTTTGCAGGTGCGGTTGTGATAAAATTACCACGTTCATAGTCGCCAATAATCTGCAATTGTTTCAATTTTGTTTCACCACCCGTTAATGCGCGCGCCAATGCATATTCTGCGTTGAATGAAGTTATGTTTTCTGCGGACGCATAAAATTCATCAAAACCAAAGCCCGATATAACACCACCATCAAATGTTAAATCCAGATTCCCGCGCAGATTGTAATATATGTCGTGGGCAATCTGACCATTGGTGTTCATGGCAATTTGGCCCGTTATCATTGTATCACGAATGTTTAATGGCATATGGTCAGACAGCAACCAACCGTTAATTACAAATTGATTAAGTTGCACAAATATTTCATAGTTTGTTTTATCGCGTTCAATTGTGGCAAGCAAATTTCCACGGTCTGCATCCATAATAGAAAATGTTTGGGCGTTTGGTTTTAACGAATATACAAAATTCTTGTATTCATTGCCGTTGTAAATCAAACTCTGTGCGGACAGTGCAATTTTAGCAGGTATGTTAAATAATATTAACAAGGGTTCATTTGTTCTAAATTCCAATTCTGCATAATTATCTATAAACGCTTGATTTATGAATGCATCAATGGACAAAACAGGTGTATGCAATGTGATACTGTCATCGGATGCACTGCCAACAAATTCGTAATCACCCAGACGCAATGTCAGGTTTGATATTTTTCCATCTTGGTAAAAACCAGAAATGGTATATGTTGAATCATTGATTGATTGTAAATCTATGTTTGGAAACCATGCTTTGAAACTGTTGCCGGTCAAATAAAAATAGTTATCGTATTGGGATAATTGCCAATTACCACTGTACGGTGTAAATGTTAACATTCCGCCACGCCATGCAAAATCACCACGATCTGATTTCATAAAGTCGGGCAAGAATGGAATATTTGCCCCCATGAAATCCAAAGTTTTGTTTTTGGCAAAGTTATATGAAACCCGGGTTTCTTTTTCGTCGATTTCATATATGCCACCGATGTCTGAAAATTGGAAAGAAACGCGTCCGCGCGACCCAAGTTTTTTGATGTCATTCAAAAATTTCTTTGTTTCTGGCATGGGGGTATCAGACAAAATCGCTATGTCAAATGTATCGCCATCAACGGAAATATTGCCCGATATATCGCCATACGAAAACACGGCGCAGTTCCATTTTTGTGGTGTCCCAGAAAACAAGCACATAGAATTTACACCATCAATGGGCATTGTTATCATCAGATTATCCGCACCATCCGCGGAAATCGTGCCACCTGTTATGGCAATGTCATCGATGACAACATTTGCAATCTGTAGTTTGTCAGATTCACCAACCGCCTGAATTCGCAGGTGATTAAATTTGTGCTTGTCAAATTTCAGGTTTCCATAAAAATCAATATTCAGATTGGTTTTATGTATCAATTTGCCCGGATTTTTTAGAAATGAAAAATCATAATCTATATCTTCGGACACTAATTGAATATTTTTTTCGCCATTGGGTAAAATTTCTATGTTGCCGGAAATGTGGTCGGTATTTATATTGGTCAGTTTATAACTGTTGCCACCGTTCCATTCAAAATTCGTACTAAGTTTTATTGGACGGGATGTGCGTGGGGCATCAAATCCAAACCAAGAATTTATATCGTCTGTTTCAATCGAGATATGACCACGAATTGTGCCATCGGAATATATCTGTCCCGTCATATCAAGGTTATTGTTTTTGTTTTCTATGCTGAATGTATCACCAGAAAATTCAACATCATATTTGTGATTTGCCGTGCGTATAATTCCATTAAATTCGCCATTGGAAAATTCCGCACGAACAATATGAAATTTACGTCCCATAAAGTCTATGTTGCTGTTATAAATTTCAATAGTGTGATTAAAATTTGCGACGGCTAGTTTGTCAATTGTTATATCAGCGTCATAAATAACAACCGCTTTTTTTAATTCGGCGTGTTCCAGGTTAAAGAAATCACTAAATGGAATAGATAACATCACGGCGCCGATACGGGCGGTTGGTACAATAACATCATGTGCAACAATTGTTGCGCCACCAATAAGACTGAAATGAATGTCGCCATCCAATTTTGCCGGCACCGCCATTTGTTCATAAATTGATTTTTCGATTGCAGGGCGAAATTTATTCAGGGTTATCATAGGTGGAACAATAATAACGGCCAAAACAAACACACCGATGATGCCCACCAGCGTCCAGAATATTCTGCGTTTATATCTGGGTTTTAATGCCATTCTCTGTTCCCTTGTATTTTCATTATAATGGATTATACTTTATATTGTGAATAAAAAAATGAAGCGTGCAGAATTTTATCTTGAAAGTGCTTATAAGCCCATGGGCGACCAACCAACCGCGATTGCTGAATTGGTTGATGGTGTAAATGCCGGCAAACAATCCCAGGTATTGTTGGGGGTGACGGGGTCGGGTAAGACTTTTACAATGGCAAATGTTATTGCGGAACTGGGGCGACCCGCATTGATTATGGCACCTAATAAAATTCTGGCGGCGCAATTATACACGGAAATGAAATCGTTCTTCCCGCGAAATCATGTTGAATATTTTGTGTCATACTATGATTATTATCAGCCCGAGGCTTATATGCCAACAACCGATACTTATATCGACAAGGACGCATCAATTAACGAACAATTGGACCGCATGCGCCACAGTGCAACGCGTGCCATGCTAGAAGAACGTGATGTTGTCGTGGTATCATCTGTGTCGTCAATCTATGGTATGGGGTCGCCCGAACAATATGCCGGTATGCGTGTTGTATTAAGGGCGGGCGATATTATGTCTATGCGCGATGTTATGCGTGCGCTGGTTGATATTCAATACAAACGCAACGATACAAATTTTGAACGTGGTACATTTCGCGCGCGTGGGGATACGTTGGATTTATTTCCGTCGCATGCAATGGACCGTGGGTGGAAATTATCGTTCTGGGGGGATGAAATCGAAGAGATTTGGGAATTCGATACCCTGACCGGGGCAAAATTACAAAAACTGGAACGGATTGCTGTTTATCCGAATACACACTATGCAACGCCAATGCCCAGTGTTTTACAGGCAATTTCCCAAATACGCACAGACCTAAGGGAACGGTTGGAATACTTTCACGAAAATATGAAATATATCGAAGAACAGCGTTTGCGGGAACGTGTGAACTTTGACATAGAAATGATGGAAAGTACCGGGACATGTCGCGGGGTGGAAAATTATTCGCGATATTTATCGGGACGGTTGCCCGGACAGCCACCACCGACTTTGTTCGAGTATTTGCCAAAAGATGCAGTATTGTTTATTGATGAAAGCCATGTGACGGTTCCACAAATTGGTGCGATGTCGCGGGGCGACCGTGCGCGCAAGGAAACATTGTCCCAGTATGGGTTCAGATTACCGGCATGCATTGATAACCGACCATTGACTTTTGATGAGTGGGACAATTTGCGACCACAAACAATCTTTGTTTCCGCCACACCCGCAGAATGGGAATTGGCACAAGCGCATGGTGTTGTGTCTGAACAGGTTATAAGACCCACGGGATTATTGGACCCGGTGTGTGAAGTGCGCCCCACAGAACATCAGGTGGATGATTTGCTGGGACAAATCAAGCAGACATCCGGGCGTGTGTTGGTGACGACATTAACAAAAAAAATGGCGGAACAGTTGACCGATTATCTGAATGAAAATAACGTTCGGGCGCGATATCTGCACAGCGATATTGAAACACTGGAACGCATTGAATTATTGCGCGAATTGCGTATGGGGAAATTTGATGTTCTGGTTGGTATTAATTTGTTGCGTGAAGGTTTGGATGTGCCAGAATGTGAATTAGTGGCGATTATGGATGCAGATAAAGAAGGATTCTTGCGTTCTACGCGTTCACTTATTCAGACAATTGGGCGTGCGGCACGTAATGCAAATGGGCGCGTTATTTTGTATGCTGATAAAATCACAGATTCCATGCGGGCGGCATTGGATGAAACGGCGCGCAGACGTGAAAAACAAATGGCATATAATACGGAACACGGCATTACACCAACGACTGTGTCCAAGGCAATATTTGCCGAGGTTGGCGATAGGCAAGAAAAGACCGACAAGGGTCGCAGATTTGTGTATGATAAATCGGGTGGTGTGATGGATGCTGATTCAATCAGACGTGAAATCAAAAAATTGACCCAGCAGATGCACAAATTGGCCGAGGATTTAGAATTTGAACGCGCAGCAGAAATTCGTGATACAATTCATAAATTAGAAGATGATTTATTATTGGTGGAATAAGATGAAAGAGCAAAGAGCAAAGAGCAAAGAGCAAATTTTGGAAAATGTCGATGAGATGCGGGCGTGGGCACGGGATTTTGCAAAAAAACTGACCGCGCCATGTGTGGTGGCGTTGCATGGTGATTTGGGTATGGGCAAATCAGAGATTGCACGCACAGTAATTCAAACTTTGCGCGGGGCGGACACCGTTGTCCCCAGCCCGACATTTACCATTGTCCAATCGTATGATGGGATTTCTCATTTTGATTTATATCGTATAGAAGACGCGTCCGAGTTAACAGAAATTGGTTTGGCGCACGCCATGGAAAACGATATCACTTTAATCGAATGGCCGGAAATTGCACGGGAATTGTTGCCAGAAAATACAATCAGTGTGTACATTTCCCAGCATGGTGATGGACGAAAAGTAGAAGTTAAATAACCGGCGTTGCCGGTTTTTGTTTTCCATGTTTGAATGGGGGGATTTTTTGTGATATAATCATGTCTATGAAGCGTTCTGTGTGGTTTTGGTTATGTTTTATCGTTTCCGTGATTTTGGCGGTCTATTTTGCGTCCCGGGTTATTATGGTGGGAATGGGGCATGGTAATATTTCGCGGGTGCGTAATATTTCAATTACTGCGGATAAAAATAACAAGGATTTATCTGCGCTGGCGATGGCGGCGACGGTTGCGCCGGGAACGCGGTCTTATTCGGTTGATTTAGATGCGTTGAATGCGCGTGTGGGGGCGGTGCCGGGTGTGAAAAAGTCTGCGGTGCGTCGTTTGCCAAATGGTAATTTGGTGGTGCGGGTGTCTATGTACACGGCGGTGGCGTTGTGGACAGATGGGGAACATTTTTACCCGTTGTCGGCGGATGGTACAATTGTGAATAAACCAACAGATGTACGCGATGTGGCGCATGTTGTGTTCCGTGGCGCGGTGCCAGATGATATAGATGAAATTACCAAGGCTGCACATAATTTGGTGGGAACGCTGGATTACCTTGAATGGGTTGAAAACAGACGTTGGAATTTACATACAATGGGTGGTATTACCATTATGTTGCCAGAACAAAATCCCATTGAGGTAATTGGAACGTTGGTGTCGCTGAATAATAATCATCAGATTTTGAAGCGTGATATAAGCGTGATAGATATGCGTGATTCAACACGAATATTGGTAAAGTAAAGAGATATGAATTTATTTGATTCGTCTTTTTTGTGTCTGGATGTTGGCACGTATGGTGTGCGTGGTATTGCACATCGTGTGCGTAGTGCAAGAATTGATAAATCGGCATTCTTTTCTATGGACAGTTATGATACGGTCTTTGCAATTAAGTCCGTTGTAGATGAATTGGAAAAACAAATTGGTTCGCATTTTGATAGCGCATATATTACAGGAAATTTTGGTGTGTCAGACTATGAAATGTATGCCAAAAGTACAGTTTGGGGTGGGGAACATAAAATTTCGGCTTTGGATGTTAGAAATCAGATTTCGCAAATTAAACCGGTGGATGGGTTCTTGCCTATGCATATTGTGCCGTTGCGATATGATGCGCCCCAGGCACGGAATATGGTGTCGCCCCTGGGACATGTTGACCGGCAGTTGATTTCGGCTTTTGGGGTTATTTCTTATTCGCGTGATGGGGTGGATGCTGTATTTGAAAAATTGCGTGGCGCACATATTCAACCTGATTCTTTGTTTGATCCGCAATTTGTTCAGAATGCAATTTTTCGTATGGAAAAGCAGACAACTTTGTTTGTTGATTTTGGGGCGCAATTTACAAGTGCGTCTATTTGGACCGACCGTGGTCCGGTATGGCATACGAAAATAGAAAAAGGGGGGACGGATATTACGCGTGCCATTGCGGACAAGTTAAATATAGACTTTGATTCTGCGGACAGAATAAAACGTGCGGTGGCATCCCTGGTGCCCAAGGAAATGGATCGATTTGCCCCGGCGGATCGCGCATATGATTTTTCGCGCGGGGATGTAAATGATATAGTGTTGCCTATACTGGTTGATATAATTGGACAGTTAAAGGACCAGTGTTTGCCATCATTTACCAAATATAGACCAACAAAAATTATATTGTCGGGCGGTGGTGCAGAAATAGAAGGTTTGCGTGATTTTATTGAAAATGCATTTGCCGTTATGACTGATGTCTTGCCTGTGGATGCGACGGTGCGCGCGTTGTCTGATTATGTTTGGAATGGGGAATCGGCGCATCGTCAACGTTATATTTCGCGTCATGAGCGTTGGGCACGACGCACGAACTGGCTTGGGAAAATTTTCCATCGTAAGCCCAAGAAAGTTCAACGATTTATTCCGATTTTGCCCAGCAGTTTATGCTTTGATATGCGACGGGCGGAAACATATTCTTTGTTCCGGTCGGGTGGAATTTCTATGATTCATGTCGATATTATGGACGGGTTCTATGTGGACAGAATTGCCGGTGGTATTGACGAGTTAAAAAATATTCGTGCGCGAACAAATGCGCATTTGCATGTTCATTTGATGACGGAAAGTCCTGTGGTTTGGTCGGCGGATGCGATTGGTGCGGGTGCCGATACGGTAATATTGTCAACTAATACGTCTGGATTCAAGACTGCGTTGCGTAATGTGCGGGTGGCCGGACGACGTGTTGGGGTGGCGTTGCATCCAGATTCAAATGTTGCGCTGTTGAAGCCGATTTTGCGCGATGTGGACGAGGTTATGGTTATGTCCGTTGCGCCAGGGGCGGCGGGACAGGCGTTTGACCCGGGGGCTTTGCACAAGATTTCTGTGTTGGCAGGGACGCGTAAAAAGTATGGATTGAAATTTACAATTTCTGTTGATGGGGGAATTAATGATAAAACTGCACAGTTGTGCTGGGATGCGGGGGCGGATTTATTGGTGTCGGGGTCTTATTTAGCGCGGGCGTCTGATTTCCCGTTGGCGGTGCAAAGTTTATTGAAAAAAACAGGGGAATAAAAATCTGTTTGTAATGTTCATGTAAAATATGTACAATAAAAAAAAGTAGGAATTGCGATGTTAAAACAATTTATTGTTTCTGTTTTTGTTGTGCTGGGTGGTATGTGCGCGGCGGATGCTGCATTTACATCATGTGGACCGGGATATATCTTGGTTCAATCGCGCAAGAAAATTGATGGTATCCCAAGCGCAGAATGTCAGAAACTGTGGTGCCGTGATTTGGAAACGGGAAAAATGATGGGCGCAGGTGATAAACCAAACAGTGGGTATAAGGCGACGGGTTCTGCGATGGAACTGTGTGATGCGAATAATAACTGTGTGGAATGTTGGGGGGAACGTAAATGGTGTGGGGGCGAAGTGGCCGGTGCCTGGAACCCAGAATATGGTGCGTACACACGCGGTGGTGATAATACAACATATCAATCGTATCAAAAGGGGTCGTGCTTTGCGTGGCGTTTAGAAAAGCCTGATTGTGATGCGGGGATGTCGGCTATTTTACAAGATGGACGATGGATTTGCGTCAAAGAAACAAACAAGGGCGAGGCCGCACGCGCATCAACCCTGCGTCGAACGGGGACGATTAAGCGTCTGGGGCGCTAGGTGTATTTTATCCCGGGAATTGACCCGGGATATTTTTTTGGTCAAATGTTTGTTTTTCAGGTTTTTTTATGTTATAATGGCTGGGTACAGAGAGAATGGCAACCGTAAAAGGGTATCCAATAATGCCAAGTAAAAAATTAGATTTTAAAACGGGACAGTATGTTGTCTATCCAACCCAGGGGGTTGGAAAACTGGTTCGTATCGAGGAACAAGTAGTCGCCGGACAGAAAATAAAAATGATGGTGATTGATTTTGAACGCAATCATATGACATTGCGTGTGCCGATGGAACGTGCCGAAATTTCAGGGCTGCGTCCGTTGACGACCGCCAAAAAAATGGACGAGGCGATTGCATCCGCCAAGGGCAAGGCGGGTGTAAAACGTATGATTTGGGCACGACGTGCCGCCCAGTACGAAGAAAATATCAATTCGGGCGACCCAATGAAGTTGGCCGAGGTGGTACGTGATCTGCAACGGCGTAGTGCGGCGGACACAATGACATTTTCCGCGCGCCAATTGTACTTGCGTGCGCTGGAACGTATGGCCCAGGAATTTGCAGTGTTGCATAAGATTGACCTGGATGCGGCGTCGGATAAAATCGAAGATATTTTAGGGATTCCCAAGGAAATTGATTTGAACGCCGTCGAATCTGATGAAGAAGAAGAGATGGAAGATGATTCTTAGAAATCCCCCGATAGGGGGATTTTGTTTGGGTGATATTTTATTATTGCA
>JAFQOQ010000010.1 GCA_017403085.1 Alphaproteobacteria bacterium
ATATCTGTACAGCAAGCGTTGTTAGATATGCAATTTAATATGGGAAACAACAGGTTTTCTGAACAGTATTGGCCAAAGTTATTTGAAGCCATCAAAAATAAAGACTGGGAAACCGCCGCAAAGGAAGCATCTGAAAGAAAAGATGTACAAAAAGCTCGTCGTGAATGGACAAAACGAATGTTTTTAAATGCAAACTAACGATAGAATATTTCGTGCAAAATCAGGGTGGATGCGGTCATTTTAGCATATTTGACCGCATCTTGTTCTGACATATGTAATGCATCAATATAGTATTTTTTGATATTGTCTGCCATTGCATCATATATCAAAACCAGGTCGTCATATTTAGCCAGTTCTGATAGCAAATCTTTTGCATAAAAAAACTTTTTTTCTTCAAAATTAAGTTTTATGAATAAGTCGTCGTGTGTTCTACCTTGAAAAAACGATGTAGGGTATGTCAACATCTCTATCATATCATGATAATTTGATGTGCTTAGTGCGAAACTCATTGTGCCATCAATTGGAGGCTCTGGATTTATTTTTGATAACGCGTCAAAATTTGGGGATTGCACAAAGCGTCTTATATGTATTATCTCATACGGATTAAATGGTTTGCAAATGCCCGCAATCGCGGCATCACGAGAACTGCCGAAATAGTCCTCTATCAATTCAAGTGCGCTTTTATTTTCCTTTATCATATCTATGTGAACACAAGGCAAGGTCATGTGAAATAAATGTTTGGCGTCTTCAAAATTCTTAAAATATTCTGGCCAAGAAACCTCGTCTTTGAAATATTCAAAATAACAAAAATTATCATATGTACCATGCGCACCATCGCAATCAGCAGTCATTATCTGCATTGCGTTGTGAATCAGTTGATTGGCATATTCAATGTCTTGGTATTCATTGTCGGACAAATAGATATAAGCCAGATACAACATAGAATCTGTGTGCTTTTTATCATTTGCATCCAAGGTCGCTAAACATGCTTTGTATATATCAATCGCTTCCTGTTTTTTTGACCAATCAAGGGAATAAATATCGCCACATACAGTGTGGTTGGTCTTTTTGGGTATATCATAACTACATCCCAGCAGACATAACAGACAAAGTGTTTTGAAAAACTTCTTCATACTTAAAATCTTATTTAGATTTATATTGTCGGTCAATGACATTATACACAGGTCACGTTGAATCAATCAGGAATGTTACACAACTTACTGGTATGGTTTTTTATTTCCGCTAATACCTCGTTCAACAACGGACCTAAATCAAGCACTTGTTGCACATTTTCGGGTAGAACTGTGTCAAATTCGGGCCCCCATATTTGACGATGCCCCATCGGGGCGTTTTTAATTTTGCGCAGTTCGAAATAAATTTCTTTTTACTGTAATAAACTTTTATTTATCGCGGGTTTTCTTGCTTGCATATAATAGCGCAAAGCGGTATAATACATAGCATAGCGCAAGAAAAACAATGCCGAATCCAATGGGACGATTGTCCTTGGCATAAAATCCCAAAATAAGCTCCCTGATTTCCGCATATTTTCCCCCTGTTGTTTGTGCCGTAATCAGGCAAACTGGTGCAGATATAACCGATTGTGCGCAATCACGTGGTACGTTTGCCGATGCAAGCGGGACATATGGATTTTCAGACCGGTGCCCCTGTGTGCCATAAATTTGTTATCTTTGGCGGGATTTTATATCAAATAACCAACGCTGTATGCACGACATTTTTATGTATTCGTATGCCATGTCGTGGGCCGCATCTATTTTATCGTCTGTGCCCAGGTGATGTCCTACGGACGCGCCAAGTAAATCCAACAGGTTTGCATTATATTCATCCAGAATAGCTTCTTTCGGTGTGTGGGCCAATGCAGCACGCAGGTTATCCTGGTTCTGTTTTATACGATGCAACTGAATTGCATAAAATCCGGGTGTGTGTTCAGACATAGTGGGCACTATTTTAGTAAAAACATTTGTTTTGTCAAGTTTTTTGTCGCGGGTTGCTTTTTTGTGAAAAGTAATTATATATATCATAAATTCGCGAATCGGGTTTTTGTATGGTATAATTTCACAGATAGTAAAAGGATTTGTATTATGGCACTGATACCAATGGTTATAGAAGAATCACCACGTGGTGAACGTTCGTTCGATATTTATTCGCGCCTGTTGCGCGATCGTATCGTGATGGTAAATGGGGAAATCGAACCGACAATGGCAAACAGTATTGTGGCCCAGTTGTTATTCTTGGAATCTGAAAACCCAAATGCAGAAATTTCTATGTACATTAATTCGCCGGGTGGTGATGTGTCGGCGGGCTGGGCGATTATGGATACTATGCAGTATATCAAGGCACTGGTTTCAACAATCGGTATGGGATTGGTCGCGTCTATGGGGTCGGTGCTGTTGGCGGCCGGTGAAAAGGGAAAACGCTTTGTCCTGCCTAATACCCAGATTATGATTCATCAGCCGTTGGCCGGCGCCCAGGGGCAAATTACTGATATGGAAATCAGAATGAATCAATATCAGAAGAATAAAAAAACATTAATCAAACAGATGTCTGAATTTACAGGGCGCAAGGAAAAAGAATTGTTTGATGCGATGGAACGTGATAACTGGATGTGCCCGGTTCAGGCCAAAGAATTTGGTCTGATTGACGGTATTTTGGAACGTAAATAATTCATATATTGTATGGGGAAGCAGATATGAGTGATGAAAAAACACCAAATACAGAAAATAATCAGCAGTTCTGCAGTTTCTGTGGCAAGGCGGTTTATGAAGTAAAAAAATTGGTCAGCGGACGTAATGTGTGTATCTGCGACGAATGTATAAATCTGTGTAATGATATTATGGCGGATGATAATCGGCGCGAGGTTAGCGCAGATGTAAAAAAGTTGCCAACCCCATCCCAGATTTATAATTTCTTGAATGAATACATTATCGGCCAGGAAACGGCAAAACGTACACTGTCGGTGGCGGTTTATAATCACTATAAACGTCATTCGATGGCAACGACGTCAAATGTAGAAATTCAAAAGTCTAATGTTTTATTGATTGGTTCAACCGGTACCGGTAAAACATTGTTTGCCCAGACTTTGGCGCGTATCTTGGATGTGCCGTTTGCAATCGCAGATGCAACCACGTTGACCGAGGCCGGATACGTCGGTGATGATGTGGAAAGTGTTTTAACGCGTTTGCTGCAAAATGCAAATTTTGATGTGGAACGCGCAGGGCGCGGAATTATCTATATCGACGAAATTGACAAGATTTCCAGAAAATCTGAAAACCCATCTTTGACACGTGATGTTTCGGGCGAAGGGGTACAACAGGCTTTGTTGAAATTAATCGAAGGCACCGTTGCAAATGTGCCCGCCGGTGGCGCAGGACGCAAGCACCCGGGCGAGGCAACTGTGCAATTAGACACCAGCAAGATTTTGTTTATCTGTGGTGGGGCGTTTGATGGTCTGAACAAGATTATCGGAAATCGTACGTCTGCGCGTCGTGGTATTGGATTTGGGGCGCATGTTGAATCCAAGGAAGAACGTAATGCCAAGGATTTCCTGAGGGATGTAGAACCAGAAGATTTGGTAAAGTTTGGTATTATCCCAGAACTGATTGGGCGTTTGCCGGTTATTACCACGTTAGAGGCATTGGATGAAGATGCATTGGTGAAAATCTTGACCGAACCGAAAAATGCGGTGGTAAAGCAGTTCACGGCTATGCTGGAAATGGATGGCGTAAAATTAAATATCACAGATGATGGTTTGCGCGCGATTGCAAAATTGGCGGTGGCACGAAAAACCGGGGCGCGTGGTTTGCGCAGCATCTTGGAACGGGTATTGTTGCAGCCTATGTTTGAAGCGCCAGACAAAGAAGATTTGGCAGAAATTGTAATTGATGCAGATGTTGTGGATGGGAAAAAGCAACCTGTGGAAATTATGAAGGAATCCAAAAAAGCTGCTTAAAAAATCCCCGTCTGGGGGATTTTTTTTGTTTTTTTGTTGGTTTTGTTGCATGGAACTTAAATGCGTGCTATTATCGTGAATGACAAAGGAATAAAAATTATGCAAAACGAATTATTAGTCGAATTACAGGCACGTGGTTTTATTAATCAGACATCCAATCTGGATGGGTTGAATGACGCATTGAATGCGGGGAAAATTACCGCTTATTTGGGGTCGGACCCAACCGCGGATTCATTGCACGTGGGACATCTGGTGCCGGTGATGATGATGCGTTGGTTGCAAAAATATGGCCATAAACCAATTACACTGGTTGGTGGTGCAACGGGGCGTATTGGCGACCCGTC
>JAFQOQ010000011.1 GCA_017403085.1 Alphaproteobacteria bacterium
AATATCACGTCCATATGTTTCAATTGCCACATTGCCTTCCAGGATTTCACCTTGGCGTTTTTGGTGAATAAAAAATTCGTTTTTATGATCGTTGCGTTTTGCAAAAAAAGCCCCTTCGTCTGCCTCGACCAGTTCGCCCTGCTCATTTGGTGCGTATGTTTTGAAATCAACACCTGTGATTTGACCATTTTCAACATAAAAAGTTAATTCGTCTTTTCCCCCTTTTTCATCCCCCAGTGATGCCGACGACATAGTAAACACAACATCCTCAAGATTAAATTCTTCGTGTTCACCCAATTGGTCATAGATATCTTGGGCCTGTTGTTTAATTGCGTCTTTGTTATCAAAAAACCAGTCCTTGATATCGTCCCAGTTTCCGGGCAAGTTATCTTTGAATCCCGCTAAAATCAGCGCGTTGCGCAAATCAGCAGAATTTTCAATATTGTTTTCATCCAAAGAATCTATGTTTTCAATCAACCAATCTTTCATATTGTTGAAAGCCAAATCATTACAGTCTTTTTCAGATTTACATATATTTTTTCCGCCCCCAGCGTTGGCACCAGAACGGATTACAGCACTACGACTTGGGTTAATTGTTCCCCCAGATAAATCATAATAATAATCATCCCCAAGTGCTTTTTTTACATAATCGGTTCTGATGTTTTCATTATCAACGGACAGCATCCCAGTGATAACAGAATTTGAAGAACGCACACTTTGAAATTCATTTGGCGTAACAATCGCACCCGGGGCACCACCGCCCGAGCCACCACCACAGGCCGCCAATGCCAATACAGAAGTCAAAATTGCAATTTTTTTCATATCCTTACCCCCTTGGAATACATTTTTATATGAATTAAATCGTATAAACAAAACACAAAAAAAGCAACATATAATAATCCTTTTTATCATCAGATAATAGAATCAATCCGATTCGGATTAGAACACACAAAAACACCACCCGTTTTAATTGAATCACGATAAAATTTATAAGAGACTTATCATATTCCAACAACACAAACACCCGAAAAACCGCCATTTTTTATTCCTAGGACAGCAATCTTAGAAAAACGCCTTGATTAAAATCACAAAATCAATTAAGATTAGAATCTGTTTTGTCACACAAATTATAAACACCAGGAGAAAAATATGCCAACACATTCAGCAATATGGGGCGCAATAGACATTGTCGCCAAAAACAACAATATGTCACGATCTGGGTTGGCACGTTTCAGCGGTCTGGACGCAACAACATTTAACATCAGCAAGCGGTTCGAACCATCTGGCAAACCACACTGGCCCGCGATGTACACATTAAGCAAGGTTTTAAACGCAACAAAAACATCAATGACCGAATTTGGTCGCATTTGCGATGAAATCGCCGCGCACGAAAATCACAAGTCCCGCACATAACCCCGACATACACAATCACATATCTTAATGCGATTTTACCCCCAACGCACGACGCAACACTTGAATCAGATACGGGGTATCTGTATGGGTCACAATACGGGTCAATTTGTCACGACTTTCCGGACTTAACACCAGGCACCCCGTATCAACCCCATAATCAGTCATCAGCAAATCTTTAAATTTCAACTGTTCTTTATACCGGGCCTTAAACGCATCCGAACTCAATTCTGGATTGATATGTCTGATTGCAAATTCGTACACATCATTTGGATGAAATTTGAATCCCACCCCCAGAATGGCCCCAATTATCTGTCCCCAATTTTCATAACCGGGGCAAGTCAATTCTTGGGCCAGTTTGCTACAAACCTGCGGATTACACGCCCATAAATATTGAGCATAATAGTAAGACACCCGAAACGCGTCCTGGAAAATTTGTTCAAATTGTTTCTTGTGTCCCGCACGCGCCTGTACCATACTTGATAAATTTTTAAAATATTCCAGACGGTACGCATCGCGCACAATCTGATCCGACGTCAGTCCCGGCACAAAATAGTTATATGAAAACTTATACGTTGTACGATACCCATTATCACGCAACTGCTTATCCAGATTTACCGCACTAGATTTTATATCATCATAGCATTCAATCATTTTTGTTGCATAACCATCGGGTGTACATTCAAGCATATCGAACACAATATCAGCAACGGCAAACAATGCTCCCTTTTTATCGTGCGCAATGTGTGCACCCAGGCCCGCCCCAACCACTTCGTCTACGGATTGCCGCAGGTCACGCGCCGAAAATCTATCGCCAGTCTGAATCATTGTACGCCTATTTCTGTTTTCCGTTATTTTGTGTCGCGCCAAATTGAATATTATCCTTTAACAGGCGACATTTTTCTATACGTGAATTATTTTGCCAAACCCGTTCTTTGGTTAAACCATCTATTACACGACGGTCAAAATCCGGTGCAAAACGGGATGTATAGGTGGTTGTTAAAACGTGATTATGTAACTGAAACAATTTTATCGCACGCTGATATTGATTTTCTGTTGAAAATTTCGGCACCAACGCCACAGATTGTTCCGGTGCTAAATAAGTAGCCGCCCCCGAACCACGCTGAACAAATATCCCACCAATACCATATTCTGGGGCCAGACTGTGATTTTTCACATAATCTGTGTCATATAAATTTTTAAACTTTTGCGATTCTGCGGGGAACATTGGCTGATAAATAGTAAAACTGTTCACGGGGGATATAAAATTGTTAATCACAGGCGTTACAATTCGCCCCTTGGCGGCCTGCATATTATCTACGATGACCTGACCATCCAGTCCTTTCATAACATATCTATCTGTAAATGGGAATCCCACACGACGTGCAACCAATCCAAAATCAGACACATTGGTAAAAATATAGTTGTTAATACGTAATTGAAACGCACTTGGCGAATCCAAAAAGGCCTCTGTATTCGCCCCGACAAGGGCAATTCCCGTCTGATTATCATCTACACGTTCTATGATTAACATACGATCTTTGCGGGCGACACGCGTTTTAATATGCATATGCGGTTTTATATCATCAACATCGCCCTTTAATTGTAAAAACCCCAGCCACAGTCCAATTCGCACCTTGTCAAACCAATCCATCAAATTATGTAATTCGGCCGCATTCACAGATTGACCAGCCAGAATTTTTTCAACGACCGGCTTTACCAGGGCCTCTAATTCGGCATATTCACTGTTGCATTTTTCACACGCGGGAAATGTAAAGTTTCCAAAAGAAATTGGTCGGTCCGTGATGGTATCCAGGTTCATCTGACGCGAACGTTTTCCGGTCATATTGATTAACCATTGTGGAATAACGTGCTCGGCGTTCTTATCCTGGGGCGGGTTGCCGCAAAAAATACAAAACTTAGCCATTTAAAATATCCTTTATCACCCTTATTATAGGTTGACAAAAATATTTTTCAACAACTTTTATTAAAATCTTTGTCGCATAGTAAATTCGACCGCCATTTTATCAAATTCACGTTGCCAAATATTTGAATCACGTTTGGTATACGACACCATCAGCGTCGGCACAAATCCCCAAAAATCCAATTTATTATTCGACACAGATACCGAATATCTTTGGGTGGCACTACGTTCTGTCACCTGGGTAAAATCACCATCTTTGACGACATAACGCGCCGCATCATAATAATTCCAATACACCGACGGTTCCAGATATACATGGAATCCCCACGGCAATTCCGCACCCAAACCAATCGACACAGACGGTTGCCAATACGCATATTCGGGACGCACTGTATCTTCGCGGGAAACCCCGGTATAAAGGTTCATATAAACACTGGCCCCGAATGAATAAGACAATCGCAAATTCGCCGAATGTGTATACCCGTTCAAGAACCCCCCATAAAAATCATAATCATTCCGGGTCGTACGCAAATACAGTCCACCCGACAATCGCCGCGTAAAATCATAGTTCGTATCCAAACGCGCCCCCGCCGACCAATTATATCGTTCCCATCCATACCAACGTCGTGTCATCATCGGTGCCAACCAGACATCCCCACGTTCCCATACAAATCGCGGCCCCGTCGCAAAACTTAGATACAAGTCATCATATTCAGATTTGTCATAAATATTGGAATATATATTGGCTTCGGACTTCCACCGCCATTGATTCGATAACTTGAACTCGTAATTTCCCCCCAGGGTCAGATTTGTCCCAATGGCCTGTTCGGGTTCGTCTAATTCGCGATAAAATTTGCCAAAGATATGATCTATAACCTCTGTTCCGCCGGACGCATTATTTACATTGTTATCGGGCGCAACCCCAAAATTAAACCAAATGTTCCAATTTTTATTCTGACGCACAACATATCGGAAATAATTCATAACAGATTTAGCATCGTCTGGTAAATCTTTGCCCGCCATCGCCAGACGCAAATGATAATCCGCCCGCGTCCATAATTTTTTATTCATATAACAGACCGCCAATTCAAAACGCACACGTGCCAAATCAGGCTGTGCATCCAAAATCTGACGATAAATATCAATTGCCGCGTCCCAATCCCCCCGCTTTTGGGCAACCTGCCCCAACAGGAACCAACGTTCCACCTCAAGTGCGGCATTACCCATTTTCGGGGTTATTGTTAAAATTTGTTCGGCGTGTTCCAGGTCCCCCGCATCAACCAACGCCCCGGCCAGTTGCATTGCCTGGGTCGCGGTCATTGTAATTTCGGTATGTCCATCTGTTGCCAATACCGACATCGGGGAAAATAGAAATACAAATATAAAAAATAAATTTCTTAGTCTCACATCCAGAGTCTAAAACAATTTTTTTCAAATAACAAATATATTCCCATAAAGTTACAAAGATAAATAAAAGTTTAGTGGTTAGTGAAT
>JAFQOQ010000012.1 GCA_017403085.1 Alphaproteobacteria bacterium
GATTTACCCAGTCGGAAAATGATGCGCCCTCGGATATCCAGTCTTTGCCCTGGGCAAATTCAGCCGCCATTTCTGTGCGGGCGGCCACACTGCGTTTGCGTGGGGTGGTGCCAGAATTGTCATGAAAAATCTCGTCCAAATGGCACAGGGGTAATTTGCGTGCCGCCGCCAACCGCCGCGCGTATGTTGTTTTGCCAGACCCCGGCGCACCAATGACATGAATTCGTGGCATTATTTATCCTTTGTGGTTCGTTCTGTATTATAGAATATATATGCTGGAAAATTAACAAATTTTTACCTGTTTTGAACTCGTTATGATATAATACAGCTTATAAAAGGGTGTAAAAACTATGGATTTTATATTTGTTATTGGTCCAAGTGCTGTCGGCAAGACAACGTTGGCAAAAGAATTATATCAGCACTACAAGGGGGTGTATATTGAACAAAATATGGTTCCAGAGTTTATTATTCCCAAAAAAGTGAAAGACATTGGTTTATATGAAGAAAAGTTGTGTTGGGAAAACACTTTGGCGCAAATAAAATTCTTTTATGACAAGGGGCTGCGGAACATTGTTGCCTTGGATTTTGATGATATAAGGGTCAGAGAATTGCCAAAGATTTTTCATGGGTATAAATTTATAATAATCAGACTTGTATCCAGCGACCCAAAACAGATAAAAAAACAAATGGAACACAGAAAAAATAATGAAGGTGGATTGTACCGTCCTGAATATGTAGAACGGGCAAATTCAGTGATAAAAAGTCGCAAGTTGTTGCCAAATGAAGTAATGGTTGATGTCGCAGGGAAAAGCAAAGATAACGTGTTGAAAGAAGTTATAAAGATAATTGATAATTTCAAGCCATTAAAAAAGTATGCTTATAAATTGGACAATAAAAATCATTATTTATCATGGGTTCAAAGCCGAAATTTGGTTTAATAATTCGTCTTTAATTTTAACAATTCCGTTCATAAATTATGCGCCGCCACCCAAATCTATGCCAGATTATCCTGTGATCCGGTCCGTGAATCAATGCAACGCGCCACCAATTCAATGCTGGGATTATTGGGGTAGGAAATATCCATCAATGGTTCGGCATTGTGTTTGTAGAGTAAGGAATATTGCTTGATTTATTTTTTTTATATATTACGCTAAAAAGAAACGGTTCAAAAATGCTTCTTGTAAAAAATCTTGAGAAGTCTTTTGATAGTAATGTAATTTTCAAAAACTTGAATTTTTCTGTTCAGGACGGTGAAAAAGTCGCTGTTGTCGGTTTAAATGGTGCCGGAAAATCCACCTTGTTTAGAATTTTATTGAATCAAATTGATAGTGATGCAGGCGAATTCTATATGGGTAAAAGTCCGCGTATTGGTTGGATGCCACAAACGATAGATGAATTGAATCTGCCGGATGATGTTATTGTTTATGATTTCTTGCGTTCGGGGCGACCTTTGGCCGAAATAGAACGACGTATGACGGAAATATACACCAAAATGGCCGAAGGTGATGATTCAGAAGAATTGTTACAGCAATTGGGGGTGTGTCAATCTGAATTTGAATATTGGGATGGATATACTGCGGAATCTGAATTAGAAACTATGATAGACCAGATGGGTATCGATCGTCAGAATCTGAACAAAAAGCTAGGCGAATTATCAGGCGGTCAAAAATCCAAGATTTCATTTATCCGAACATTATATTCACGCCCCAGCATTTTATTTTTAGACGAGCCGACAAACCACCTGGATGCCACCAGTCGTGAATGGATGACAGATTATCTGGTTGCAACAGATGCATCGGTAATATTTATATCGCACGATGAAGAATTCATAGACAAGGTCGCGGATAAGACTCTGTATTTAGATGCTATGATGCATACCGGGACATTATATGGGTTTGGGTATAAACGTTTTTTAAGAACCCTGGCAGAAACAAACGAGAGTTTGGAACGGCAATTACAAAAGCAAATGCGTGAAATAAATCGTATCCAGGCATTTGTTGATAGCCAACGTGGCAAATCGGGTAAGGCAAAAAGACAGGCGCAAAGTCGTGAAAAAATGTTAGATAAAATGCGTCAGAATCTGGTGGTTGCCCCAACGGAAAAGAAAGATATTGATTTGGAGCTAAGTCCAAATCGTGAAGCGGATATTTTGCCAATCACGGTGGAAAATTTAAACTTTTCATACATTGCCAATAAGAAAGTAATTAAAAATCTTACATTTTCATTAAATCGGGGCGAGAAATTTTTAATTGTTGGGGAAAATGGCGCAGGTAAATCGACCTTGTTAAAATTATTATACAAAATATTAAAACCTGATTCTGGTATTGTTCGTATTGGTAAAAAAACCGACTTGGGATACTATGCCCAGGAATACGAGACATTAAACCCAAATATAACAATTCTGGAAAACGCATCAAGTGTAACAAATATCAGTACATCAAAACTGCGTTCTGTTTTAAATCACTTTAATTTTGTTGGGGACAAGGTAAAACAAAGCGTAAAAACAATGTCGCCAGGCGAACGCAGCCGTTTAGAACTGGCCAAATTATGTCTTGGTGGTGCCAATGTTTTATTATTAGACGAACCAACAAATCATCTGGATGTAGCAACCAAGAAAACCATCGCACAAAGTTTTTCAGAATATGGTGGTACATTGATTATAGTCAGCCATGACTTAGAATTTTTGAAACACCTGGGCATAGATAGAATGTTAATGTTGCCCAGTGGCCGGTTACAGTTTTTTGATGAAAGCATTGTTCGCAGGTATAACCCCAGACGAATTAGAAATACCAGTCATAAAAATAAGCATATGAAATATTGAGTTTTTATAAATCGTAGTCTAAGATACGAAAAAGGATACGAAATGTCAGAACGTGCAATGTTTAAGGGTGTAATCAACCTGATTATAAAAAAAGACGACAAAGTCTTGTTATTCTTCCGCAATGATGGATTTTTTAACTATGACGGTGGTTGGTGGGTTCTGCCGGCAGGACACATAGAGCAGGGAGAAACCGCACGTGCCGCCGCCATACGAGAAGCCAAAGAAGAATTGGATATCGACATTGCACCAGATGACATTAAATGCGTACACGTCATCAGTAATCTGGCCAGTCGCACAGAATCTTTTGATTTCTTTTTTGAGGTATCAAAATACACCGGCACAATTCGCAACTGCGAAGGGGACAAATGTGCAGATATGCAATACTTTACATTGGCTGAGGTCGCAAACCTAAAAAACGTAGTTTCAACCACACGCATATCATTGGCGGGATTGGCCAATGGCGAAATATATTCGGAATTAAGATCATATCGCAGTGCATCAAAGGATACAAAATGATAAAAGAACTAAGTTATTCTGCATATGTTTTGCCGGTGCGTGATGGACAGGTTGCACTATTAAAATACGGTGAAAATGGATACGGACCAATTGGTGGGCGACTGGATGATGGCGAAGATTTCTTGACTGCGCTGCGGCGTGAACTGACCGAAGAACTGGGCGAATCTGTATCTGCGCTGGCAGACCAAGTGGTTGAAATTCCGGTGCCATATGCATTTCGTCACCCGACCCTCGAACGGGCGCAACGTCGTGGTGCATGGACCGAGGAACATCACTTTTTTATCGTTCACGTCCCAGATGATATGGAATTGAATTTCTGCGAAAATCGTTCCGAAGAAATTTCGGTTGCATGGGTTGTCCCCGACGACTTATTAAACCCAAAAATCACACCATTTGATGATATGCGTGATTTTTATTCAAACCACATATTGCCAAACCTAAATTGTCGGTTTTCAATGAGTTTGCGCCCTGAATATTATGAAATGGTGCGTTCTGGCGAAAAAGATATTGAACTGCGTCTGTATGATGAAAAACGCCGCAAAATGCGCAATGGCGACATTGTTTTGATTTACAACGCGCAAAATCGTAATGATTATATTCGGGCAAAAATTGTTCGCTTGCATATTGCACACAGTTTTGCAGACCTGGCGACAAAAATCAGCATGCCCCGCACAGGATTTGCGTCGTTAAATGCACTGATGTCCGCGGTTTCAAAATTTTATGATGCCGAATTGGAATCCAAATACGGTATTGTGGGGATAGAGTTGGAAATAACAGGCTAACAATTTTATACCACTGCGTTTTCTGTGATTTCAAACGTACGATTATCACAATTTAGGCGTGTCATGCCCCCCCCCATCGATATAACTATGTTTTGGGTCAAAGCGCGCCCTCCTAGTTATAGTTTTATTATTGATATAAATTCATCTTTGGTGTATTCGGTATTCGGTTCAAATTGTTTTTTCTCTCCATTATTAAAGACATACCATGGGCGGGTACCAACAATTTTTACAATATTACCATCTGTATACAGACCATTCTCTTCTGGCAGGGCGACAACGGGTTCTTTGTGCGAATATTGTGTTAAATATTCTGTTGCGACTTTGTGTTTTTCGGCATATTGGTTTGTATAGTGTGCTGTAAAAGAACAGCCAAACAACATATCAAAACCACCTGTGTCACCAAAATTTAAATCGTTTGTATCCATATACAGACATGCATCAATATCTTTACCAAAAATAATTGCGCCGGCACTGCCACCATATACAACCCCACCATTGTCCAAATATTCTTTTATCTGTTGGAATGCACCGCTGTCCTTTAATCGTTGCAACAGGTGATATGTATTTCCACCACCAATAAAGATGGCCGCATAATCGCCCAGATTGTGATTTTGTATTTCGGTCACATCACGCACCATGACAAATTCACCATGTTTTATATTGCTAAACTCGTCGCCGTTTATCCACGCCAGGCAACCGTCATATCTGTGTGGTTCCATCGCCAATGGGATATATAGAATTGGTTTGTTTTGGTCGATTATACTTTCAAATAATTTATTTGAAATAATTGTTTGTTCGTTGCTGCCACCACCACCAAGTATTATATGCATTATTGTTTCCCTTTGTTTTATCTTATAATCGTGTGCTTGAACCATTGTTCTTGGAAAGCGGTTTTTTGTTCTATGTATTCGTTTGTTGGATTTTGTCCGTCTGGCACAACAATCAGTTTATCATCGTTGTCATTTGTGCGATGAATAATCGCAATGCATTTGCCGGTAAAGGTTGCCAACGGCGTATCGATACCCAATACGTATGCGTCTAATTCTTCGCCATCGCCCGATATGGTGTTTGGGATAAATCCATAATTCACTTCGTATGTAAAGCCGTGTTTTGGGTGTTTGCTGCCCAGGGGTCTGTCCATTTGTACATTGACGATTTTACCCAGAAAATCACGTGCATTTACGATGTTGGAATTTATGGACATTTTATATCCTTATGGCTGGGGTTATAGAATCAGTATAGATTACAATATTTATGTTGTCAAAGTTTATGTATGCTGATTTTTTGCGGCATACAATCCTTTTTGACATCCTGTGAATTCGGCCGCCATTTCTGTGCGGGCGGATACACTGCGTTTGCGTGGGGCGGTGCCAGAATTGTCATGAAAAATCTCGTCCAAATGGCACAGGGGTAATTTGCGTGCCGCCGCCAACCGCCGCGCGTATGTTGTTTTACCAGACCCTGGCGCACCAATGACATGAATTCTTGGCATTATCTGTCCTTTGCAGTTTGCGCTTGTTTCAGTGCCGTATAGTCCGTCATCATTTTTTTGACCGCAGATACCAGGTCTGTTTTAATAACTTCTGGTGTGATATACGAATTGGCAAATGAATTCTCATACATTTGTTGGATTGGCTTGTTAAATAATTCCAGACCGATAATATCAACAATACGTTCTTTCAGGTCTTGTGGCACATTATACTTGCCTATAATCTGTTCTTCTATCAAGATATGTACAAATTCATGCATCAGCAACAGGTATATACCATAATCATTTCGCTTGTCGCCACTCATGCGGAACAGAATTGTTGCGTTCCTGCCTGATGAGTATCCGCCACCATATCCATATGTGCATTTGATGCTTAATGTTTCTGGCATTGTTGCATTCCATGCCGGCAATAATGGTGCAATATGCGTTTCAATTCTGTTTTGGAATTTCTGTATTGCGCTGTTTATATCAGCATCTTTGTGCGTTAAATCTGACAGTTTGTATATTTCCTTAACAAAAATATCGTGATAGTGCTGAATCTGTTGTTCGGTCAGTTTTGGCTGCTCAAACATTTCGCGCATTCTGTCATCGTTTGGGATGAACA
>JAFQOQ010000013.1 GCA_017403085.1 Alphaproteobacteria bacterium
CAGACGTTTTTGTGTATAGTCACCGTGCTGTAATATCACATTTGTGCGCCCCTTGATATGCGGGGATGTTACAACCGATACATATTTGTTTTTTTCCAGATGATCCATACACTCGGCCGTGGATTTAAATTTCTTTACAAAGGTCCATTTTACCGCACTGACCGATGATTTAAGCAAGGTCTTGCGCGTACGAATCTCGTCCCAGGTGTCTGGAACAATATTATTTGAATCAACGATATATAATTTCTCTACCCCAAGGGCATTTATGTTACGAATAACCGCACCAATGTTTTTTGGATCGGATGGCTCTTCTAGGACGGCGATTAGATTTTTACATCTGCCACGTTTTGCGGCATTTGCCTTGGTACGTAATCCAGATAACATTTTACATCCTTTGATTTCTGTTGGGAATATTGTAGCACCCGCATATGAAATGGCAACAAAAAAACGCCCATCTGGGCGGGGGATTATCGTGTTTTGCGGAATGGACAGGCGGCGCCAAAAATTTCCCTGTAGGCCGTGCCACCCAGGGCACGTGGGCAATTTTTATCCGTGCAGCCACGGGACCGGTCTGGGTTATATTTACAACTGAATTTACGGACGGGTTCGGTCCATTCGATTTCGTCATTCAGATATCGACACGCCACCTTGAAAAATTCGCCCGCCGCCAATGCGTCCAGACGACCACGTGATTTATACTCTTCGGACGATGGGGATGTCTGCTTGATAATGTGCACGGCATAAAATTCATCGCCGCCTGTTACATGCACTTCGCCATTTTCGTGATGGTACACTTTGACCGCATCTGACATATTGTAATATATACCCAATAAGGTAACTGGCATTTTAAATCCTTTTTTCTTATTCGTGATAATAACAAATCAAGCGCGATACGCAACAAAAAACCGCCCGGAAAGGACCCGTTATCGATTTAGGTTATTTTGTTTTATTGCAGTGTAAGCAGTATAATCTGCCATCATTTTTTTGACAGCACCCGCTAAATCGTTTTTGATAGCTGTTGGCGTTATATACGCATTGGCAAAAGAATTCTTGCACCATTCCTGTACTGGACGACCGATTGTTTCAAAACAAATCAAATCAACAATGCGTTCCTTTAGATCTTGTGGAACATTATATTTTTGGATAATAGGCTCTTCAATTATCAGGTGCACCAATTCATGCATGAACATACTGTATAAACCAATTCCCGAATGGTCCGAGGCACGAAACAAAATAATTGGTGTTGTTCCAGGGAAATAAGAGCCACCACGACCGTATGCACATACTATATCCAGTTGTTGTGGCAATTTAAGCCCCCATTTTTCAACCAAAGGCTTAATTTTTTCCTCTATTGCCGCCTGCATTTTAGGAATAACAATATTTGTTATTGGGTCATCATGTTTTTTCAAATTATTTTCGTTATAAATATCATTTATAAAAACATCGCGATATTGTTTAACTTGGGGCGGTGTCGGCTTTTCAATTTCCATAAATTCATGAATGCGTTTATCGTTCGGCACAAACTGATTGTATGTGTATCCAAACTGTTTTAAATTTGTATGATAGTCTGTATGCATATTAACAATTACATTCCAACAACTTTCCGGCCCCATATGTTTTAGATTGATTTGCATTTTTATTATTCCTTTTCATTATTGGCCAGCGAAATATTTTGCTTTATTGATGCCACATTATTCAGTACACGCACCTTTTTTGTGGCCTCTCGTATATTTTCGCCTTTGGCTATATTTTTCTTAAACGCATTAAATAAATCATATAACTCTTGCTTAGATACACCAGATAAACTGAGCTCACAAACATACCACTCTGCATCCGGCAATCCATCTAGTGATTCTAGATTTAAAATATCAAAGAAAAAAACACCGCCTACTTTACGTGGTCCCCCTTTAAGACTTAAAAGATCACAACCAACACAATAAAAATCACCCTGCACCTCTTTTGGGGCACCAACCAAGGAAACAAGCGGATTACCAGAACAATCAAAATTCATAACACGCAAGTTAGACATGTTTGGTAGTTTACTTATATTTTGATGCGCAATATAAACATCCCCAATTCCCAATTGTTGAAAACCCTTATCGCTTACATCTACACAGTTTTCGTTTTGGACTTGATATACTCTTCCTTCTTTATAAAAAATAATACCATTGTCTATTTTTCTTGGTTTGCCACCCGCTGATAGCCTTTTTGCCAAATTATGCGAATAAGGTATTATACCTGAATACTTTTCTATGGCCGCCCGAATACTGTCCTTCATCTCACGACTAGAAGGCAATCCACTAAATGAATGGCTTGCCAAACTGAATTCATCAAGTCCTCTGAATTTATCAATTCCCCACGGCACATGCATGTTCGGATGCAATATTTGTATATTTTTTTCTTGCACACCATATAACGTGACTTCTTTTTGTTGTGCAAAAAACAGCGGAACATAACACTTACTATTTACCTCAGGTAATTTACAAAAATCCCCCATATCCCCATTGAAACTAAATACAATATCATTGTATACAAAATTGATCCTACAGGAATGGTCACTAATAGAAAAACTTGCACCTTGGACTACTCTGTCTTTGGGACTAATATAATCAGTCGCGTTAAAATTGTGATATAATCCGACCCCACGATGATTCGGCACAAAAAACACTTCTAACCTTGATACTTCATTATATTTTTCAAATTCTTGGCCGTATATTTCATCAGGAATTTGTTTATAGCCGACAAGATACTGCAAGAATGTCTGTATTTTTGTAAAATACATAAATAAGATATCTACATCTTTTTTGGTTAATTGGACCCTTGGCTTGTTAAAATTGTTTAGAAGTCTACTAACATTTTGTTCTAATTTATCACCATACTTTTCGTTACAATCTTTGTGTACAGCAACCATAAATTCAGATTCAAGTCTTTCGAACTTAGATTTTTCAGCTATGGCATGCTTTATTGCAAACCTAGACAAAATATGTTCAAAATTTATAACATTTGGATTATTAATATCTTCTGCACTATACGGTTTACCACAAAATGGACATATACCGTATACACCATCAGTAATACCGACGCGATACCCCTTTGGGTTTCCCTTATCGTCATAATATAATTTTGGTTTCTGAGTTTGCATAAGATTATTATACAATAAAACACAAAAAAAACCACCCGAAAAGGGTGGTGGAATTCGGTTTTTATATCGATAAACTGGATTTATTCTGGCGACGACCTACTCTTCCGTGGCTTAAGCCAAAGTACCATCGGCGATACGGGGTTTCCCTGTCTGGTTCGGGATGGAACAGAGGGTGGCTCCCGCTCAATAATCACCAGAATAAATCCAGCGAAC
>JAFQOQ010000014.1 GCA_017403085.1 Alphaproteobacteria bacterium
AAATATTAACCCTTGCAAAATAATCCCAGTATGGTTATAATGGCGCACACAGGAGCAGTGGCAGAGTGGTTGAATGCGCACGACTCGAAATCGTGTATAGGGGCAACTCTATCAAGGGTTCAAATCCCTTCTGCTCCGCCATAAAAATCAGACATCCCGTGGTAATTCCGCGGGATGTTCTTTTTCGCCCCGTTTCCGGCAGTTTTTAAGCGTTATATTGCCAGTGTATATCGCCATTTGTGGCCAAGTCGCCAAAATTCTCGTAACTTATATACCGTGCCCAAAATCCCGATGCCAGTTTTGTCGTCCTGCCCTTGAAAATCGGTGGTTTTTGTCCTACATAGTAACATATGAATAACAAGGAAAAAGTAATGCAAAACACGTATTTAAAACTATGCGATAAAAATATTTTACAAATCTTGGATGGCGACAAAGAAGTTGAACAATATGAATGCGAAGGACAGAAACTGTCTCTTGGATTACCGTATTTGTCGGGACCAGATATTTGTAAATTAGCAAAACACTTTGATATTACAATACAATACGGATCTTTTAGTAGATGGCAATATATGGAGATGCTGATAAAAGAAAGTATAAAACATAACAAAATATCCGAAGTTTTAGCGTACCTATTATCAAAACCACATATTTTGAAAATATGGGGCGGTTATCCTAGAAAAACCATGGAAAACATATGCAAAAGAATTCATGATAAAACAATAGATTGCATAAATGGTGAATTGTTTGCTTGGGATCTAGAATTATATGAACAACAAGGGCAATATCTTATCAGGCTCACAAAAAATCTTAACAATTTATTAAAAACTCATACACATATAGATAACGATTACATAAACGAACGTATGTCGAAAGCTTATGCGTGCATTGAAAATTCGGACTACGACAGTGCTGTTACGAAGGCTAGAACAATTGTGGAGGAAGCTTTTATATGGGGGATTGCGAAACAAAACCAAGAACCATTAAAAAATGGCGACATAGGTTATTTGTACAATCAATTTAAGTCATTATATCATATGCATCAGGATAAAAACACTGATAAACGGATTAACGATTTGTTATCTGGGTTAAACAAAATTGTGACTTCTATTTCTGAAATGCGCAATAATGCCAGTGATTCACACGGGTTAGGCACACGCAGAATACCAATCGCCGCACATCATACAAAACTGGTCGTAGATGCGGCTGTGCTGCTTGCTGATTTTGTACAATCTGTAGTTGAGCACGCTAGTAATAATTGATTTTCTTTTGCAATCCGAAACAAATCATTAACATTAATTTTTAGTTTTCCGGACAAGATTTCGTTTATCTTGTCTGGGTTCATGTATGCGATGTCCAGGTAACGATAAAACTGGCGCGGGGACGTGTGCAGATTGTGGATTATATTATCAGCCCCGCCATCACGTTCATATAATTCACGATATTTCCATGCGGTGGCAAAGGCTTTTAGAATCAGATGGTTGTTGTCAGTGACATTTAGCACGCCGTTTTTACCGCGGTCGTATACCGTGTTGACGTATTTGCGTAAGAATACTTTTTCCGTGATTGTTATGCTGTTGTCGCCAATTATGTATTCCATTTTATTTGTGTTTTGATTTACATAATGCTCCTTGATAAACGGCTGTAATTTTTGCGCATCTATAGTCAGTGTATAAATTAGTTGTTCCTGTGAATATACAACTTTTTCAACCAGTGATTGAATCAAATTGCGTTTTTCTGCGAAATTCATGTTTGTTATATCAATTCGTTTTAATATGGCGGCCAGGTTTATGGGCAGATTCGACATATTGCTGTTCAGAAAATCTGTTATAGTTTTTATCACTATTTCATCAACGCGTGCTGCGGTCAGATAGAATCCTTTCGTCGCATAGTAATATGTTGTCTTTTTGCCTTTGCCACTGGTGCGTTGGTTTATAAATTTCACACCATTGTGATTAAATAATTTGCCAGTCAATATATTGGGGGCATGTGTGCTGGCTGATTTATTATTCGCATTATTAGCCAGCGCAATTTGGACACGATTAAATAGTTCTGTAGAAATAATCGGCTCGTGTTCGCCTTTGGCAAAAGTGCCTTCTTTTTTATTTTCAATTTGACCGATGTAAACTTTATCCCGCAGAATGCGATGCATACTCATTTTAGCAATAGGATTGCCACCACGTATTTTTCGTTTATTGGTTTCCCAGCGTTTACCATATATACCATTTTGCCGTGCGTATTCAGTCAAATCATTCACAGATTGCAGTTCCAGATATTTTTCAAACAGGGTCGGACTTGTTCTGCTTCGGTTGGGCTTACTACCAACTTTTTATTAATTAGATCATACCCCAAACGTGGGGCACCACCCATCCATAACCCCTTAGCCTTTGATGCACGGATTTTATCACGCACACGTTCACTTGATACTTCGCGTTCAAATTGGGCGAACGACAACAACATATTCAATGTCAATTTACCCATGGATGTACTGGTATCAAATGATTGGGTAATTGATACAAAATTGGCACCGTATTTTTCAAAATATTTCATCATGTTATGGAAATCCAGGATTGAACGCGATAATCGGTCAACCTTATACACCACCACAGTATTAACCAAACCGTGCGCCATGTCATCCAACATCTGCTTTAATGCTGGTCGTTCCATAGTCCCACCAGAAATCGCCGCATCACTGTAAGTCTTGTAATATTGCCAACCGTTGAATGATTGGGAAGCTATATATGCTTTGCATGACTCTTCCTGATTCTGCAGCGAATTAAATTCCTGTTCAAGTCCATGTTCCGTAGATTTACGCGTATAAATCGCACATTTAATTGTCATTTTTGTACCTTTTTTGTTGTGTATTTGGGCTTGTATTTCTACATAAATCAAGTTATATTTTGCAAAAAGGGCTGAAATGACACCAATAAACTGGTTAAAAAGGAATTTAGGACGCCAAATATCATCAAATGTGCGTAATGTTATAGAATTTATATTTCTATGGCAGGAATATAATTTTAGATACCACAAAGATCATCCAGGGAGAGACAGCCAAGCCGCTCTCGCCCTTAAAGATGATAGTGTGGCGAAAGAATACTATAATCAAATTAAAGACGAATGTGTGAGAGAGTTTGCCAAAATCCTATCACATCATCGCGATAACAATCCCCGAATCAAATTATCCAGCGATAGCCGTTTTCAACAAGAAGTGCTATATAATGCCGAACACAATTCATTAGAAGATTTTCTGAAAGTCGTATATCAAATACGATGCAATTTTTTGCATGGAGAAAAATTATGGAATGAAGATCAAGATATAGACATACAATTAATATGTTGGGCAAAAGATAAACTGGAAAAATTATTAACCGGGATTGATTATCTTTGATTTTATATATTATTTTCTTTTTATGCCAAAGAAGAAGTTGCCAGACATTTTCATACCAGCAATCTTGGTCGCTACCCCTGACAATGTTGAATATTTATCGCCATTATATGAAAGACTGCCGTCGTCATTGACCAAGACAGTGTGTTTTATGCCCTTGAAATATCGGGTTAGAATTGTGCCTGGGACAAAGTTATATTTGTTTTTTGTGGCACTGGTTAAGCATTGTTCTGGATTGTCTTTGTATTTGCGGATTTTTATTAGATATTTATGCTCAATTCGCAGGTTTAGGCGGTCACATTGAATATAATACCAAAGTGATCGCATTTGCCGTTTAAACGGATGTTGTGAGTATTTTGCCCATAATCGCGCCCGTTCATCAAACGATAGTGCTTTCAACTCGTACATCGATTGTGGTAATTTGTCTTTATATGACATATCGACTCCTTTATAACGTTACACCATTACCGCTCTAAAGCAGCCCGAAGTCAAGTTAATAAAGATAATAAAATGACTGGACTTTCGGGAGAATATAATCATCAATACGACAACCTTAAAAAGGATTGTCTATGAAATATAAACACTATCGGGAAATTGAACCCAGTAATAAAACAGACATTATTATGCTCTACTTCGCCGCATGTCGGTCTTTGAGAGAATTAGAAGCTGCAATTCGCAGAACAAATAATGGTAATTTAACTTGTCGCCAAGCATGGCTACTTCGACGTATTCAATACAAACTGACACAAATGGCTAGCAAATGGAAAAACATACAATAAACAATATGGTTACTATTGTACTTAAAACGAGAGAAATAATAAAAGACTGGATTTATAGAGTTTTTTGCCTTATAATAACCCCATGACATTACAAAATATAGATTTTAATAGAAAGAACCTTACAATTATGGGTGTGAAATTCCCTGATGCTATTTCATTAGATTTGGCGGCATCTGCTATTGCTTCTAATATGTATGAGGGATTTAAGCCTACACCTCATACGATTGCTCTTATTCGTGATTATAATAGTGGCGCAATTTCTTTGTCAGAATTAGTTAAGATTATAAAGAAATAATATGTCAGATAAGTATAAATATATTGATAAAGATTCCTTGTATGTATATCCAGATACTGATGTTTTAAAGAATAAAGCCGGTATAACAAATTATGATGAACTGGTTTTGTTTGAAAGTATCGCTGTTCAAAAACGTTTGATAGAATTACAGAAGAAACCGTTTGATGTAAAAAATTCATCATATCTATTAAAGATTCATGAACATTTGTTCCAAGACGTGTACGACTGGGCGGGTGAACCGCGTAAAGTAGAAATCAGCAAATCTGGTCGTAAATTCTTATTTACAAATTCTTTTGATACGGCATTTAATTTTATAGATTCTTTATTGGATGAATATGCGTCCATATCAAAAGACGATAAAAATGCGATTTCTCGTAAACTGGCTGAAATATTAGATAATGTTAATTATGGTCATTTCTTTCGTGAAGGCAATGGCCGTACACAACGAGAATTCATTCGGGAATTAGCCATAAAAAAAGGTTATTCTTTGGATTTAAACCCAATGGACGATGCACGCGTGTATGAAAGATACATGCACGGTACTACTTTTGGTGACATAGAAGAGCTGAATACATTAATCATAAAAATTATGCATTAATATATTTTAATAACTTGATTATTGCTTTATTTTAAGCTATGTTTTTGATGAATCCAATGAGAGTTGGGTTCGGGGCTATCTCAAGCCCAGATTGTGCGGTGCGAAAGCATCGTTATCTAAGATGTTTCGGTGCTTTTTGCACCGTTATGTCCCTGACTTATGGTCGGGGAGTCGTGTGCTATACAATAGGGGCAACCCGAAAACCACGGAATCAATCACAATCTGATTTGAGAACTCCCCGGCCGCCGATTCTTGATTGGCGGTCAGCATTTTACGCGGGGATAAAGATGAATGTAATCAGCGGAATTAAAAAAGCATTTTCTAGCATAAGTAGACAAAGGTTTTTTGTCTCGGAAGCAGATTTTCAACATTCATTAGCAATAGAATTACACAAGATATTCAACGATACGGCTCAAATAATTTTGGAATTTCCAATTAAAAAGCCAGGCGAACAACGCATTATTCACATAGATATAATGGTCATCAAAGACGGCGATTTTTACCCAATAGAATTGAAATATAAAACCAGACCGATAAAATCAGAAAAACTTTATGAAAATACAAAAATATCTGTATCGGAATTGTTGGCAGATCACAAGGGAAACGATGATAATTGTTACCATGTATGGGCAGATATAAATCGCATTGAATGGTTAATTGATAAAGGATACGCAAAATCAGGCGTATGCATTTTTATCTCGAACAACAAGTCGTTTTGGTGTGCAAAAAGCAATCCAAATTCTATGGCATATGCATTCAGGACAACCGAAGGCGAAAAAATGTCTGGATGGCATAAGTGGAATGTAAAAAAAGACACCAATTCCAAACATCTTAAAGATAAACCAGATTTGTTTATGCAAAATGCCTATAATTTTCAATGGCAAGATTTTTGCGATACTGGCGATAAATACGGACAGTTCAAATCATTGTTTATAGAAATTCCACCCAAAAACAAAAAGGATTAAATATGAAGAAAGTAATTTTATTAGGTTTGTTATTGTGTTCTTGTGTTGGTTTGACAACACAACCGGTTCCTCCAAAAACCATACGCAATCCAGATTGCTTTCCAAGTCATGAATTAAAAGTATTTCAAGTGAATGACAAGTATTCTTTGATTCAATTATATTATTGTCATCCGGCAGATGGCGACACAGATGTGGCACGTTCATGCAAGGCACGACGGCAACAGATGTTTGGTGGCGAAGTTTTTGCAACCGATATGCGACAGGTTATAGGCGAAAAAGACTGGAAAACAGAATCAAAAAAATTGTATGATGGATATACGGTTACATTTGGGGCATATTGTATGGTATTAGACGGAACTTATACTTATTACAATACGATAGGCACAAAGAAAACTATTCGAAAGTTAAAGATGATAGAATCCCAGATTCCAAATCCAGAATATAAAAAATGGCAAGAAAAACAAGCGGCAGAGAACCATGAAACCACAAATAACAATAAGCAAACCGGCGAATAAATTTACTGATAAAGATGTAGATTTACTATTGAATAATCTGCGTGATACATATCGTAAAGCAAGTGATAACGCAAAGAAAATTGTAAAATTATCATTTCGCAATATATTGTATGTGATTTCTGAATCAAGACCGGCAGATTTTATATCGGTATCGGCGCAAAATATTTGGTGCAAATCTGGTATAAATGGGGATTTGCATAATTTGTTGGTCGGCAAAAAACGCACAATTCAAAAAGATTTCCCGAAATTGAAAGATTTAATATTGGAACACTGTGTGCCGTTATCTGAATTATTTCATGCTTTTATGGATGATGATAAAAGTGTTAAATATGTTTTGAATAATTTGAAAACCGCATGGATTACCAAAGAAGAAAATGCAAAATTAAACAAAAAATATAAATCATCGCGATTTGATTGGAAAAAGTGCTATACAGAATGCGGCATAAATTTGGAAAAATAATATGACAAACACACAAAAATCTTTAACAGAATATATATTAGACGAAAACCATTTTAAAGATTTCGAATATGAATTTGATTACTGTATTATTCATCAAGAAAATAATACCGATTATTTTAATGGGACATTGGCCAGTGCATTAGCAGAATATAACGTGTTCAAAGATAATGAAAGTTTGGCATATTTCATAGCGACGTTGTTGCGATCAAAAATACTGATACCTATTTATATTTGTCCGCCGGGTAAAAATGATACGAGTGTTATGAAATTGCCAGATTGTAAAAATGACAGTTTTTTATACATGAAAAATGTAAATATTGTTCCACAAATAAAACTAGCAGATAAAACCAGGATTTTTAGTGGTTTTCTATCAATACGCGAAATACACAGCGCGGCTACAAATCATATGTTTTTATATATAGATTTTGAAACAGTATATAAGTGGGTAAAAAAGCACAACAAAGAAATAGATATGATTGTATTTGATGCTTTTTCTAAACATGATTATTCATATTTTATATCATGTGATGATTTTATTAAACAAATAGACCAATTTAAACGGTTTATAAAATCTTATACTGGCAAGAATTTGATTAGTGATTTGCATAACGCATGTATACATAAACATATGCCAAAATAAATACTGGGATTTTACCCAGTATTTATTTTATTGGTATGCCAATAATTCTTGACCATATGAAATAGCCTGTGTCAAAGAATCAACTTGATCTTTATATTTTGAATTTGGAAAGCTTAACAATTCTTTTTTAAAATCTGGCCACCATCGTTCTTTCCCTTCCACACCATCTGGCGGAAACAACAATTGTCCATTTTCAATATATGGTGTTATACCATAAAGTCGGTCAATTTTATTCCCTTTAGGCTTTATTGCCTCGATATTTAATACGCGGCCATATATATCTTTTAAATTTCTTAACAAATTTATAAGCGGAGTTCCGCTCGCAGCATCTTCTATTAGTAATACTGGTTTGATTCTGAAAAAGCCAGACTCTTGAACTACAGAATTGTACGCTTGCAAAACAGATTCTAAAAGTTTTGTCATATCCAATCGGGCACGCGCAACTTGTAACAAACAAAATGTCCTGTTTCTCATTACTGCTACGACAGAACAAGCAGAATATGCATTGTTTTCTCCTGTTTTATTAGCTGTATCCCAACTTAATAATATTTTATAAACTTCATCAGGATTCAAACGTTGGTTTGGATAATATTGCATCCATTCTTCTTTTACGATACCACCCCCAACAGGACATGGTTCTTGTTGATATTGGGCATTCCATACATATTCCCCTAATTCTGTTTTTAATTCATTACACTTTTCAAAACTGATATATTGCTTGTTTAATACATCGCCTTTATGCCTTATAAAAGTTTTATTCTCAACTTTCCATTGTTCTTCTTCGGTTGCAATCATAGGCATAACTATATGCTCCCATTTATCAGACTCTTTATCTAACAGATAACCTGTTAAATCGTTTTCGTGAACACGTTGCATTATCAAAATAATCACCCCGTATTCTTGATTATCTAAACGGCTTAACAGTGTACCTGTATACCATTCTTGTACTTTATTTAGGGCATTCTCATTTGCCATATCTGTTGTTTTTATCGGGTCGTCGATGATTATTATATTGCCACCGCGACCCGTTAAAGATCCTTCAACGGATGCGGCAAAGCGTCCACCGCGTGAAATTGTTTTGAAATCATAGGCTGACGATTGGTCATTTGAAATCTCACTTTTCGGAAATAGTTGTTTATACCACTCAGATTGCATAATACGTTTGCAATCGCGTGCAAAAGTTTCCGCTAATTCTGCAGAATACGACGCACTAACAATTTTTTCTGTTGGATTATGACCTAATACCCAAGCGGTAAATGCAACATTTACAATTTGCGATTTCAAACTGCGCGGTGGAACATTTATAATAAGACGTTTTATTTCGCCTTTGCGTGCTTTTTCCAGCCGATCACACAATACTTCAAGGTGCCAATTTGGAATCAGTATTTGTCCACCGCTTGTTTCAAAATAAGCCCGTTGCACAAAACTGTAAAAATCTTCTTTTATTAAAGCATTAGCCAGATTTTGTGTCATTCTTCCACCTCTTTATTCTCTTCTAAAACCCGTTTTCGGAAATTTTCAATAATTTTCTGATTTATTTTAGACTGTTCTTTTTCATCGTGTTTTTTGCGTTCATTGTATTTTTCGGCATCCTGCATCATTGTATATGCAATATTTGTAAATTTTTTATCGCCAGCAATACCCTTGTTTATCGTCGTTTTGACAAACACCTCCTTTTTGCTAAGTGTTTTACGTCGACCATTTTCCATAATTGAAACCTTTTGTGATAACTCCCTGTTTGCAAGAGCCAAATAATTTTTATCGCCCTTGGGACGTCCTTTGGGATTACCAGATTGTCCTTTTTTGAATTGTGTTTCTTTTGGTGGGTTAGCATATCCTGTCATCTGCATCTCCTATTTTTATGGCTTTTTCACCGGTTAGTTCTTCATAACGTTTAATTGTCACATCACAATATTTTGGTTCTATTTCGATGCCATAACATGTGCGACCTGTTTGTTCGCATGCGATTAAGGTTGAACCAGACCCCAAGAAGCAATCCAACACAATATCGCCACGTTTTGTGACATCCAGAATTGCATCTTTTAACATTGCGACAGGTTTAACCGTTGGATGTAATTTTAAATTTTCTTTACCATCTGCGGAACCATTGGCACCTGCGTATTCCCAAACATTTGTGCGATATCGCCCATGCGCCCCCAGATTTATATTATTCGTATGTGGGCCTTTGCCGTTTTTGTATACAAAGCACAATTCATGCTGTGAACGATACAGGCTGCCCATACCACCATTATTTTTGACCCAAACGCAGATGTTTTTTAATTCTTCATAAACGGTTGATGCGGCCAGGCCAATTTCTATTCCATGTCGCCAATCCATAAACAAGTAATGCAAAGAACCATCGATGGAATATTCTTTTGCATGTTTCATAAACGTATTTAAAAACGTGATGAATTCATCAGATGACATCTCGCCAGATGCCATCGCAAATTCATCATGCTTAATTTTACCGCTTGAACCAATATCTTTTACACGGACATTATATGGTGGATCTGTTAAAATCATTTGGGCACGATTGCTCCCCATTAAATTTGCATATGTTTTCGCTTTTAATGCATCACCACAAATAAGGAAATGTCGACCCAATTGCCATATATCGCCAAATTTGCATTTGTAATCGTTAGTTGATAATTCTGGGATATGTTCTTCTTTCAGATTTGTAGGACCAGACTTATTTATAATAAAGTTATCTATTTCTTCGGTTTCAAACCCTGTAATTTCTAGATCCAGATTTAAATTTTCCAGTTCTTTAAATTCCATTTGCAACAAAGATATATCCCATTTGCCTAATTCGGTCAGTTTGTTATCAGCAATACGATACAGACGTTTCTGCTCATCATTTAAATGAGACAGTGTTATTGTGGGGATATTTTCCATATTTAACTGTTTTGCAGCCAAATATCGTCCATGCCCCGCTATGATTTCCCCATTTTCGTCTAACAACACAGGGTTCACAAATCCAAATTCTTTAATAGAATCCGCAATCTGTTTAATCTGATGTTTACTGTGAAGTTTTGGATTGTTTTTATATGGTTTAATTTGATTAATGTTTTTATCAACAATTGTTAAATTAGGCATTTGGGTCCTCTTGGTTATGAATAAGGACCATCCTTATTCATAATAATATACATTGTTGCGAACACCCACTCCGAAAAAAATTTTTTATAATGTGAATTTTTTTGTTTTATAGAGATTAACATTAATAAAATCGATTTTTTATTGAAAAAACATCGTTTTTATACTAGATTACACGAAAGTATGTATGTAAAGGATAATACATGAGTAAGAGTATAAAAAATCAGATAAACATCAACAAAGTTGGTAAGAAAACAGTCATAGCTAATGGTGACGGTGCGATTGCTGTTGGTAAAATAGAAAAAAACGTAAATAAAAAATCTTTTTGGGCTTCGTTAATAGACACAATATTAGGAGTATTGACAGTTTTTTCTAAATAAAGGGTATGTAATTTGGCGCTGGATAAAATCGAAAATCATGCTAAAAATTTATTTTCTGCTAAACAAATTGATGGCAGTGCTGTAGCCGTGGGCAATTCTTCTGTTGCTGTCAACGGAGACATGAATCTTTATTATATCAATATTCCCTCGAAAGCCACCCCATCAACACTACCAGATCAATCTTCAACCGATTTTACACTTAATCGAATTATTCATAAGGACATAGATTCTATAAAAGAACTCTTGAATGCGGGTAAATCTGGAGAAGCTTTCGCAGAAATATTAAAAATTGAAAAACGATATGAAGGAGAATTGAGAGACCCTGATGCAAAAAGACGTTTGTTACTTAATAAAGGGACCGCGTTAATTATGCTAGATCGTCCATTAGAGGGTGCAAATTCTTATTTGGAGGGCTATTACTGTTCACCGGACAATGAACTTTCTAACGCATTGCGTATAAAAGCATATTTTATCAAAAAAGATATCGCAGGACTAAAAAAAGCAATTTCAGAAGTTCCCGAAATTCACCATACAAGTAGGATAGTTGCTGGACGTATACTTGAAGCAATTCAACTTGATGTCAAAAATTTTCCATCAATGCCATCAGAAATAAACGAAGTGTGTTTTGATGATGTTGCAAATTGTTTGATAGCGAGCAAATTTTATTCGGTGCGTGGCGATGAGATTAATGCCACAAAATTTTTTAATCAAGCGAAAGATATAAATCCTGATGATTGGCAGGTTTTAGCTTGGGAAGGGACGCGACATATGGGGGATGAACCACAAAAACAGCCCATAAATGAGATTAGATCAGCCAAAGATTTATTAGAAAAAGCATGGAATTTAATAAAAAATCAGACGAATGTACCATTTGCAGACTTGTTATATGTCCCTATAAATTTGGCGAGCGCATACAGATTATTGAACATGCAAAAAGAGGAACATGACCTCGTAGATAATCTATATTTACGTTTGCCCGAAGATCCAGATGTGTTGTTAAAAAAAATCCTTAACACCAATGATTGTGCAGAAGCTGCCCAGTTAGCAGACCAACTGGATATCAGCAAAGGTTTTTATTATGCTGGATTAGCAGCGGTATCATACATAAATAACAAGCAATACGAAAAAGCATTAGATGTGTTGCAAAAAGTTCCACATGACGAGAATTATGACCAATTAGAAATCGATTTAAGAACCTGTATATGTTACAAAGAGTTAAATAATATTACAGCGATTGACAGTATAATTAAAAAACAAAAATCAGTTGCTGCAAAGAAATTGCTTATGCATATAAAAACTGGTAACGTGCGAGATTTAATTCAAGCACGCCGATTCCTGAAATCCACAGATTGTGTATATATCAAAACAGAAATCGCGACAAGATTATATCATGCGAGATTATATACAGAGGCATCACCTTTGTACAAAGAAATAATCAAGACTGTTGGTTTGCATGATGTCATTTTATCACATTATTTAGATTGTTTGAATAGAACAGCTGATGTTTCTGGCATGTACAAAGTATTATCGTCTATTCCCAATGAATACATTAATAACACTATATTGCAATATTGGGCTGTTTATCATGAGGCTATGGGAGACAATGAAAAAGCCACATTATTTTTCAAGAAGGTATTTGACCAACAACCGGAAAATTCGAGAGCCGCATTAAATCTGGCCATTATGTATCACCGGGACGGTAATGAAGAAGCTTTGTCAAAAATATTGAATAAATTACCATCAAATTTAAATAAAATGTTTGGTGATATCAAAGCTAAATGGCAGTTGCTTTACCTTATGTACGAACACAAGTTTGCAATGGAAACCCTTCCACAGAAAGCATATGAGTTAATAATTGAAAATCTTGATGATGAAGAATCTTGGAAAAACTATTTTACGTGGTTTATGACATGTTTAGTTGATTTCAAAATCACCAACAATAAAACAGGTTTTATTTTGCACGATGAAACAACCAATACCAACGAAATTTATATTATTGAAGATGATCCAAATATAAAGACCAACAAATTCTTTAATGTATTGCGAAGTTCTGATGTGTTTGCAAAAAAATTAATGGTGGCGGGAGAAAATTCCAATATTCAACTCGGACAAAATGGAATTGAATGCAAAGTTATTAATATTAACAATAAATACGTAACTGTAGGATGTATCATTCGCGACCAAATTTTTATACAATTTCCTGACTGTGGTATAATTAGAATCGATGGGAAAACACCAGAAGAAGCCGTAGAAAAATTAAAACGACTGTTTAATTCTCAAAATCAGACACAGGATTTAATTAAAAATTATTATAAAGAAAAATATTTGCCAATATCCACATTAGCAAATATGTTGGGAAAAGATGTAATAAGTCTAATGGAATTCCTTGCTACGGAAAAACTGATTGTATCGGAAGGGAGTGTAGTAGAGCAAAAGGATACCCAAAAACTGGTTAATAAACAAGCCGGATACATTATAGATGCGATTACTATTTTTAATGCATTTTGGTTCCATGTGGAGACCATGTTGGCAAATGTTATTAAAGATAATCTTTACGTATCACAAAAAACCATAGATATTTTCAAATCGCTGAAAGAAGAGGAAATGCGATTCTTAAAAATGCGCGGTGGACGGCTTTTCAAAACTAATTCTGAAGACAAAAAATTGACATTTGCATCGCATGAAGACTTGAAAGACTATCAAAAAAATAAAATTAAAATGTTGGATGATATTCTTACATGGTTAGGTGAGAACGCAAAGATTATAATTCCATCTGGTGCATCAAAATTGTCTGACAACAAAGAATAGTTGCTTTCATTTTTTCAAGAAAAAGATTTAGAAACAGCTTCTGTCATACGGTTAGCTAAGGATAAAGAATTAAACTTGTTGTCTGACGATTATATGCTGCGGGCAATGGCGAAAAAACAATTTGAAATAGATGGACTATGGCTTCAAGGATTATTCATGTACAGTCCTTTTGCCAATAGTAATGAATATGTGGAATACATTGTAAATTCTATAAAAAATAACCATAGCTTTATAAGTTTTAACTCTGCCAATCTATTTAAAATTTTTATCAAAGGGGGACCGGACATAAAAACTTTAGTAAACCAAATGAGAGCATGTTCATCAGAAAGCGCTATAATAGTCGCAACGGATTTTTATATTAAATTGATAGCATCTGAAAAAAACACACCACAAATTGCGCTTATGTTAATAGATGCTGTCTTGGATAGTGGCAAACATGTAGAGTATAATATAAGATTAATGGGTATGGAAGAAATTGCAAAACACGATGCAATTTTTGACCGCGCACTACATGATTGGTGTGTAGGACATTTTTTACCGTATCCACAAGATTAATAAAATATAGTGCAAATTTATTGTGTTTTCCCTGTTATTTTATGCAATTTTTGATTTGGGGCCTTACATTTTTCATAAAAATCGCGGGATTTATATCAAAAATTCCCTGCAAATCCCTGTAAATTGGATATCTAATACCGTTAAATATTACAACTCCGCCAGGATAACAAAGACAAACCGCCCATTTGGGCGGTTTGATATTATCTAGTATGTACCTGTTATGTATCTTATATATCTTTCAGCAAGGTCTTGTTCTTGCTGGAACATTTTTCGCAAGTCATATAATTTATCTGATTCGTCAATCAAATCACCGTATTGATGAAAGATTTGTTCAATATCTTGCATACGCCACCTTATGTCATTTTCCGTGGGATTTCGTGGTAAATCCCATCTGGCTGAAAGTGTTCCTAAAGCATTGTTGGATACATGGGCAAAATCTGGTTGATAGCCAATTTTATTAAACTGACGCAACATATCGGTATATCTTTCAACTTGTTCTTTTTCTTTGCGATATGCAAACAGCCAGTTGCCAACTTCGTCTGAAATATCATATCCGCCTGAATATGGACGAAACGCAGTATCTAAGTCATCCATCATGTTTTCAACGCTGTTGAGTTGTTGGTTTATATCACGCGTCTTATCATATGGCGAAAGTCCCCATTTAGTTAACGTCTTGTCCAGATTTCCATTTGCCAAATCATCCACATCATAGCCAATACGTTGTAATTTTGTTCGCATACCCGATACAGGGATATTCTCTATACGTTTCAAGACATGTAAGATTTCAGAATACGCATCGACGCCAATATGATTTTTGGCTATAAAGTTTTTTGTATCCCGTGCCGCTTCTATAAGTGTTATGTCATCATCCAGGTCGTCTAGGATACGTGGATCTTCCAGCACCCGTTCCAATGTATATCGGGCATCGCCAAATTTAATGTCACATGACCGAACAATATCCATATCTGATTGTGATAATTTGTATTTATCCATCAGTGGGGATCTGACCACCGCAGCCGTGACATCGTCTGCCTTGGCTGCTGTGGTTGCTGACGCAGATGTTTCGCGAACTATTGTTTTTTGTACATTGTCTGCTGATTTTACCGTGTCATTAAAGCTTCCCATGTCAATGCCGTTATAATTAAGTCTAAATTTTCTGATACGATCCCATAATTGTAGTTCCGCTGGTGAGCTGCCTAATTCTTGACGCATAATATCAGCAATGTTTCCTGGTATTTGCACCCTTCCATCTTCCCAGTGCAAGTCATATTTTTCTTTCATTGCCTGGATGCGAATTTGACCAGCTTCATCTGATAAATCCGTGAATTTGCCGTTCGTTTTCTTAAACGCGTTATTTATGGTGGGGGTAATATTATCTGCTTTGCGAACATCGGAAATGTCTTCTATACGGGTCATATTCATATACCCATATCCGTCATCAACAAATTTCAATCCTTGTTTTGATAATTGTTCATTTAATTCCATCCATTTTTCGGCAGACATTTTTCCACTGGGGATGGAGAATTTTGCACCCATTTTCAAGAAATCGTCAAGGTTTTCAACCCAATCTGCAGATGCTTTTAATTTTAACGATTGCTTAATCATGTCATCGGCCTTGGTTGCCCAATTATCAGGGTTTGCCAGCATTAATATTCCCAGTGCACCAAACGAAGCCAGGTTTCGTGATTGCTTTAGAACCGAAATGTGAGACAAATCAACCGTTGTTAGGATTTCTGGATCTGAAATAATTCTCATCATGGATTGTAATTTATCACTTGCACGTTGCTGGAATTCAGGCGCCAAATTATCCATATTACCCGCAATCAATGCAAAATATTTTGTAAGCACATTACCCACACAATATTGATTTTCAATACTGGTGTCTGTATCGCTGCATTTGTTGGCGTGTTTCATAAATTCGGTATAGTCGTTATAGGGAATTTTGCGTAGCAATTGATTCAGTTGTTCAAATCCCAAATCTGTACCAATAGACACAATAGATACCACTAAACCAACGCCACCGGTCAGATATGTTACTACTAGTCCACCTGCAACCTCAATCCCCAGATTTATATGGTCTTCGGTTTGAGCATCTAGCAATATGCAGCCACCTTTTTCTGGCACATAGTCAGTTCCCTTCATACCGCGTTCTTGTAATTTTTTGCCAAGTTCGGTGCAATCAGAATCAGTTAAATCACGACAGTTTTTGCCATCAACACGTGCTCCCAAAATTGCACATGCCATTTTTGCTTCGCCCGATGTTGCCGCATAATCCATGGTTTCGGTCAAATCATCAAAAACAAAATCAACCTGTTTACTGCCAACGGTACAGTGCATGATATAATCGTATTCTTTGGTGTCTATGACAGGACGCTCAGAATAATCACGAAGCAGACTGATTCCTGGGTTGCAGTTTATGTATGTTTCATGTGGAAACTTTGTACGCAGATATTCTTCGGTTTGGGTCACGGCCATGTCGGCACGCATTTGGGCACCCGTGTCATAAAACACATAACTGTCCACGCCGGGCAATGTTTGCAGTTCTTCTTGGGACTTGAACTTATATTGACGTGACAGGCGGCAATAGCCCTGATACATAACATTGTGCCCGATTTTGATTGCCAAATTATGTAGTGGGCCATTGCAAATTTCCCTTGATACTTCGCACGATTGCCATTGTTTTTCAATACTGCTGTCTGGATGTTTTACAATTTTACCACCAAATATTTCACACAGGGCCGTATTTTCAGATTCAACCGCGGTTTGCCCCGGGTCCTGATTCAAATCGTCAAATTGAAATTCATATGCCACGCCACCCGCACTGCATTTTATGTAGTCGTCGCCAATTTTTTTAATGTCTACTTTTTCATTAGAGCACGTAAATGCGATTTCGTGTTTTTTCCCATATGCATAAATAAATTCTTTGGCGGGGGGTACCTGGGTCTGCAGGGATGCAAAATCACGTATACATTTTCCATCACCACCATGGCACGATGCACTGTACACCAATTTATGGCCGTCTTTGCCGACACATTGTTCTATGCCATCAGTGGTCACAGTCCAAATGCCATTGAATTTTGTTTTGCAATTTTGTTGGGTTGCATTGTTGAATCTAAAACCAGATTTTTCTGCGATTGTATTTATAAACACGCGACAACCGTTATATCCATTTGTGTTGTTTATATTGAATCCGGCAGCTGCACAAACTTTATAAATGCCCATAACAGATATCTTGCCAGTGGTCGAATCCATCTGTTTTTGATATTCGTCCGCTGCCGATTGACGATGCGATTCTGGCACCATTGTGTTTATGGTTTCTTCAATCGCAGTTGCTTTGAATTTGATATAGTTGTCCGCTATTGCGGGCACAGAACATAAACAGAAAAATGCTGTTAATATTTTCTTTATCATTTCAATACCCCCGTGCATTTGGATGCAACCTCAACCACTTGTTTAATCGCCTTTATCTGCGTCGCGTTAAACACCGTCGCAGTCACAGATGCAGCCGTCGTCGTTCCCGCCAAGATATTGGACGCCGTATTTAAATTCTTTTCCTTCTGCTTGCCAGATTCACTGTTATCATTTCGCGTCGTGTCCGTATTCGCCATCGCAGATGTTATCGTCCCCGCCAAGCCCGTCGCCGTACCAACACCCGCAGATATCACCGCACCACGACCACGCGTATTTATCTTGGATAAATCCGAATATTCAAAATCACCACACGCATCAACGATGGATTGCGCCTCGCTAATATCTGTACCGTCCATACGCGCCTGCATCATCGCATTGCGCAGGTCTTGGATTGATTGTTTGCAATTGTTTATTTGCGTTTCCAAATCGCCCTTGACCTGATTAGTGCCGGCAATAATCGCACCCGCCAGGTTCGTCGCCGTCGCACCCGCCATCAGACTCGTACGCCAATTACCAAGACTTTTTGATTGTTTATTCAGTTTTTCAATTTCAGCCTGATATTTTTCAACCTCTATTTTTGCGCTGGCCAATTCGGCTGTCAAACCTGATTCAAATTTATCCCATTCAGCATCTGTGGATTGTATATTTGGACTCTTTTGTTCAATTTCACGCAGTTTTTCCAGTTTTACGGATATCTGTTTATCCTTATTAGCCTTGACCAAACCTGTTATAGTTGCGCCGGTACCCGCCGCCGTCCCAACAGACGTAATCGCGGTGTTAATACCCGCCATTTGCTTTAAGTCCGCCAATTCGTCATCTATACCAACACACGCCGTATATGTGGCACGCAACGCATCATCCAACGACAATGAGTTTGCCGATGCAGCAAAAGGCAAAAAACATGATATTAGAACTATTAGTCGCATCCTTCCCCCCGATTAAAAATTAAGCCGCCATAGAATTTGGCGGTCGGGGAGTTCGTAAATCAACTAAGCGGTGATTCTGCTGTCTTTGGGTACATCCCTGTTGTATAACAGTCAGCTCCCCGACTGCAAATCAGTCAGGGGATATACAGCAACAATTAATTGCTGTGGCCTAGTTGGGCTTACGACAGCCCCGAGCCCTATTCTATTGAGCTCTTGGATTGAGTATAGGAAAAAACACAGATATAAAGCAAGATTTTTTTAAACATCAAAATTATAGTTTTTGACCGATTTAACAATTGCGGCGACCAGTTTATCCTGGTGTGCGGATGTTTTAAGTAACTTCTCTTCGGATGCATTGGACAGATGCCCCAATTCCAGCAGTGCACCCGGCACAGTCGAGCGCAAAACCGCAAACGGTGCATGACGAACGTCAGGACCAGGTTGCTGGGGTATTGATTTATTCTTGAACGCGCGGGCAGCGCCGGTGGCGTATTCCTCGCTCATTTCGGCGACGGCGTGCTGTTGCAATGAAGACAGAGCGATACGGATATTTTCTTCGAATTCGGTAAAGCCCTCTACCCCGATTTTATCGGCGGCATTTTCAGCCTCGGCCAGTTTTTTTGCCTCTTCGTCAGACGCCTTTTCAGACAGGGTGTAAATTGAAAAACCCTTCATTGCGCGACTGGGGTTCGCATTCGCGTGCAAGGAAATAAATAAATCCGCCTTCTTTTTTTCGGCAATCGCGGCACGTTCCGCCAGTTTCAAATAAGTATCCCCGGCGCGTGTTAAATGCGTCTGGAATCCATTTGCGTCCAATTGTTTCTTTAATTTACGTGCCACAGACAAGACGACATCTTTTTCGCGGGTGCCCCCCTTGCCAATGCAGCCCGGATCCTTGCCACCGTGGCCGGCATCAACAACAATTACGTATTTTTTTGTCGGTGTGGTTGTTTTCTTTGACGATTGTGCCGTTGCCGTGGTGGTGGTTGCCGATGCGGCGCCCGGTGCGCCGGCAACAAAATCCAGCACCAGACGATAATCGTTATCGCCATTTGGTTCCAACAACAAAATGTTAGATTTTGGAACCTGGGCAATAGGCTTGTTCAAGTTTACAATAATTTGCAATGTGTCGCCCGCCTGGGCCTGGGCCAGGGATTTTACAAGTGTACCGGATGCCAATTTTGGATTTATCCCCGTGTTTGCCGCCGTATTTGATAATGTAACAATTAATTGATTGGCGGGATAAGACAATGAATATGACGGACGTGTCGCCGTTTCAATCACCAAACGCGTTTTTCCGCCGGGCTGAAC
>JAFQOQ010000015.1 GCA_017403085.1 Alphaproteobacteria bacterium
ACGTAAATTAGATTCGAATACAAATACGTGGGGAGAATGCATGTTGGAATCGTGCAATAGTGGATATGAAATGTATAACAATGCATGTATGGCCACGGTTCGTGATTGCCCGGCAGATGTTCTGGCGGCGGTGGATGAAAATGCATCTGTGGGTGTGCAGACGTGGGGCGGCACAGCATATGGTCCATGTACGGTGACGGAATGTAAGGAATCGTATATATTGGGTTTGACGGGCAAGTGTGATGGCCCGTTTGAACCAATTGATAAACCGATAGATAAGGATGATGAAACAGCCACAGGTGATCAATAGTCATTAAAATAAAAAATGCCCCAACGGGGCGTTTTTATTTGCGATATTGTTGCAGAGGCAACTAGGATTTTAACGACAAAAAGCGCGCCAAGGCGCGCGAATTTGTTTGCGATAAACGCATTATGCCATCTTAGAAACTTTCTTGGTCAGGCGAGATACTTTGCGTGCAGCGCGCTTTTTAGGCATGATTTTGCCAACCATTTTCATGATTTTGCTTTCTGCGCTGCGTGTTGCAACAACAGCCGCTGCTTTGTCGCCAGATTCAATTGCCGCCAATGCTTTCTTGGTTGCTGTTTTTACCGCACTGCGACGAGATGTGTTAATAGCGTTCTTTTTCGCTGTTACTAAAATTCTTTTATCAGATGACTTGTGATTTGCCACGTTATTTTCCTTTTATTTTCTTCACGTTTTTGATATTTTATAGAAAACAAACATAAAATCAAGGAAAAATAACATGATATATATAATTGCAATCGTCGTTTCTTATTTGTTGGGTTCTGTGCCAATGGGGTTGTTGCTGACCCGGGTGATGGGCAAGGGGGATTTACGCAAAGTTGGCAGTGGTAATATCGGCGCAACGAATGTTATGCGTGTGGGTGGCCTGCGTATGGCGGGGCTGGTGTGGTTGCTGGATATGGCCAAGGCAATTGCAGCGGTATTTATTGGGCGATATGTGTCGGGCGATGCGTTCGGTGCGTGGTGCGGTTTTGCCGCGATTGTGGGGCATTGTTATCCTGTATGGTTAAAGTTTAAAGGGGGCAAGGGGATTTCGTCGCTGTTTGGTGTTTTGTTGGCGGTCAGTCCGATGTCTTTTGTTGTTTGCGCAATAGAATGGTTGTTGGTGGCATTGACCAGTGGAATTTCTTCGTTGGGGGCGACAATCGTATTCTGTTTGATTCCGATTTTAGGGTTTGCAATCAGCTTTAATGTTGGTTTCGCGTTTTTGGCAATTGGGGCGTTGTGTATGTGGCGACACCGTGAAAATATTAAACGATTGCTGAATAAAACCGAATCGAAGATAGAGTGGAAATGGAAAAAATAAAAAAAGGCACCCGTTTTTGGGTGCTTTTGTTTATTTGGTCTTTATTTTTTATTGATTTTATGATATAATACAAATTATTAAGAGTTAATGGGGAAGGGAATATGAAACGATTTATTTCTTTTATGTTGGTATCTTTGTGCGCGGTTCCTGCGATTGCGGCAAGTTCAGCCAGACGTTCTATGTCTGATCAGATGATGGCAGCGCCACGTGCGGTTGCGTCTAAGGCACAGATTTCATCGGGTGCAATGGTTGTAAATCCGTCGCCAACGCCGGCGGTTGCGTCTGCACCAGTGGAAGAGGTTGTAACACCACAGCCAACATTGGCCGTCACACCAGAGGTGATGGTGCCTGTGCAAAAGAATAATCGCGAGGCAGAAAAGTTGGCCTGTATCAGTAATAATATTGGTGTTGGAAATACATTTGTTTGGGCGTCGCGTTATAGTAATACCAGCAATTATTCTTCGATGGTTGAAGATGTTGAAAACCCAGAAAATAATACATGTTTTGTGCGTATTGAAATGAAGTCTGCGGACCCAAAGATTAGTGTTTCTGATATCGCGCCATTATATTATGAAATGGGGCGCACAATCACATGTGGCAGTTGGGCAGATGAAGGAAAGATGAAGCAACGTATTCTGGATGCCAAGAAATCTGGTCGTACATGGGCGACAATTGGTGGCGCGGTTGGTGGCGCAGGTGTTGGTGTTGGCGCAATGGAATTGTTCGGTAATAGGCTGATTGGTGGCAAGGTTATGGGACAAAAAGCATTAGAGGGAACAGAGAGATTGCGCTCGCAATTGTTGGCGTTAAAAGAAAAAGATATTTCACAATATAATGAATTTATTGCCCAGTTGTCGGTGATTAAAAAGAACTGTAATGATGCAGTTTGGGGCAAGGTATCAACAGAAAAACCAAAAGCGTGCGAGACGTATGTTGGTTTGTTTGATTTAGCAAATTAAAAATTCCGCCAAGTGGCGGATTTTTTAATGGGGGCGATTCGGGCTTTATTTATATTGAATGTTTTCATATTATATGGGTATGTCTGATTTATTTAATAAGTTATTGATTTTGCGTACGCCTGGGATTGGGCCGGTGAAATATAATAGTTTGCTGGCGCGATTCGAATCGTTGGATGCGGCGGTGGCGTCATTGCGGGTGGATATGCAATTGCGCGATAATGTTTTGCGTGAAATGGAACGTGCGGAAAAATTGAACATATATTATATATGTGATGATGATGTGCGATATCCGTGTGCGTTGCGGCGGGTAAAAAATCATCCGCCAGTAATCACAGTACGTGGAAATTTAGATGCGTTGTCGCGGTCTGCGGTTGCAATGGTGGGGACGCGTCATGCGACCGCCACGGGGATGGGTTTTGTTGCGGATTTAGCCCAGGCGTTCGCGGAAAATAATTATGCCGTTGTATCGGGTATGGCAATTGGTACAGATACGGCCGCGCATAAGGGCGCATTGCGGGCGGCTGGGAATGCGCAAACGATTGCGGTGTTGGCGGGCGGTGTTGATTATATTTGGCCGGTAGAAAACGAATCGCTGTACTATGAAATATTAGAACGGGGCGCGATCATAAGTGAAATGCCGGTGGGATTTGTGCCTGTGGCAACAAATTTTATTCAACGAAATCGGCATGTGGCAGGTATCGCAGATAAATTAATCTTGGGCGAAGCGGATATAAAATCAGGTTCAATGGCAACTGTGCGATTCGCAATTGATTATAATCGTGATGTGTGGGCAATACCGTCACATCCCACGGATAGCCGGGCCGCAGGGCCGAATTCACTGATAAAGTCTGGGGTTGCACGTTTGTGCAGTGGTGTGCAAGATTTTTTTGATTCAGATGATAAACAAACAGAAAATAAAAAAATGAAAAAAAATTCTGAAAATGATTTGTCACTGATAGATAAAATAGGAATGGTTCCAGTGTCAGAATCTGTATTGGCAGAAGTTGTCGGAAAAACAGTTTCGGAAATTAAAAGTGAATTAGTCATCTTGGAATTGCAGGGTTTAGTGCGAAAAGTAGATGGCGGATATGTTAGATTGTGATTCTTGTCATGTATATACACTGTATATACAATGCCCAGAAAACGGGCAAAAAAACGAATCGTTGTCAAAAAATAAATGTTCAAAAATTGTTTAACATTTGGTTGCAAACTGAAATTTATCTTATAACTTATTTGACGTATCCAAAACGATAAAAAACAAACAAAAACGGTTGAACTTTGGTTTAACCAAAACATTAAAAAAGCGAGAGAGTGTAGGGCAATAAAAAATACCAATTAATTCTGAACTGAATGATAACAGATAAGAATAATTGGCGTTTTGTGCAGGTGGTTTTTACAACCTTTGCGGGCAGGAAACTCTTTTTAGGGAAGGAAAGGAGAAACGGCATGCAGATAGCGGCAACAACACAAATGACAAACTTGGAAACAATCAAGGGGGCCATTGCCGCAAAAATCGATTCTGCTAGCTTTACTTCTTGGATTGCACCATTACAATTTGACGTCGCAGGTAATGAATTAACATTGGTTGCGCAAAATCAATTCTCGGCTGATTATATCAATAGTGTTTATAGCAATGTTTTAAATTCTGTTGCAAATCAATTTGGTTTAAATGTTCAAATCGTTGTACGTAATACGACGGCACGTAACGTGGCGCCGGTTGCAAATGATAATGCAACCCAGACATTTACACCGACACCAGTGGCAGATGTCGCACCAGTTGCATTTGATTCGTTTATTACATCTGATGAAAATTTGTTTGTTGTGTCTGCATGTAAAAAATTAGCAGCAGGCAGCGTTCCTTTTTCGCCATTGTTTATCTATGGTGCGTCTGGATGTGGCAAATCGTTGTTGGCAGATTGTATTCATAGCGCGGCACAGGGTCGTGTTTTGAAAATGAGTGGCGCGCAGTTCGTTGCAGATTTTACACGCAGTCTGCATGATCGTACGGTTTTTGCGTTCAAAGATTTCTGCCGCAATTGTGATACGTTTATTTTGGATGATGTGCAATGTCTGTCTGGCAAAAAAGCGACAACAGATGAATTTGTGCAATTGGTTGTTGATTTGCGTAATGCAGGAAAAAATGTTGTTCTGACGGCAAATGCGGCACCAAATAATTTAACCGGTTTTGATCGTCGTGCCCAGTCTTTGTTGGCATCTGGTTTGGTTGCAGATGTTGCGGCACCAAATGCGTTTGTGAAATCTGTTATGTTGAAACGTGCAGGTGTTGCTGCAGATATTGTTGATACACTGGGGGCGCGTATTGCAAATGATGGTCATTTGATTGCAGGTGTTGCAACAAAAATCAAAACATATGCAGATTTGATGGGAACAAATGTTGATTTGGCAATCGCAACACGTTTGTTGTCTGATACGTTACAGGCAACCAAAACGCCGATGGCGATGGTCAAGGGTATGTGTGAAAAATTGGGTGTGTCATATGATGCGGTATGTGGTGCAGGTCGCAGTCGTAATTTGGTCTTGGCACGCCAGATGATGATGGTTGTTTTAAAGGGTGCCACGGGTTTGTCTTTATCAGAAATTGGTAATTTTGTTGGTGGTCGTGATCATGCAACAGTATTGTATGCGATTAAGCAAATTGAAAAATTGCAACAGTCTGATTTGGTATTGGCTGCACAAATTCAGCAGATGATTAACGAATATAAATAATACCCCCCCCGCATCGGGGCGTTTTTATATTTGGAATAAGTCATAAAATATGATAAAATTAAAACAATGAAGTTGTTTTGCCTGAAAAAGGAGAGGGTGAATATGAAAAAGTATTTTATAGGTTTTGTGGCGGTTATGGCGTTGTTGATGGTTTTTCCATTGGATTCGTTCGCAGATGATGGTAGTTATTTAGAAATACAAAATCTTTATGGTACTGGCAATTATGGTGGGGCGCCAAAGGCGACTAGTATTGTGAAGCAATTTGGGTGCGGATTAAACCAAATGACCCTGGAGGGGAATCAAGATCCAGATGATGATGAGTTCTTGTATGATAGTTTGGAGGCTTTTAATTCTGCCCCGAAAAACAACGGAACTTATGCAGTCCAAGGAATGGTATGGGAATGTGATAATGAGTTTTGTGGCCATAATGAAGAAAAACAGATGGGGGCGGGACACGTTTTTGAAGGGAAAGTGATTGATAGTCCTGTTAAGTATAGATGTAAAACGGGTGGTTTTAGGCAGAGTCATTGGGAACCAATAGTTGCAGACGCGATATGTGGTGAAACAACCGTAAGTTTTGACGGAAATCAAAAACCGGCTGATAATGAGTTTTTGTATGAAAATACCATGGCGTGGAATTCTGTACAGGGGCGTCCAGATGGAGCGACGGTTGCTGGCGGTCGTGTTTATGAGTGTGATGATGAGCATTGTCATAATAATGAAAAGGTTGATATGCCAGCAGGACATTATTTTATGGGCGAGCGTATTGACGAAGCGGTTTCTTATCGTTGTGCTTCCGGATTCTGGAATGGTCAAGGAATCGACGATACTTGGGTTCGTATGAATAATGGATGTCGTTTCGGGGGGAGAGATATCCCAGTTGGTTGGTATACGGATGCAAATGGGACGCGTATGCAATTAACGTATGCTGAATGTAGTCAAGTTGATGATATGAATCCGGCGGATATTAATAAATTGTTTAATTTGGAATGTCTGGACGGTGGGCAAATGCGCTGTGTGCCGGTTGATGGTGGCAGTAGTGATGCGGGCGGTGGGGCGCATTCTGTATGCCCAAGTGGTTCATCGAATACAATTCGGTCACAGGAAAATTGTGCAGCAAATCAGGTTTTCAAGTGTGTGGAAAATGCGGCGACAGGCGAATGTATTTGTGGGCGCTGTGATGACAAGGCTGCTGTGACACCAGTGCCACCGGTAAAGCCAAATCCTGTTCCACAAAACTGTAAGCAGAAACGCGCAACAGATGAAGGTAAGGCGTGCTGTGATGTTGAGCCAGTGGGGGCAAAATGGGAAAATAACCAGTGTGTATGTCCAAATGGTATGAAGTTTGAAATGGACGCCAAGACCAAGGCAGGGCGTTGCATGCCGGTTGCGGGCGCGTCATTTGATTGCCCGGCATCTGTGACGGCATTGTTGGCGGAATATCGTGTTAAGTGTGCGCTGAAACCGGCAATTATGGCGGTGATTAAGGAAATTGACGATTTGTGTAAATCATCAACTAGAACCGCAGAACGGTATAATGCGCTGATGGCAACATTGACTGCGTTGCATCCAGAAAATTGTGCCAGTGAAGTGGCTGAGGCTGTTATTGAGCATAGTACGACCCAGGTAGAACGCAGAATAACAGATGCAACCGCACAGTTGGAATCAATGGCAGATGGTTTGAAAGTGACGGTGTGGAAGAACGAAGATGGAAAGTTTAATACAGCGCGTTTGGCATCGGATTCGATTGCGGGTGTTGTGTTGGGTACAACCGGCGCATTGGTCACCAGCAGTGTTGTAAAGAAAAACCAAGTTGAAAATGGTTTTGAAGATATTCAATGTACCGTTGGCGGTCAGGTTGTCGCCAGCTGGGGTGACGAGTTCCGCGTCGGTATCCAATAATCAGATGAGGAAAGACAAAAAACACCGCGTTATGCGGTGTTTTTTTTTTATGAATATAAAAGGGATATTGCCTGGGGCTGAAAATTACAATTTTGCGGGGATGCGCAAGTCATGCGATGACACGGGGGATGAAGTGACGCAACAAGGTTTTGTATCGTTTATACGAACAAATCTTTTACAAATTGGGCGTGTTCAGTTATAAATTTAAACCGGAATTCTGGTTTCTTGCCCATTAATTCGGATACGATTGTTCGTGTTTTTTCTGTGTCTTCGGCGCCTTCGTCCGTGCGTGGTGGTAATTCAACGCGTATCAGGCGGCGTGTCTTGGGCGACATTGTTGTTTCTTTTAATTGATTTGGCATCATTTCGCCCAATCCCTTAAACCGGGATATCTCAACCTTTTTATTTTTGTATTTACCGTTCTTTAATGCGTCCAGTTCTTCGTCGGAATCAACGTATATCGATTCGGTGCCGCATGTTAATTTATATAGTGGTGGGCATGATAAATATAGGTGGCCACCATAAATCAACTGGGGCATGAATTGATAGAAAAAGGCCATTAGCAATGATGCGATATGGCTGCCATCGACGTCGGCATCGGTCATGACAATTATTTTTTCATAACGCAGTTTGTCTTCGTTCCAATCTTTGGCGGTGCCAGCACCAATAATGTCAATTAATTCGTTTAATTCTTTGTTTGCGCCGAATCGTTCGTCTGAATTAGATATAACATTTAATACCTTGCCGCGCAGGGGCATAATAGCCTGGGTTGCACGGTCGCGTGCCTGTTTCGCAGTACCGCCCGCAGATTCCCCTTCAACAATGAACAGTTCTGTGCCGTCAATGCCATGCTTGGAACAGTCGGCCAATTTTGCAGGCATACGGACGCGTTTTGTCGGGGTTTTGCGCGCGATATCTTTGACTTGTTTTGTTTTGATACGGGCATTTGCCAGGTTAATAACAAAATCTAGTAATGCGTTCGCAGTTTTTGGATCAGACGCTAAAAACATTTCCCATGGATCACGTAATGCATTTTCAGTGAAACGCGCAACTTCTGGGTTGGATAATTTTTCTTTGGTTTGGCCCAGGAATTGTGGCGTTTTATAAAATACAGATACAATTGCCGCAACAGAATCAAAGACGTCTTCGCCAATAATGCTGGCGGCGGATTTGTTGTTTGTTTTTTCGCCGTATGCCTTAATCCCCTTGGTAATTGCGGATTTAAAGCCAGTTTCATGCGTGCCACCGTCAATTGTTGCAATTGTATTGCAATATGACGAGAAAAATCCATCGTCAGATGCAGCCCCATTTTCATCGGTTAAAAATGTTAATGCCCATTCAACGCGACCACTATCGTCAGGAAAATCAACACTGCCACTGAAAATGCGTGGTAATATGCGCGGTTTTGAATCTGTTTTTTCAGCCAAGAAATCGGCAACCCCATTTGGATAAAAGAACGTTGTATCGCATGGGATGTTCATGTCTTCGGTTAATAATGACGGGGCGCAATGCCAATCAATTTTGACGCCACGGGATAAAAATGCCTTGGCGCGCGCCATGCGGTATATTTTTACCGGCTTAAATGTCGCAGATGCGCCGAATATTTCGTCGTCAATTGTAAATCTAATTTTTGTGCCGTGTTGTTTTGTTGCGGCGCCACGCTCAATAGAACTGGTAGCGATGCCGCGTGAAAACGTTTGACGCCATACATACCCATCACGAGAAATTTCAACAATCATTTCAGATGATAGGGCATTTACAACCGCAGAACCAACACCGTGCAAGCCACCACTGGTCTTATATACATTGTTGTTAAATTTGCCACCGGAATGCAGAGTGGTTAAAATAACTTCTAGGGCGGATTTGCCGGGATATTTTGGGTGTTCATCGACCGGAATACCACGACCGTCATCAGTAATCTCAATCGTTTTAGAATCAATTAAATTTACAGTTATTTTCTTGGCAAAACCAGCGACCGCTTCGTCAATTGAATTGTCCATTATTTCAATTGGCAGATGATGCCATGCCTTTTCGTCGGTGCCCCCAATGTACATCCCAGGACGAAGGCGAACAGGTTCAAGCCCTTCGAGAACTTGGATATCAGATGCGTCGTATGTGTGTGTATTCTTATCTATCATAACGAGTATATTATTAGAACATTTTTAAAATTTTGGCAAGCCCAAAGAATTTATACCCAATGGCTTTTATTGGGCTTGAATTTTGATATAATGAGGCTATATATTCTATAACGATAAAATTAGATGGGTGTATGAAATGAATAAAAATCCGTATGAAGTTTTAGGGGTCGCGCGTGATGCGTCAGATGCTGATATTAAAAAGGCATATCATAAACTGGTTATGAAATATCACCCAGATAGAAATCCTGATAATAAAGATGCAGAAGAAAAGTTTAAAGAAGTTAATAATGCGTTCGATATACTGAAAGATCCGCAAAAGCGTGCGGCATATGACCGCTTTGGTGATGCGGCGTTCGCAGGTGGTAATGGCGCGGGTGCGGGCTTTGGCGGTGCTGGCAATCCATTTGGAGATGGGGCGTTCCACTTTAATATGGGTGGTGGTGCAGGCATGGAAGATATCCTGAGAGAGGCCATGCGTGGATTTGGTTTTGGTGATTTTGGCGGTGGCGCAACACGTGGGGCACCACAACGGGGCGGACGTGATTTGCTGGATGAAGTGACGATAGATTTAAAAGACGCTTATTTTGGTAAGACGCATACGGTGAAATTTTCAAGTAATGTAGAATGTGAAAAGTGTCATGGTAATGGGACGGCCGATGGAAAGCCTGCGCCGGCGTGCCCACGATGTGGGGGCAGTGGGTTTGTGCAAACACGACAAGGTTTCTTTGCGATGGAGGCGCCATGTCCGGAATGTAATGGACTGGGACGTAAAATTGACAAGAAGTGTAGCGAATGTGATGGTAGCGGTACCCAGCACAAACAACGTACGTTAGAGGTAAAAATACCAGCAGGTGTTGAAGATGGGGCACGTCTGCGTTTGGCAGGACAGGGCGAGGCAGGTGCAAATGGTGCGCCGGCGGGTGATTTTTATCTGGATGTGCGTGTCAGACCGGATAAAAGGTTTGAACGTATTAATGATAATCTGATTATGCGGGTTGATGTGCCGTTTGTGACGCTTGCGCTGGGGGGCGAGATAGAGGTTGAAACCATAGACGATAAGAAGTTGGCGGTAAAGGTGCCTGCGGGTACGCAGGTTGGGGAAAAACTGCGGGTGCGTGGGCATGGTATGCCAACACGTCGTGGTGGATATGGTGATTTGTATATTGATGTGGCGATTCATATTCCAACAAAATTGACGGACAAACAAAAGAAACTGTTGGGTGAATTTGCAGGGGCTAAATCTGATAAAAAGGGTTGGTTTTGATAAAAAAAGAGTAACAGATGACAAATCAAGGCAAACCTTTTAAATCCAGGATTGAATTGGAAGAATTGTGCGAGGATATCGTTTCTGCACAAGATGATAGACAGTTCAAACGTGCGCTTGCAATTATAGGATCGTTGTGTTGGGTGCTGGTATCGTTGGCATTGCTTATGTATGCCAAGGATGCGTGCCATAATATTGTTCAAAAGCGATCGCAAAATGTAAAAATTATTGAAAAAATAAAAAACCGGTAAAAGTACCGGTTTTTATGCGTATAGCGGTTTTTTATTTTAATTTTTTTAAGTGGCCCATGAATGTCATTGTGTATTCTGTGGCAGACCAAATGGATGCAATCAATGATAACCACAATCCCCAAATGCCAACCTGGGGCAAGATGTATAATGCATACATTAATGTCTTGCTGAATGTGTCGGCGTTAATTAATGTGCTGATTGCAAATATTAACAAAAATGCCGCAATAGAAATCATTTGCAGGGTTGTTTTAATTTTGCCCATGGAAAAACGTGCCTTGGGTACGGGCATTTCGATTTTCTGGGTGCCCAAAAATTCGCGCAAACCACTGATGTACAATTCACGTGCAATCATGATTATGACAGGAATTACAATAAACCAAACAGGCATCATAACAGTCAGCATGATCAGTGTATTTACAACCAATAATTTGTCGCCAATATGATCCATTACACCGCCAATTTTTGTGCAGACGTTGTATTTGCGTGCCAAATAACCATCGAACCAGTCAGATATGGCCGCCAGTACATATATGATAAATGTCGTCCAATACAGTTGGAACATTAATGTTGGTATTATCGCAAATGCTGCGCAAATGCGAAACGCGGAAAGAAAATTAACAAAAAATTTCATATTGTTTCTCCTTTGGGTTGATTATATATGAATGTTGTAATTATATCACTTCTGAATGAAAATGCGCATATATTTTTTCGGCGGCACTTTTTCCTAGGCCGGGAACATGTTTTAGCGCATTAAGGTCTGCGTCCATAATGGCGCGAACACTGCCAAAATGTTGCAGTAAATTCTTTTTTCGGGTTGGACCAATGCCGTCGATTTCGTCAAGAACGGATGCGGTCATTTGTTTGGCGCGTACATTGCGGTGGTATGTGATTACGAATCTGTGTGCTTCGTCGCGTACGGCACGTAGCATTAAAAATAAAGGACTGTCCTTGGGCAGGTTGTGGTAAATAGTGCCGTCGGGCAATATAAAGTGTTCGTCGCCATCGCGGACTTCGCCCTTGGTGACACCCATGACAGGTATGTTGTTGGCGGCGCGTGTGGCAATGCGCCATTGGGCAATCCCGCCATCAACAATAATTAAATCCAGTTTTGGACCGCGTTCAATTGCACGATGGATGAATTCTGACATCATGGCAACGTCGTTGCCGGCGCGTGATTTGTCTTTTAATTTAAAGTGACGATATCCAGATTTTTCAAATCCGTTGTGGCCAAATGTTATCATCGCACCGACGGGTTGTTTGCCGAACAAGTGCGAATTATCAAATACGCCCGCTAAATTGATTTTTATGCCCAGCCAATTTTCCAATTCTGTGACGTTTTTGTCCCAGGGTAATTCATTGCTGTACGCATGATTTCGCCGTATGCCGCGATTTGACGTGTGTGTTAATGCGGCGATTTTATCGCGAATAATTGCGGCGGATTCAAAATTCATGTCTGTGGAAAATTTCTGCATTTGTTGTGTTAAATCGTGTATGATTGGGGTGCTGTCGCCGGTTAGTATTTTTCGCGCTATACGCACGTTTTCTGCGTATTTTTCGTGTTGTGGGGTGCAGCATGGTGCGCTGCATCGTCCGATTTGATATAGTAAGCACGGGCGCGTTCGGTTGCGCATAAATGTGTCGGTGCAGGTGCGCAAACAGCAAACTTTTTGAATTGTTTTTATTGTTTCATTTAATGCGCCAACCCCAGGATATGGTCCGTATACGTCGCGTCGCTGCGATATTTTGCCGCGAAATTTTAGCAGGCGCGGATATTCACTGTTGGTTAATGCCAACATTGGGTACATTTTCCCGTCAGTCAGCATTATGTTATATTTAGGTTTCTGGGTTTTAATAAGTTCTTGTTCGCGTAATAATGCGTCCGATTCGGTGGGGACGGTTTCCCATTCGACGCGTGTGACCAAGGTACGCATAACTTGTTTATGTAATTCTAGTTTTGATATATCCAGATATTGCTTTAAACGATTGGATAAATTCTTGGCTTTGCCAACGTATAACAGGTTGTCGGCCGCATCATACATTTTGTATATGCCGGGGGCCGCAGGAACATTTTCAATCAAATCAGAAAATTGAATATTCATGTTAAATATGATAGAATATAAATATATAAATATCAAATAGAGGTTGTAATATGAGACAAGAGTCAGGACGTTCTATGATTGAAATGTTGGGTGTGTTGGCCATTATGGGGGTTATTACCGTTGGCGCGATTGGTATGATTTCTACTGCGATGCGGACACAAAAATTAACAACGGTAAATGACCAGGTCGTTCAAATGGTGACGCTGGTACGCAGTTTGCATGGTGAATATGATGATTTCTCAAATATGAATGGCGCAAAGATTTTTGGCGCAATTGGGATGTCTAATGCGAATCCGTATGGTGGAACATATGAATTGGCGGTCGATCCAGCAAATCCAAGACAGTTTTTGGTGACCATCAATGGCTTAAGTCAGTCTGATTGTGAATCACTGGTAGCCAAGGCGTGGTCTGATTCTGTTGGGTATCAGATGTCTGCGGGTAAAAATGGTGGCGCAGTGGGTGACTGTAAAGATGAAAATGGTAAAAATGTTGTACAGATAACCTATGGTGAATAGCCGGTTTGTTTGTTGCCAAGTTGGGGTATGTTATGGCAGATTTTGTTCAGATTTCTAAGGTAGAGGATGGAACACGCTTGTTGCGTTGGTTCTTGCGTAATTTTCCAAGTATGCCCCAGCGTGAATTTTATAAATTGTGTCGTGGGGGGCAAATTCGCGTAAATTCAAAACGGGTGCGCGGTACAGAAGTTTTGCGTGCCGGTGATGCGGTCAGAATTCCGCCAACTGTGACAGGATATACACAGGTGGCCAAAAAAACAGAAAGTGGTGATAACTTTTCCTTGGCAGATTTAGAAGTACTGCGAAAGTGTATTGTGCATAATGATGATGATATCGTTGTGTTTAATAAACCTGCGGGACTGGCGGTTCAAGGTGGGACGGGTGTGCGCAAGTCTGTTGATAAAATGGCGGCTGCACTGTTCCCGTATGATAAGATATCACTGGTACATCGTTTGGATAAAGAGACGAGTGGCCTGCTGTTGGTGGCGAAAAATCAAAGAGCAGCACAAAAATTAGCAGATGCATTTCAATCAAAAACTGCGCATAAAGAATATCTGGCGTTGCTGAATGGTGATGTAAATCCAAAGTCAGGTGTTATTGATAACTATATGTTAAAGGGCCAGGTGTTTGATGGGCCAGAACGCCTGAATAACGGTGCGGGACAACGGCCACAACGCGCAGTGACGGAATACAAGGTTTTGTCTGGGGCGGCAGGATGTGTTTCGTGGGTGCGTTTTTCACCAAAAACAGGGCGGACACATCAATTGCGGTTGCATAGTGCGATTACGCTTGGGGCGCCAATTGTTGGTGATATGTTATATGGGAATAGAAAAAAATTAGATGGTGCGCTGTGTTCGATGATAGAAACAAATAACTTGTTTTTGTTCGCGTATCGTTTAACATTTCAACACCCTGCAACAGGGCGATTGATGACGTTGCAGGCGCCAGTGCCAGAATTTATGCAGCCGGTTATGAAGTTCTTGGAATTTAAATTGCCATGAAATTAAAACGCAGAATGTTTTTTTCAATTGTTCGTATATGCTGCTTGTTTATAGTGGGGCTGGTGGCGGCGTTTATAGTTGCGTTAAGTCAGATTAATTTAGAATCTTTGCGGGGAAATGTTGTCGCAATTTTGCAAGAGGCAACAGGTGTGCCAGTTGAAATTGATGGGGCCGTGTCGTGGAAGTTGTCTTTGCGACCACAGGTGGAATTAAATCAGGTGCGTGTGCCAAATGCAGACTGGGCAAAGTGTAAGGATGCGTTTAATGCGGATAAGATAGATGTGACGTTGAATCTGATTTCGCTGTTTCGTGATAGGCCAACAATTCAAAATGTTAAGATTTATGATGCAAAAGTATGTCTGGAAGAAAACGAGACTGGGCAATATTCAATTACCCCATTTGCAAATGTAAAGAAATCTGTGGATGAAAATGTTGTAAAAAATCCAGATAAGTATCCGTTCAAAGATCCAGGATTGGGTGGGGTAGAGGTAAAAAAACTGAGCGCAAAAATATTTGGGCATCGTTATTCTGTGGCGGGTTTTAATGTTAGACATATTCCAAAGAAGTCGGGGCCAGAATATTCAGGATGGATAAAATCTGATGAAGATGTATTTCCTTTTATTGTGTCGCTGTCTGAATATAATGCGCAGCGCAAGGTGTATCCTGTGCGCGTGGCGTTTGCAACAGGGGGGGATGCGCTGATTGCAAATGTTGCGTTGGAAGGAACAAGTAAAGCGCCAATTGATTTTATTATCAAAGGTGACGTTCCAAATCCAGAAGCGTTTGGGGCGATTTTGAATTGGAATCTTGATGATGTGCCACAATTAAAAGTGAATTTGGCAGGTGGTTTTGATAGAAAAAAAATAACGTTGCGAAAATCATCAATTGCGCTGCGTGGTACAGAATTTACAATCGCAGGCGAATATGATTGGTCAAAGAAAAATCCGCAGATATATTTTAGTATGGATGCAGGTGATGTGGTTTTGGCGGAACTGTTGCCGAATTTGTATGGGAATAAGTGGTCGCGACCAAATAGAAAATTAAATGTGTTTAAAAATGTTCCATTGTTTGGGGATGTGTTATTTGACAAGAATATTCATATGGATTTGTCGGTGGATAAGTTAGTTGTTTATCGGGATTTAGCAATCAAGGATATAGATCTGAACGCGAAGTTAAAAGATAATCATGCGCGATTAGACTTAAAAGCAAATATTGGTGATGGTGATGTGGAATTGGGTGCAGATGTTGAAATCGCCCCGGATGGTATGCTGGATGTTAAAATGGGTGGAATTGGCGAACGTATCTATGTTGGCGAGATATTAAAGCAAGTTCATAAAACTGATTTCTTGTCTGAATTGCCCTTGAATGCAGAATTATATGTCGAGGCAAATGGAAAAGATTTGTCTGATTTGATGAAGACTGTGACAGGGCCTGTTTATGTTTATTCGGTGGCTGCGGGGTATGCGCATTCAGCATTGGTGGCATATATGTATGGGACGGATTTCTTGACGTCGTTGCGTCATGGAATACAGGATTTGTTTAGAACTGAAAAAAAGCATAATCAAATTAAGATATCGTGTGTGGCCCTGAATGCAAAACTGCGTGACGGGGTGTTTGAAACGCAAAATGGATTTGCGATAGAGACAAATGCAATTAACATTAGATTGGCTGGGAATTTAGATTTGGGTGATGAGACGATGCGACTGTCTTTGACGACTGTGCCGGTGCGTGGGTTAAAATTATCGTTGGTGGGAAATGTTGTGAATTCAATCGAATTAACTGGCAGTTTGGCAGAGCCTGATATAAAGATTAGTGGGGCTGCAATGGCAGGCAAGGTTGCGTCTGCAACAGGAATTGGGTTGTTGTTGGCGCCATTGACGGGCGGCCTTAGTATTGTTGCGGGGGCCGGTGTGGGATTGATTGCAGGGGACTTGTTGGAAAATTGGCTGGCGGATGATCATCCGTGTGAAACTGCGATGAAGCGTGGTGCGCCAGATATTCCAGATGACCCGGAATGGATGGCAAAACCAATGGCGGAATTGGTAAATGGAATTTTAATAGATGGCGAATAAAGGGGAAATGTGATGTTTAATTGGATTGGACTGGTTCAGATAATTATAATTGTGTCACTGGTTTGGTTGTTTTATAGAAGTTTTATTCAAAATACGCAGTCTGAAAAGTTGGTGCGTGGCTTGCTGGGGTTGGCAGGTCTGTGGGTGCTTAGTTTTGTCTTGTCGTGGGTGCGGCTGGATTTGCTGGCCAGTTTTTTGCATTATACCGCATTGTTCTTGTCGTTGAGTTTGATTGTTGTGTTTCAACCAGAACTGCGAAAGTTTATGGCGCTGATGGGGAATATTGAGGGATGGCGTCGTGTATTGAAACGTGGCGGGTTTCAAAGAAAAGATACTGCGTCGTTGGATGCGATTGTGTCGGCGGTTGAGTATATGTCGGCAAAGCATACGGGGGCATTGATTGTTTTCCCAAGCACATTGGATGAAAGTGCGATTGATAAAAAGGGGGTGCGGATAGATGCGAAAATTAGCAGCGAATTATTGCTGACGATTTTCTTTAACAAGACGCCACTGCATGACGGGGCGGTTATCATAGAAAATGACAGGGTGGCGTATGCAGGGGGGATTTTGCCGCTGTCGCAAAATAATTTGAACTGGAAATATGGTACGCGGCATCGTGCGGCGCTGGGGCTAAGTGAGGTTTCGCGTGCAGTTGTTTTGGTTGTTTCCGAAGAAAGTGGTGATATTTCAATTGCTGAAAAAGGTAAATTTACCAAATATGATGATATGAAAAAACTGCGCGCCAAGTTAGAGAAAGTTTTAGATAGATAGCCTAAGGCCGCCCGAAATGGGCGGTTTGTGTTTATATGCTTTTGGTCTTGCACCGAATCGGTGTTTTTTGATAGACTGAATATAAAAGAGTGTAGGATACACAAACATATATAAGGAAACAGGAGCGTAGTAATGGAATTTTCAGTGTTTCGTCAGGTTTTGATTCGTGCGCTGGGGCATATGCAGTCGATTGTGGAAAAGCGTGCGACACTGCCAATATTGATGAATGTTAAATTAGAAGTGGCAGATGATTTGGTGTTGTCTGCGACAAATGTTGATTTGGAATTGGTAGAACATGTTGCGGCCGATATCACGTTGGGTGGTAAGATAACAGTTCCTGTTCAGATGCTGTATGATATTGTTCGTAAATTGCCAGATGATGCAGAAATTTCGTTTAAACAATCTGGTGATCAGTTGGTCGTGTCTAGTGGGCGCGCAGTATTTCGTTTGCCAACATTGCCGGCAGAAAATTTCCCAGCAATGGCGGGTAGCAATTTGACAACAAAGTTCCAAATGACAACGGGTGATTTGGCACATTTGATTAATCAGACAAAGTTTGCAATTCCAACAGATGATGTGCGTTATCATTTGGGGGGGATTTATTTCCATATCGCAGATGATAGTGGTGAAAAAATGCTGACTGCGGTTGCAACTGATGCCCAGCGTATGGCCCTGTGTGCAATGCCAGCCCCGGCAGGCAGTGCCGAAATGCCATCTGTTATTCTGCCAAGACGTGTTATTGGCGAATTGTCTAAGTTGTTAGAAGACGCAAATGTTGATGATGTTATGGTTGAATTGTCTGATACCAAGGCGCGTTTTGTTGTGGGCAGTGCAACATTGACCAGTAAATTGGTTGATGCACAATATCCAAATTATCGCGTTGTTATTCCAAAGGGTAATGACAAGATTGCAATCTTGGATAGAAAGCAGTTTGTTAATGCGGTTGATTTGGTATCGGTTGCCAGTGTTGATAAAACAAAATCTGTTCAATTGACGTTCAGTATGAACAAGTTAGTTGTTAATGCGTCTAGCCCAGATGCGGGTACCGCAACCCAGGAATTAGATATTGAATATAATGGCGACAGTGCATTTACGGTTGTATTTAATGTAAAGTTCTTGTTGGATGTTGCTGGTCAGGTAGAAGGTGATAAATTCCAAATGGAAATGCAAGATCCGCTATCGCCAACAATTATCAAATCGACAGAACAAGGAACAGATGCATTGTTTGTTTTGATGCCGATGAGGATGTAAGAAAAATCCAAAAGACCGCCGCATGGCGGTTTTTTGTTTAAATAATTGCAAATGTGTTTTTTTGTGATAGCATTTCTGGGCAAATAAAATAGGGGTAATTTATGACACTGAATGAAATTTCAGCAGGGGCAATGCCGCCAAAGAAAATGAATGCAATTATTGAAATACCAGAAAATGGGCATGTGAAATATGAAATTAACAAAGAAACTGGCCTGTTAAAGGTAGATAGAATTTTGCATGCACCGATGGCGTATCCTGCGAACTATGGGTATTTCCCAGGGACGTTGGGCGATGATGGTGATCCGTTAGATTGTGTTGTGGTTTGTAATGCGCCATTGCGTCCGGGTGTTTTGATTGAGGTTCGTCCGATTGGGGCGCTGTTGATGGAAGACCAGGCGGGTGGGGATGAAAAAATTATTTGTGTGCCACGTGATAAAATTGATCCGTATTATGAAAAGACAGAATATGTGGAACAGTTGCCGGAAATTCTGCGTTCTAAAATAGAATATTTCTTTCAGCATTACAAAGATTTACAACCAAATTCTTGGTCCAAGATTTTGGGTTGGGCGGATCGTGCAACGGCTGATAAGTTGATTATGGAAAGTATAGATAGATATTGGGCGAATAAACGTAAAATGCAATAAGCGCTTGCGTTGAGGTACGATATTCTTATAATTTTAATGGTTAAAAAAGTAAGGGGTAAAAATAATGGCATCTTATATTGCAAATGATATGCGTGTGGGTTGGGTAATTTCTCATAATGGGAAACGTTATTCTGTTACATCGATTACCAAGGTAAAGCCGGGCAAGGGTGGCGCGTTTGTTCAGGCCGATTTGCGTGATATCGATTCTGGGAACAAGGGCGGCGATCGCTGGCGCGCAGAAGATAAAGTTGAAAAATTGATGGTCGAAGATTTTGAATGTCAGTATCTGTATTCTGATGGCGCGGATGCGTTCTTTATGAATTTGTCTGACTATGAACAATTTACAATGCCGGTTGAATCTTTGGGCGAAGCGATGAAATTCTTGGCGCCGGAAATGTCGGTCAAGGCAAACTTTGTCGAAGGTCAGCCTGTGTCGATTTCTTTGCCAAAGACAGTTATCGCGACAGTTGAAGAAACAGAGCCTGCGTTAAAGGGTCAGACCGTTTCGTCCAGTGGTGGCAAACCTGCGATTTTAGATAACGGTGTTCGTGTTCAGGTTCCTTTGTTTATTGAACAAGGTGAAAAGATTGTTGTAAATACTGAGACCCTTGAATACGTCGAACGCGCAAAATAAATTATAATAATTCATCTAAAAGCAAATCGGGAATCTCACGTAGCGGCTAGTACGCTACGATTCCCGATTTACTTTTATCTAAATCATTCTAATTTATTTTACACCACGCAAGGGGTGTGGGGAATCTCACGTAGTGGCTAGTACGCTGCGATTTCCGATTTGCTTTTATCTAAATCATTCTAATTTATTTTATTGTTGCTGCCCATTATATTGGTTATTTCATCAATGCAGGTTTGGGTCATTTGATTTATTGCCGCGTTCAAGTATTCGCGCGGATTAAAATTCCCAGGGTTTTCTGACAGTGATTCGCGTATGGCGGCTGTAAAGCCCAGACGTAAATCGCTATCTACATTTATTTTGCAAATATTCATTTCTGTTGCGCGTCGCAGCTGTTGTGTTGCGATGCCGCGTGCGTTTGATATGTGGCCACCGAATTTGTTTATTGTGGTAATTAGGTGTGTGGGGATGCTGGATGCGCCATGCAGAACCAGTGGAAAATTTGGCATGCGTTTGGCGATGTCTGATAATATATCAAATCTTAGTTCTTCGTCGTCTGATTTGCGTTTGTGGGCGCCGTGGCTGGTGCCGATTGATATGGCCAAAGAATCGATGCCTGTTTGTGTGACGAATTTTTCTGCGTCAGAAGGATTGGTGTATGTTGAATATTCTGATGATGTGTTTTCGTCTTCTATGCCGGATAAAGTGCCCAGTTCGGCTTCGACACTGACGTTATGCCTGTGGGCCAGTTCTACAACAGTCTTAGAAATATTAACGTTTTCATTAAATGGTAGTTTGCTGGCGTCAATCATGACGGATGAAAAACCGATTTCTATGGCGTGTCGGCATGTGTCGATGCAGGTCCCGTGGTCCAGGTGCAGTGCAATTTGTTCATCTGGGTGAATGTTGGCACCACGAATTAGACCAATCAGCATGTCGTCGCCCATGTATTTTAATGCGGATTCTGATACGGCCAAAATAACAGGACTGTGTGTCGCGCGCGCGGCACGTAATATTGCGGATAATGTTTCCATGTTGTAAAAATTAAATGCGGGTATGGCATAGTGCCCGGCAATGGCATTGGCAAACATTTGGTTTGTGTTGGATAATCCCAGGTCTGTGTATTTCATATAGAATTCCTTTCTGTTGGTATAAGTGTATCATATTTTTCTGGTTTGTGGGCTTTTTTTTGATACCGGTGCTTGACAGGTGGCTTATTTGTGCAACAATACGTACGTGGCTGGAGTTGTGGGCAGAGAAAATATTATCCAAGGGGTCTGTTATGAAAAATATTTTAATTTCTTTGTTCGGTCTGGCAATATTGACGGGTTGTGCGTCGTATTATGATTATTACAAGGGCGGGGTGCGTTATACCCAGGATGGCGATGATTGCGTGTTTTATTATGCAGAACGTGGTCGTCATTTTTCTGATAAAATTCGCTCGCTGGATACAGATAAGAAGGTCGTTTATCGCAATACAAAATGCAGTGATTTGTATTTGCGTGATAATGCGGGTCAGCCTGCGCGTCATGATAGAAAAATAATTGTACCTGCGGCAAAATCTGATTGTGGGTGCAAGACATGCTCGACGAAAAAATATGTTATTGTGAAATAAAAAAATCGCCCATTGGGCGATTTTTTATTTGTGTGTTAATTTGTTTGTAAGTTAGTCTTTTTTGTGATAAAATGTTGGAAAAGGCAAAGGGGGATTTTATGAAAAAAATGATTAAGAAAGCAAATTGGGCAATGTTAGGCATGTTGGTGTCTGTGCCTGCGTTCGCGGCGCCGGCTGCGTCGGGCATTAATATGGAAGGCTTGTGCGTGCTAATCAATCAGTTAAAAAGTGTATTTAATGTTTTGCGTACATTGGCGTTTGTTGGCGCGGCCTTTATTATTGCTGGCTGGGCGTGGGGATTTATTTCCAAAGGTGCTGGTGTAGATATTGAAAAAGATTTAAAACCAAAGGGTATTGGGATGCTGGTTGGTTTTATCTTGTTATTTACCATTGGTGTCGTGTTACAATTCTTGGTTTCGACAACAGGGGCCGAGGTTATGGGTTGTGTGACAAGTGGTTGGTAAATTGTAAGATTTAAAAAAGGCGCGATAAAATATCGCGCCTTTTTTATTATCTTAATTTTATCTGTGAATATTTATTGATGAAATCCCGTTCGATTTTTGATAGTTCGGAATTTACGGCATCGACATCGGTTGTGTAAATGTCCTGTTCGGGACGAATTTCATGTTGTTGTATGGTGCGGACGCGTTCTTGGGTCATGGTGTCGCATAGCAGCAGGCGAAATGTTTCCAGGTTTTTGTGTCTGACCATGTTGAATCTGTCGATAGTTCTATGAAATGCGTTTGCGCGTGCCTGTAATGTTATAGGGCCCATATAATTGGACAATGGGTCATTGGTTTTTAATGGGATTTGGTATGCGTCTTTGATGTCGTTGGCGGTATAGCCATAGAAAAAGGCACGGTTCATTTCATGATATATTTGTCGAAAGTCACCATTGTATCTATGGATTATGCCGCTGATGAATTTTTCAAAGTATGTCAGGCGTTCGCGCAGGCGAATTCTGGCAAATTGATATACTTTGGCGCGTAAATCATCATACGAGATATTTGGGGCAATGATTGGTGATATAAAATAAATTCGACTGAATATCATGTATGGGTTGTCGCGACACAATGACCAGCATGCATAGCGCGATAGTTTCATGTCAGAGGCATCTATTTTTGGAATATTGCCCAGGTGATATGTGTGTTGGAATGTGGCGGTGTGGTCGCGCCAAAAATCAATAGATGCGTGTGTTAATGGTGGGTTCTTGCGGCCGCCGTTTGATTTGGATGGCATAACCAGGTTTGGCCAAACGTGTGCGTCGATAGTTGGTTCGGTGGGAAAGTAATCTTGGCCAAATAAATTATGTAAATCAGAATAATACCAACATTCAGAATCGATGTTTATGTTTGGCACTTCGTGTTCTGGGAACAGGGCACGTTGCGCATATTCATTTACGTGATGCTTTTTCTGATTTAGTGTTGCAAAGATTTCTGATTTTCGTGGGAATGCCATATCGATGTCCATTGGTTATTTTTTATCTTCGATATTGGCCAGTGAAAATAACACGGATGATATTAAAGATTGGTATGGTACGTGTTGCTGGTCGGCCAGTTCTTTTATCTTGTCCAGAATAGGGCGTGGAATTCGCATGTTTATAACGCAGTCGGATTTGTTAAACGCCTTGTAGGCGGCGTATTCTTTTAGCAAAGATTCAATGTTCATAATGAACAATTGTTGCATAACGTTTGGCATATGCATTCTCCTATACACTGCGCAATACTGCGGTCATTACAATGGACTATATCATTGTATTTACAATTGTCAATACAAATATATTTACGTTGATATTTACATTTGTGATGGCGGGTGTGTGGTATGTTGTGTTGTGGTGATTTAGATTTGATTTTTGTGTCTATAGAATATAAAATTGCGATATATCTGGTCAGTGACGGAAAGGGGTTATTATGTTTAAACGGGTATTGTCTGTTTTGATTTGTTTGTTTGTTGCGTTTTCAGGCGCGCGCGCCGATTTAAAGGTTGATATTATCGCTGGTGCGGCCGAGCCTATATCAATCGCGGTGCAAAAATTTGAAACTGCGGGCGATGTGCGCAGCAAGGACGCGGCAATGATACGCGAAGTTGTCGAAGCGGATTTAAAACGTACGGGATTATTTCATATTGTAAATCATAATGCGTTCCCAGAATTTGTTAAAATGAATGCGCTGCCGAACTTTAAATCGTGGCAGGCAATTAAAACACAGGTCTTTGTTCAGGCCAAATTATCGGCCGAGGCCGGTGGTCAATATAAATTAGAATTCTATGTGTGGGATGTTAATGGGCGCGAACAGATAGAGGCACAATCATTGGTGGCGTCTAAAAAGTCTGCACGACGGTTGGCGCATATTATGGCAGATGCAATATATGAACGATTGACAGGTGAATTGGGATATTTTGATACCCAGATTGTATTTATTGCAGAAACAGGGCCGGTACATAAACGGGTAAAACGTTTGGCAATTATGGACCAAGATGGATATGGTATGCGATATTTGTCAGATAAAGATACATTTGTTATGTCACCGCATTTTTCGCCAAATATGCAATCAATTGTGTTCTTGTCGTATTATAATGATGATCCGATGGTGTGGTCGTTGGATTTGGATACTGGCGAACAGCGCAGATTGGGCCAGTTCGGTGGTATGAATTTTGCGCCACGTTTTTCGCCAGATGGGACCAAGATTGCATTGTCTTTGGTGAAAAATGGTATTACGCATATATATGAATATAACATTGAAACCAAGGAATTGCGTCAATTAACGTTTGGAATTTCGATAAATACCAGTCCGTCTTATTCGCCAGATGGCAAGAAAATGGCGTTTAATTCAGACCGGTCTGGACGCCAGCAGATTCATGTTTTGGATTTAGAAACGGGCGAACAGTCGCGTATTACGTATGGTGCGGGGCGATATGCAACGCCTGCGTGGTCGCCAGATGGCCAGTTTATTGCATTTACTAAGATTGCAGATGATACGTTCTATGTGGGGATTATGAATCCGCAGGGACGTAATGAAAAGATTTTGGCCGGAGGATGGTTTATGGAGGCACCATCATGGGCGCCTGGGTCGCGTCGTGTTGTATATTACGAGACTGAAAAGGCATTAGATGGTATAGAACGCATTAGTCATATTCGCAGTGTCGATATAACTGGGCAGAATATATATGACATTGAATTGCCAGAAAATGTAAATGGGCTGGAACCGACGTGGTCGCCCAGATTGCCATAAAAATTAAAAACCGCCGTTGGCGGTTTTGTATATGGGGGTGCGCATGAGGTTTTGTTTTATTGCGTTATTATGTGCGTGTTTTGTTCGTGGTGCATATGCGGTGCCTGCGATTTCAGATTATGTGTTTGATGGTGATACGTTTGCGGCATATGTAAATCTGGATGATGGGATTCAGATTTCTGTGCGGGTGCGTCTGATAAATATTGATACGCCGGAAATTCATGGTGCATGTCAGTATGAAATAGATATGGCGTCGCGTGCGCGGGAACGTTTGGCGCAACTAATTCCCAATGGGACATTGGTTGATTTGCAGAATATCAAGGATGATAAATATTTAGGTCGAATTGACGCCAATGTTATTTTGCCAGATGGTCGTGATGCTGGCCAGGTTTTAATAGATGAAAAACTGGGACGGCCGTACAGTGGTGGTCGTCGTCAGCCGTGGTGCGATAATAAATCATAACGGCCGTGTGTGCATAGATTAAAAAGGATAACACCTGGGGCCCGAACAAGCCATGGGATGATAAAAGGAAAACAAATAAAAAATCCCCCGGTTGGGGGATTTTTGGGTGTGAGAACTGTGTTAAACTAGTTTTGATAATAGCAATCATCGGTTAATTCGTATGTACCCTTGGCGTCGGATAGGCTGTCGCCGCTTTGCAGATAGCATTCGGTTATGTCTGTTGCAAAGCCTATGCGGATTCCGTCGCCGGTTGTGCCGTATGTTTTGTTGTTGTCGTTGTGTTGCGGACAGCGCATGCATATGTTGAGTTGTTTGTAATATCCAACATCGCAATTCAGGTTATTATTTAGGCATGTGCCATTTGATGGGCATGATACACATGCGGTGCCAGTGGCGTTTGGTATATATCCACTGTTACAGACAAATGTCGAACCGTTGCCACCGGCGCATGTTGCGTTGGATGGACATGCGGTACATCCGGTCGTGGATGTCGTGCTGGCGGTGCCATAGAACCCTTCCATACATTCGCGTGCCATGACGGTTGTTTTACAACTGCATGTATAACTTGAAGTTGTATCGTTGCATGTGTATTGAATTGTCTGTTGGACGGTTTCTGTATGTCCATAAAGTGAATTATTTCGTGTGGTTGTACCCCGACACGAATTGCATAATAAGTTCGAGCATGTTAAGGTGTCTTTGGTATATGTTGCCGGGCATGTAAGGGCGGGCCAATACATGCATGCCAGTTGGTCTTCGTCTAGGTCGCATTCGCAGGTTTCTAGATTTAAAGTATATCCGTTTGGGCATGTTTTTCCGTCACAGATAGTTTCGATGGTGATACATTCGCATGTACGTGGATCTAGGTAGCCATTCAGGCATGATTTGTTACCGCAGAGGGTCGGGTCGATAATAAGGTCGCCACTGAAGGCACCGAAAGATTGGGTGGGCAATGCCAAGAATAGGGCAAATAGTGGATATAATAGTTTTTTCATTCATGCTCTCCTGTTTTTCTTTCGAACGAAAAAACCGCCGGCAAGTGTCTTAGGCGGTTGGAGGCTTGAAACTATCATGTAAAATAGCGGGCTTATTTAAACATATCGCCACCCTCCAACCGGTATCCGATTGGAGATGTCGCAATTTTCGAATTGCACGTCGTTACATGAAGTGGTTTCAAGGCCACGTCCCAAGAACACCTTGGGATGTGAATAGAGTAGTAAAAAAAGTCTGGCATTGCCAGACTTTTTTTTATGCGCTGTGACGATTTATTGCGTCGGATATTTCGTCCAGTGACGCGTTGCATGGTAATAACGGTTCAAACCATACGTGGGCCGTGCCGGGGGTCATGCGACCGCGCTTTGGCCAATATAGGCCGGCATCAGTCCCAACCGGTAAAATTGGTAATTTTAATGTGTGGGCCAATAATAATAGCCCGCGTTTTAATGGAATCTTTTGTCCTGGTTTGGCACGTGTGCCTTCGGGGAATATTACCAATGTGTGGCCGTCCAGAACGCGCGATTCGACATCGTCTGCTAGTTTTTTCATATTGGTTTTGCCACGTGCGCGATTTACCCCCAGCATGCCACAGCGCCAAAATGCCCAGCCGTAAATCGGTATCCACAGTAATTCACGCTTTAATATAAAAAATGTGTTGGGCATTACTTTGGATATAATGGCGATTTCTAAAATCGACATGTGTTTCGCGGCGACGATGCATTTGCCGTCAATGCGCTTGTTCCCGTCGGGCAATGATGGGATGCCGTTTTCTTCGGTAATTGGATAATGTACTTCGTATTTTATGCCGGTAATCCAGCGTGCTAGTAATAAAACGCCCGCTGCGTCTGCAAAAACCAATTTGCGGGATAGTTTTTTTGATATCAGGCCAATCAATAAAAATGGTGACCATAATGTGAAATAAATACCCAATGTGATTTTAAAGAGTATGGTTCTGAACATTGTGCTTTCCTTTTTTTAACTTTCTTTGATTCCAAACATTGTGACGATATATTTTATATATTCTGTTGTCCAGCGTTCAAGACGCTTTGCCGGCGGCATGCCAGTTAGCGTTGCAGGGCATGCGATGATTTCAGTGTTTGGTAATTCGTGTTCTATTAAATACATGGCGCGGTTAATGTGGTCTTCGGTGGTGACGACAACCAATCTGTCCAGGCCGTTCTTTATCGCAATGTCTTTGATTGCCAGCGCGTTTTGATACGTCGATTTCGAATCGGATTCAATAACAACTTGCTGGGTTGTATTTACGGGGACTGTCGCGCCTGCGCCAATGATATACAGGTCTGCATTTGGATATTTGCGCAACTGGCGCATGGCAAATGGAATACGGCGTTGGTCGCCGGTTAATACAAATATGCTGTCGTCTTGGCGGATGCCACTGCATATCGTTGGGGCCATCGATTTAAACATCATGCCCCCCAGCACAAAACAACAGACAATTAAAAATGATGGTGTGAAAAATTTCATTAGCTGTTTTTTAAAATGTTAATTGTTGTGCGCTTGGTAATGCAAATTGCAAAGATGACAATCAGAATCGGTAATAATATCAATGTTATCCATCCGGCCCCAGATATGCCCAGCATCGCCATTAGGCCAACGCGCGCAGATGATGCAGTGGATATAATCAATAATAATACCGGGGCAGCAACCAAAAATCCAATTGCACATGCGCTGGCGCAAATCTTGGCAACGATTATTTGCATTTGGCGGGCGACAAAATTATCGGATGCGCCAATTTGGTTTAATATTTCTAGTTCGCGTTTATGCAACATGGCCGTGTTGCGTGCAATGTATGATATGCATACGCCAATCGTCCCCAGCGTCAGCAATAATACCAGTGTGGATATCATTATCATTTTCCAACCCGCAGATGTCGAAGATTTTAATGCGCGGGCGTGTGTTAAAAAGCGCGCAGATGTGCCGATTTCTTGGCCAAAATCATGCAGCGCCGATTCGGATTTAAATTTAATTTCCCACATCTTTGGCAGGTAATTTTTTAATACGCTGCCGCCAGAAACCCATGGTGACATTAGTTCGTTCATTTGTTTTGCATCTATCTCGCGAACCGATTCGATTTTGTCTGAATTTTTATCGATAATTTTTTGTACGGCGTCGGATTTGGATGTGTCCATAACCTGGACGGTGGCAAATAAATCCCATTGCGCGTTCCAGCGTAAAACCCCAGTGCCAATAGATAACGCAATGCCCAGCGCAATAACCGCCAAAAATGTTAATAGCGACATAATTGCCGTCATAAATACGGATTGTTCGCGAACCAGTGAAAATACAATTGGTGTTTTCTTCATGTGCTATGCGTTCCCGATATCGTCAAATTGTTTTGATAATTCTGCAAAATAGTTTTGTGGTTTTGGGCCACGCCACATTTTCTTTTCAGTGGTGGCAGGCTGAGCCGCAGACGTGCCAGTAAATGTGACCCGATGGTTTGCAACATTTATCACAGGAAATTTATATGTTTCCATTAACTTTTTACTGTGTGTTGCCAATATGATTGTTGTGCCAAACATTTTATTCATTTGAATAAATAATTCCATCAGGCGTGATGCATTTTCATCGTCCAGGTTTCCGGTTGGTTCGTCTGCCAACAGGATAGATGGCTGAACAATAATGGCGCGGGCAACGGATACACGTTGTTGCTGGCCACCGGATAATGATTTTGGATTTGCGTCTGCGAATTTGCCCAGGCCGACCCAATCAAGCACCTTGGCCACCAGTTTTTTTATTTTGTCTTCGGATACGCCACGGACGCGCAGGGGCAGGGCAACATTGTCAAATACCGACAGGTGTGATAATAACGAATATTCTTGGAATACGATTGCCATGCGTTGGCGCAGGGCGGTTATTTCATCGCGTGTAATATCATTTGTTGTGCGTCCAAATAATTTAATTTGACCGCGTGACGGCTTGTGCAATTGGTATATCAATCGCAGCAGCGTTGTTTTACCGGCCCCAGATGCGCCCGATAAAAAATAAAATGCGCCATTACTGATGTTAAATGAAACGTCAGATAGAATTTCGGGGGTGCCGTCATATCGTGCGGCAACGTTTGCAAATGATATAGCTGTCTTTTCTTCCATGGTTGGAATATAATAGAAAAAATTTTTATCGTCAAATAAAAATCCGCCGAAGCGGATTTCTTATTTTTTGACTACAGTTGTGGCATTTCTGTTCTTGGCCCATACTTCTTCGCCGGTGCCAGGATAGATTGGGTTTTCTTTGCCATAAGATATTGTTTTGATGCGTTCTGATTCAACGCCTTCTTGGATGATTGCGTGTTCTGCGTTGCCTGCGCGTAATGCGCCCAGTGCCAAATTGTATTCGGATGAACCGCGTTCGTCACAGTGGCCTTCGATAATAATCTGGGTGTCTGGGTTCTTTTTCAGATATAGGGCCTGTTTTTTTAATTCTTTGCGTGCGTCCTTGGAAATTTCGGCAGAATCAAATGCAAAGAATGCCTGGCGGCCGTCGATTTGTGATGGAACCTGGGTACATGCGACCAATGATAATGTCGCCATTGTAAATACGATTTTTTTCATTTTTGTGAATCCTTTCTTGCTCTCTGTATGTATTAATTTAGCAAAATATTCAAAAAGTTGTCAATATTTCATTTTTAAAGTTTGGAAGCAGGCGCTTTTTATGATATAGTATAGGAAAAGTTGGAGGGTTTTTTATCATGAAAAAATTAGTATCTTTGGTGGCATTGGTGGCTTTGACCGCAACAGCGGCAGATGCAGCGCCCAGTTATTTGACCCGTGATAGTGACGGTGGGTATAAAGTGACGTATGATTATACCGATCGGGCCGAGGCAGGATGGTGGTATCTGGGGGGCAGACTGGATATGAATATCTTGAATTGGAAAAATGAATCCAGTACAGATGCACCAGACGCATCAAATTTGGCAGATGAATCATTTACAGAATTACTGTTTGGCGGAAATGTCTTTGTTGGGCATACATTTAATTATTTTTGGCGTGCTGAATTAGAAGCAGGTATTATTTCTGAATTTGAAGACGAATTTGGTGGTACGACATTTAAAATGACAATCCCATATTTGATGGCAAATGGGTATTATGATTTTACAAATGGGTTCTATGTTGGTGGTGGTCTGGGTATCGCGCTGCCAAAAACACAACTGCAAAGTCCAGCGTTTAATATAGATGATAATGGTTCAGAACGTGCAGTATCGCCTATGATTGGTTTGATGGGTGGTTGGTCGTATCATCTGGATTATAATCTGTTGTTGGATGTGCGTTATCGTTTGGCGGCATTGTGGGGGCCGGAACATGAACGTAAGTTTGAACATACCGATGGTAATGTTTATAAATTTACAAACGATGTTGGTTTGATTTTGGATAATTCGATATCTATTGGGCTGCGTTACGAGTTCTAATTTTTTAGGAAAAAGCAGAAAAAGGTATTGACCCCGATTCGCAAAATGTGATAATATTTAACTCAGGAAAGAGATTTATGAGAAAAGAACTGAAAATATCAACGCTGTCTATTGTTTGTGCGCTTTGCACAGCGGCTATTTCACCGGCGTTTGGTGCTTCGTCTGTTCGTGCGTTGGGTGGCGCGGGAACGTATTCCAGTGCGTCAAGTGCGGCGGCGGCGAAGTCTGGTTCTGGTGCTGTGTCTGTTAAACGTCCGGTAACCCGTACAACATCGTCGTCAAATAAGACGTCTGGTTCGACAACGGGTGGTGCAACGGCGGGGCGTGCGGCGGCAACACCACGTTTGTCTATTGGTAAATATCTAAGTGGTTCTTCGGCAGTTTTGAATCCAAGTGGTGCATCGGGCAGTATGAAGCCGGGTCAGGCAGAAGGTAATCTGCAGGAACGTATCGAAGTGTTGGAATCCTTTATGGGGTATTCGAATTCTGGTCCAACAATTGCGCAAGATGTTGATAGTTTGCAGATTAAGGTTAAAGAACTGTCGGATGATTTGACGGCGTTAAAGGGTGTTCAGACGACGGTTGATTATGTGGATGGTGTTTTGACTGTGACCCAGGGTGCGAATGAGCCGGTCGCGTTTGATTTGAAAAATGATTTTGCGTCTTTGTCTGTGGTTGCGGCGTTACAGGCGGCAGTTGATGAAATAACTGGTGCAGAATATTTGACCGCAGAAGATTTAAGTGAATTAAATTCAGAAGTTGATGCATTGGTGTTGGCGGATGAAAAAATTAATGCTGCGATCGATAGTTTGAAAAATAGCCAGGTGACCAATGAAAAGGTTGCGGAATTAGAAACCGCGGATGCGGAATTGCGTGGTGCGATTAGCGCATTGCAAAATTCTGTTGCGGGTATTGATGATTTGGCCAAGACGGAATATGTTGATGGCTTGGTTGCGGCGTTGCAAGCAGAAGATGCAAGATTAAGTGGTTTGATTACTGCGTTGAAACAGCCAGACGTTGATTTGGCATATGTTGATGAGAAGGTGGCTGGTTTGCAGTCGTCTATTGATGGTTTGGTCGCGGCGGATGCGTCTTTGACGGAACGTGTTGCGGGGATTGAAAATGATTTGGCGACATATGCGACCAAGACGGAATTAGATCAACAGGTTGTGGCGCTGACGGCAAAGATAGACGCGGTGCAGAAGGGTGAAATCGTTCTGGATGATTATTACAAGGCGGCCCAGGTTGATGCGTTGTTGGCGGATAAGGCAAATCAGGCTGATTTAGATGCTGTGTCTGCGATTGTTTCTGCAAATACTAATTCAATTAATTCTTTGAATACGGCCATGGGTTCCAAGGCAGAAGCGGAAGATGTTTCTGAACTGTCTGGTACGGTTGTGCAGTTGCAGGGTCAGATTAATACAGTGTCTGAAAATGCGGCGGCGGCAAATCTGGCGGCACAAGGTGCCCAGGCGGGTGTTGATGGATTGGCCCAAACGGTGGCTGCGTATGGCGATGTTGTGACGTATAATGCGGATGCATTTGCAACGGCGGCCCAGGGTGCATTGGCGGATACCGCGGTTCAGCCAGAAGATTTATCGGAATATGGTTATGTTGCCGCAGATGATTTGGCGACACAGGTGACACAATTGTTTGAAAATAAATCAATTGCAATTCCAGATGGTTCTGTGACGGCAGAAAAATTGGCGGATAATGCGGTGACGACACGCGCGATTGACGATGGTGCCGTGACGGCGAACAAGATTGACGATGGTGGTGCAGTGGCGGTCAGCGAAGAAACCGGTGCGTACGGTTATGCAATGCTGACCCGAAATGCAGCAACGGGCGAACCAGAGTGGGTCGCAGTAGAAGTTTTTTAAACAAACGACGGTTGTGAAACCGCACAAACAAAAAAGGAAGGAAAAAAATGAAAATAGGAAAAATTGCTTTTTCAGGATTTGCAGCAGCTATCTTGATGGGTGCGTGCGGTGCAGCAGAAGCAGCCGTGCAATTGGCGTCTAAGGGCTATGTCGAAGCACAGGTTCGGGACGTTAATGATAATATGTCCAGAAAACAGGATAAATTGATTGCGGGTGACGGTATCGTTATTGGCGAAGATGGTAAAACAATCTCAGCAGCGATTACAGATGACGAAGGCAACGTTGTAAATGTGTCCAAGGCAATCGAAGATGCAACAAGTGCAGCGGCAGCGGCACAGGGTACAGCGGATGGCGCGGCACAGGCAGCAGGCACAGCACAGGCAGCAGCCGAAGCGGCGCAGGGTACAGCGGATAACGCAGCAACTGCAGCAGGCACAGCGCAAGCAGCAGCCGAAGCAGCACAGGCAGATGTTGATGCATTGGAAGGCAAGGTTGGTACAATTGCCGAAGGTTCAACTGTTTCTGGTTTAATCGATGCGGCGCAAACAGCGGCAAACAACGCGGCAGGCGCGGCCACCCAGGCACAAAACGAAGTTGATGCATTAGAATTGCTCGTTGCAGACAAGGCTGCCCAGGCAGATTTGGAAGCATTGACAGGTCGTGTCAGCACAAATGAAGCGGGTGTTGCAGCAAATAAGGCAGCGATTGACAAATTGAATGGTGGTGCTGAAGTAGAAGGCTCTGTTGCGTATCAGATTAAAGATTTGAGAGAAGATTTGGCGTCATCTGGTGAAAGTGCAGAAGCAGTTGCGGCACAGGTTGAGCAGTTGATTACAGATGTTGATCAGGCCGAAGCGGATATTGATGCATTGGAAGAAAAAGTTGGCACAGAAACAGTTGCAAAACAAATCCAAGATGCAACAGCCGGCATGGTGACGGAAACAACTTTGTCAGCAAAGGGTTATGCGACAGAATCTTATGTTGATCAGGCAGAATCTGATGCGGTTGCGGCTGCAAAAGAATATGCGGTTGCAAAGAAGTCAGTTCCTGCGGGTACATTCTTGGTGACATCTGATGGTAATGGCGGACTGTCATGGACATCGATTGAGGTCACGGGTGATGATGGCGATCCAATGGATTTGACTGAAGATACAGTGCCAAGCAATACAGTTCAATAAAAACGGATTGAATAAAAACTAAACCATGCCAAAACTCGCCATAGGGTCAGGCATAAAAAAACGAAAGGAAAGAAAAATGTTAAAAGTAAAAAATATTGCATTTACTGGCTTTATGGCGGCTATCCTGATGGGTGCCACCGCCACAGACGCACGCGCAGTAAGTGTTGCATCTACGGAATATGTTAATGCACAGGTCGGCGCTGTTTCTGGCGAAGTGACAGCGTTGTCTGCAACAGTTGGTACTAAGGCAGCGCAGTCGGATTTGAATGCATTGACTGAAACAGTTGGTACTAAGGCAGCGCAGTCGGATTTGAATGCACTGTCTGCAACAGTTGATACTAAGGCAGCGGCGTCTGAAGTGTCAGAGTTGGCAGGTCGTGTTGGTACTGCGGAATCTGATATTGATTCTTTGGAAGGTCGTGTTAGCGCAAATGAATCGGGTATTAGCACACTGAATAACAATGTTGGTGATGTACAAACCTTGCCTACGACGGCGAAAACAATCGTTGGTGCGATTAATGAAATTAACTCTGACGTTTATCGCAAGGCAGAAACGTATCTGAAATCAGAAGTAAATGCGTTGATTGGCGATATCCAGGCGGGTGACGTTGATTTGAAGGGTTATGTAAAAGAAACTACGTTAAACGAAGAATTGGCAAAAAAGCAGAATAATCTGACTGAAGACCAGTTGAAGGCTGTTGATTCTGGTATCACAGGTGCGTTGGTTGAAAAGTATAATGCTTATGAAGCGGCTATCGGCTCAAAGGCTTCTCAGGCTGATTTGAATGCATTGTCTCAGACTGTTGAAGGTAAAGCAGATGCTGCGACATCACTGGCTGGCTATGGTATCGCAGATGCATATACCAGCACACAGACAGATAATTTATTGGCTGGCAAACAGGATAATTTATCTGGTTCGACATATGTTTCTGTTGAAAATGATACAGTTTCTTTGAAGGTTGATGGTGAAATCGCAGCCGGTAACGAAGGCTTGGTAAAGGGTAGTCAGATTTATACATATGCACTGCCAAAACCAGAAGATTGCGCAAATGAAAAATGTGTTCTGTCGGTTGATTTGAATGGTCAGCCATACTGGATGAAACTGGAATTGGCGACAACACCAGGGGCCTAAGCTCTAATTAATTAAAATTAGCCATTGACGCGATTCGGTGAAAAATGGTAAAATAGGAATAACTTGAGAAAGGAAGGGAAAAAATGAAAAAATTAACAGCAAGTATCTTTACAGTATTACTGGGCGTTGTCTCGGTAAATGCTGCCGATGCAGCCGTCGCGTCAAAAGGCTATGTTGATCAAGAGGTTGGCAAAGCAAATACTGCGATTGCGGCGGAAACACAGGCGCGTACAACAGCGATTGCAGACGAAGTTACGGCACGTAATACAGCAATTTCAACAGCGGTTTCGGCGGAAACACAGGCGCGTACAACAGCGGTTTCTGGTTTGCAGGCATCAATTGATGCAATCAATAATACAGACACTGGTATTTTGGCGCAGTCCAAGGGTTATACAGATACTGAATTGGATAAACTGGAACAAAGTTTAAGTGGTACAACAACAAACCTGACAGAGTTGTCAAATAAAGTTGATACAAATGCGGAAAATATCGGCAAGAATACATCTGCGATTGGTGTGTTGAATGGCGATGTCTCTACGGTGGGTTCGGTTGCAAAATCTATCGCAGATGCATTGGTAGATTATTCAACAACGTCAGAAGTTGAAAGCAAAATTTCAACTGCCACAACAAATATGGAAGTGACCACGAATAAGTTGTCTGTTGAATCTGCAGAAAATTTGACGGATGAACAGTGGGCTAATGTCTCTTTATATCCATCTATGGATACAGCGACTAAGATGATTGATTACAAGATAGCTACTAATAACGATGATATAACAGGTGCTATTAGTGATGTGTCCAATGCAAAGGTGTCTATTGCACAGGAATCAGCGAATCAGGCAATGATTACAGATGCGGAAGGTAATGTGACGACGGGCCAGATTGCGACAGGTATGATTGCAGATGCCAATGTTACAGAAGCTAAATTGGAACAGAATGTTCAAACTGCATTGGGTTTGGCGAGAACAGCGAAACAGAACTTTAATGAATTGACTGTTGCAGAAGTGGCAGAAGCAGGTAAGGCGATTGTTGCTGTATCTGAAACAAATGGTATGGTAACTGCGACGGTTGGTGAAATCACAGGTGCGGGTATCACAGATGGTACGGTTCTGAGGGCTGATTTAGACTCAGGTGTTCAGGCATCTTTGGGCTTGGCAGATAGTGCATTACAAAGTGAAAACGTGAACTGGCTGGCCAAGAATTTGAATGTTCCAACAGAGTGCAGCGATGCGACAAATTATTGCGTCTTGACATATAACAATACCGGCTTTGTCTGGGAAGTTATTGCGCGTGGCACCGAAGGTGACAATAACGGAAAATAATAAATAAAAAATATGCTGTGGTGGGATAACCGCCACAGCGCAAACCGACAAGAAAGAAAGGAAAGAAAAATGAAAAAAATATTAACTGCATCTTTGGTTGCAATGATGGCGGTAAGTGCTGCAAACGCGGATATCGCATCTACGAATTATGTGGAAGATAGAACTGGTGAATTTACAGAACAAGGTGGGCAATTGATTGGTGATTATGCCGGCGATGGACAGGAATTGAAGAATATTGCGAATACGGATACTTTGACCAAGGCGATTGGTAAGTTGGACGCTGCGATTGATAGTGTTGCTGGTGGTGAATTAGAGTTGGGCCAGGATTCTGTTGATACAGAGCAGATTGTAGATGGCGCTGTCACGAATGACAAATTGGCAGAGGGTGCGGCGGTTGCAAATATTGGTTATACGCCGGAGGATGAAGCGCGTAAGATGATAGGTATAGGTGAGGAAGAAACTGCAGAAAAATTGACGGATGATCAGTGGAAAAGTGACGAATTATATCCATCTATGAATACAGCGACTAAGATGATTGATTACAAGATAGCTACTAAT
>JAFQOQ010000016.1 GCA_017403085.1 Alphaproteobacteria bacterium
ATTTTTTAAACCAATCGGGGGAAAGGGCGGTGGGTTGTGGCGTATATTCCATCACGGGCATATCGTCCATAGACATATCCGCCAAGATTTTTTCAGCCGCGCTTTCGTTTAATTGCATTACAGTTTCCCTATGTATTCAATTACGGTTGTTATGTATTCAGAATACGCCGCAAAATTTTCAGCATCGTCCGTATCCAGTGGTGTGTTGCGATGTTCATTCATATAATGACGTAATTCATCGATTGAATTAAATGTTAATACAGATTCATCAGCGTTTGTTCCCGTTGGGTTCAGCACAAATGCATTAACCGTGATTTCAATGTCATCTAGTGTGTCACGGAATATTTGTTGTAACTTATTAACGCAACCCTGCATTTGGGATGTTGATATGCCAACCGCGCCAAGGTATAAAACCTCGTCCGTGCCAATGGCCAGTAATGCCATCTTTTTCCCGTTGATAAATGGTTCCGGTTTAATGACGTATCCCGCCATTGAAAAGATTTCACGAATTTCGGGCCAGTCTTGTTTTGTCTGGACCAATGGCGTTGTGGTCGTCGCAGTGATGGTGGGCGTCATTGTCGTGGGCATTGGTGTCGCCGGTGCAAATGTGTTCGCGGGCGCGATATTTAATCGCGGTGGGCATGGTGGCATTGGTGCCGCGGTGGGTGCCACCGGTGTGGTGGGGGCGTGCTGAACCGTGCCGGGTATAATGTTTATTTGTGATGCGTCTGATTTATTTTCAATTGTTGTCGGTGATGCCGCGGGGGTGGTTGGAACAGTCTTTTGCTGTTGTGGCATTTTGATATTGCGACGGCGTGGCTTTATCAACAAATAAAGCACAAACAGCGTGATGAACGTTGCCGCGACAAATGAAAAATAGAACCAAAAACTGACCGGGGTGCGTGATGCCTGTTGCGTTGCCAGGTAATCCCAATGTGCCCCCGAAAACAGATTAAAACCGAAACGGGTGTTGAACCAAAATGTTGTCCCCAGGGTCGCGGCTAGCAACCACAGAAGTCCTAGTAAAATATTTTCAAAATTCTTTTTCATCGTTTTTTATTCTATCATATTTGTGATAAAGTAAAAAGTGTTATGATTGATATGAATTCTTTTTTAAGTGATATAAATACCAAAATCGGTGTGTGGTGTGGTGCGGAAATAGACAGCACTGATTTGGCTCGTATGGTTGAATTTGCAACCGATTATAATGTGGATGTGTTGTCGGTCGTGCCTGATGCGGTGCCGGTTGTTTGGCCCTGGGTAGAGGCACAAGACAAAAAAATTATTGGGCGTTTTTATGTCAATAATGACAAGGTGGACGAAGGTGTTATGTCTGATTTGACGGTGCGTATTAACGCATCTCTTAAACAGGGGGCCTGTGGTGCCCAGGTTTTTGTTCGGTACAAGCATCTTAAATCTATGATAGACCAGGTTGCAATTATTCGTGATGATTTGTTCTTTAATCGGGATTTGGTAATTGGGCTGGATATTGGGGATATCGATTCGGATAATTGGACAGATTTGTTCCACGAATTAAAGCGAATAAATGCGTCGGCGGTTTTGTTCGTTTTGACAAAAGATGCGGGTAAAAAATCAGATTTTGTGGGGCGGGTTTATGGAATGCTGAATGCGTGGGATTCTGAGTTCGGTGGGGATTTACATTTTGCGTTGGAAAATCGTCCCGAACGAATCGATCAGGCACGACGCCTGGTCGAATCGATACGGCCTGATTTATTGTCTGGATTACGATTTTTTGTAAATTACTAAGCGTTTCTTAGAATTAAATATTTTGGTGCGGCGGTGCCCGCCTTGTTTTTATGCTGATAACGGGTCTGAATAATTTCCATATCTGGAATGGTTGCGATCAGGGATGTTGACTTTATTTGTTCACGTATCCAATCAAAGTATTCCCAGTGATCTGTGCCGATTATTATTTCGCCATTTTCGGATAAATATTTTGATAACAGATTTAAAAATTCAGCAGATAATAAACGACGTTTTTCGTGTCTGGCCTTGGGCCAGGGGTCGGGGTGCAAGACCCAGATTTGCTCGAATTTCGAATCTGTTTCACGCAGGAAGTCCCGCACATCATCCGCCCAGATACGAATGCCCGTATATTCATCCAAAATCCGATTCGATTTTTCGTCGGTTATTGCAGACAACAGACTGGCCACCCCATTCATAAATGGTTCGGCACCGATTATAATTTTATCCGGGTTATTGCGTGCCAGGTCGCGCACATGTTCGCCCGCACCAAATCCGATTTCCAAAATGTCGCCCGTTGTGGGTTTTAATGCCGGCAAAACCGTGTCAATCAGTGTCTGTTGACGGGTGGATAATTTCTTGCCGTGACGGCGACCAAATGTTCTTATTTCTTGTTTTTCCATATATTTAGTATAGAATTGAGTAACTAAAAACACAAGGAATATATAGATATGGCAGATTTTCCAAACAATATAGTTTGTGGCAGATATTTATTGAAATCAGTGCCAGCAACATTTGAAATGGCACAACAGATTTTTGATATTTATGATTCTGATGCGGAAAATATGATTTTCTGGATGCCAAATGGTTTGTATAAATCA
>JAFQOQ010000017.1 GCA_017403085.1 Alphaproteobacteria bacterium
GCATATTCTGGTTCAAAGTGGAACAAATCCATATCTTTGCCCAGTTTGCGATTATTGCGTGCGGCGGCCTCTTCCTGCATTTTAAGGAAATTATCCAATTCCTCACGTGTGGCGAACGCATCGACATAGATACGCTGTAACATTTTATTTTTTGCATCCCCCTTCCAATACGCACCGGCAACACTGCGGATTTTGAACGCGTCACGTGGCAAATCTTTGGATGATTCCACGTGTGGCCCACGACACAGGTCAACAAAATCACGGAACGAATAAATCGACAACGCTTCGCCCGCCGCATCATATTCGTTCAACCATTCCATTTTATATGGTTGCTCGGCGAAAATTTCTTTGGCTTCGTCAATAGACACATTGCGTTGTTCAAATCGACCATTTGACTTAATCAAATCGCGCATTTCACGTTCGATTTTTGCAAAGTCTTCCTCTGAAAAACGGTATTCTGTATCAAAGTCGTAATAGAATCCATTTTCAATTGCCGGTCCACCCGCGAATTTAACATCTGGGTGTAATTTTTTTACCGCCGCCGCCATAACGTGCGCCAACGAGTGACGAATAATTTCAATATCATATGACATAATAATTGTCCCTTAGTGTTTTTTATTATTTTTTAACTGATTGATTATAAGAATTTAAGCGGCCCGCCGCAATACAGAAATCACACCCCCAACGGGGTTGTAGTAGTTGTTGTAAAGAAATCTTTGAACAAAATCATGCTTTATATCATATGCCTATTTTTTTACAAAATCAAGAACATAAATCCCCACGTGTGGGGATTATTTATCGCAATTCACAAACATCTGTAAACTCATATATGCCACGCTCATCGGTATATGGCACCCCCGCTGGCGCGTACATTAAACACGTTCCAGACGGATCCGAAGCCAGACAAGAACTAGCCGTCCCTACCGACAACGTACCCGACGGACAAGAAGTTGCAACGGTTATATTCGTATCATTTCCCACCGAAATATATCCCGATGGACACGATGTACTTGGCGCCACAGCCACCGCTGGCACCGACAAACAACAAAAAAACAAAATCATTCTTTTCATTTTTATTACCCGTTATTATTATCTATATTTTCAAAAAATACATTTAAGGTATTTTCACCTAATAAATAGCCTGAACATGCATCTCCACAAAGCGCCCAGCAGGTTTCAACATCATCATAAGAGGTGTGATAAACAAAGGAACTAATCACAGGTCTTATCATTTTACACCAACAATTGTAAGCATCTACAATCTCATAACTATCATTCCAAACCGCTGTAGTAACACGATGAAGAGCCTCCCCATCACTACTACTGTTTATGGCACATACACCTATCAACGCAACTTCTACCGTAGGACCATATGGATCATCCGAACTATAATCTGCTGTATAACATTGACCATAAGTCATTGGATCACCATCAAGGTTAAAAGTAGGACCACACTCATAACTCGCCCCCAGCGCCACACATTTTTCGGCTGCATTCACTGGAACGCACAAACATACGCTGCACAAAAAAAATAATTTTTTCATTTCAATCCCCCTGTTGTTTTTGAAAAAAACAAAACCACCGAAAAGATCTTTCAAGTGGTTGGAGGTTCGAAACAATTATTGTGAATTGTGGGCTTATTTATATATATCGCCACCCTCCAACCCAGTTGGATTGGAAAGTTCAGGCACACATACAAAAAGACACCACTTGGATAATACACACATACCCAGTGGTGCCGAAATTCATATTTATGCCTGTATTTCTATGTTGCATAAACACAACATCACAATAACGGGTTTCGACACCCCGCCAATGGAATCCCCCCATTGGCATGATAATTATAAACAAAAAAGACAGATTAAAGCAAATACAAAATTTTGATTCTATTTACTTAGATTGCCACGGTCGTTCACCCTCCCTAGCCTCGCAAATTTATAAATTACCGCATCTTGCTTTTTGCACAGCTTTTTCTGCAGTACATTAGTAGTGCTTTTAAATCGTTTTCTCTCCCGCTGCCCTTTACACTCAAGACCTTCTTATCATTTGCCATCATATCAACACAGCCGTAAAAAAAAGCGGAATAAACACTTAACTTACAGTGTTCCTCACAACCATCACAACATTCATCGGATGTAAGTTCCTTTGCCATCGGTTCACTGTGCCATATATTTGGACAGCAAAATTTTTCATTAAATTTATATTCATACGACATACGATACCCCTTTTGTTAAATACAAAATATTTACACCCTCGCCTCGCAAATTCTTTTTATAAATCCAATATACACCCGAACAGGACTGCGAAAAAGAAACACACACTGCCCCCGATTACAAACAGATGCCAAACGGCATGCGAAAACTTCATACGCCGCCACAGATAAAATATCACACCAATTGTGTATGCCAATCCCCCCGCCAGGATAAACCACAATCCGCGCGGCGGAATATTACGAATCATTGCCGGCAAAATAAACAACAACGTCCACCCCATCGCAACATACAGCCCCACCATCCATTTTGGTTGCTGCTTTGGATTACGGATTTTCATATATGACCCGAACAACACAATCCCCCACAGGATTCCAAACACAATCCATCCAATCAGTCCACGCAAGTTTACCAACAAAAACGGCGTATACGTCCCCGCAATCAGGGCATAGATTGCAACACTGTCCCAAACTTCAAAAAAACATTCGTGTTTTTTACCAATTGTTGCGTGGCACATTGTTGACCCGAAATACAATGTTATCATCGTCACACCAAAAATCGCGCACGACACAATCGCCCATGCATCACCCTTGATGCCCGCAAACACCACCAACAATGTCAATGCCGCAATGGCCAATCCGATACCAATACCGTGGGTTAAAATATTTACAATTTCTTCGGCGTGGGTTGATGGTTTTTCCCAACGGAATAATCCCGTTGCCCGCAAAACCTTTAACAATTTTGATGCGTGTTCATCTTTTCTAACGGCCTTGATTCTGGCCCGTTTTGTCTGTGTCATATCACAATCCCCCTATTTCAAAATCAATTAATTTTATTGGATTAATTTTCAGCCCATAAAAATCACCGCGTGTATTTGGTATATCTGTAATATATTTCGGTCTTCCCATCATATCAATCAGTGCCAACCGTTGTGATTCAAAATGCCCCGAACCAAAAATAGCAAACACAACATCATATTTGTTCAATGCAGTGGCTATGTTTTGCAACATAAATTTATCACGCCCATATTTGTTTAATATGATTCCCATTTCACCAAATTCACCATTTGAACGAATCGGTCCTGCACGCAAAACCTTGGTCAAATCCGCCGATTCAAATATCCGATTCGGATATTGCACCCGCAACACATTTAACATTTGTTCATCAGACAAATCCGCAAA
>JAFQOQ010000018.1 GCA_017403085.1 Alphaproteobacteria bacterium
ATTGCAAAACTGATTGTTCATGCACCAAACAGACCGGCGTGTATTATGCGTGCCACGCGTGCGTTGGATGAATTCGTTATCGAAGGGGTAAAAACAACAATCCCATTGCAACAAAAATTATTAGCCAACAAAGATGTTAAAAAATTAAATTTTGACAATAAATGGCTTGAAAAATTTTTGAAAAAAGACGAATAAAAACCCCGGCAAATGCCGGGATTTTTATTTAATTATTTGACATTAAATCAAACGGGTATTCGGTCGCCGCAACCAGCATTATTTTCTGATAAAGGCTAAGGGGACCACCGTGGGAAATTATATGCATATAATCAGTTTCTAATATATTCAGGGCATTACACATATACACAACCGAAAAGCCACGCAATTTACGAATATATTCGATTTCTTGGCCAAGTGTCATTACCACCCCCATTGTTTTAGTTAAAACAAAAACCACCACAAAATGGGGTGGTTGGAGGTTAGAACTTTGCACAACAGTATGCTCAGCGACTTATTCAATATATTCATCGCCCTCCAACCACGGGTTGGAGCAATTAACGCCTGCGCAGGCGACTGTTGGACGAGAGTTCTAATCTCGCATAACGGGTTCCCCATTACAATTGGTATTATATCCCATAGCATTTAATATTTGCAATTAGAAAAAAGTCTGTTATAATCTAGGGGCATTTTGGGTGGTTAGCTCAGTTGGTTAGAGCGTTACGTTGACATCGTAAAGGTCGTTGGTTCGAGTCCAATACCACCCACCAGAATCAAAAACCGGGCGCGTCCCGTTTTTTTTATTATTTGACCCATTGCTTTTAAGTGTTCTAGAATATAATCACATAGCACAAGGGGGATAAATATGAAATCTGCATACATTATGGGAACTTTGTTATTATTGACGGCGTGTGCCGGTGGCAATGGTGGTGGCGGTGCATCCACACCAGGTGGGGTACGTGCACCAACAGCCGTGGATTTACCCACAACCAGTATGCAGGATAGTGCAGATAACAAAAGCAATATTATCGCATATGCTATGGATAAAATTGGCAACACCCCCAGTGTGACAAACGCCGGTGGCACATCAAGCGCGCAATCCAGAAACGGCGCAATACGCACGATTTCGGCCACAAATAACGGGTTTAATTTTGAAGATGCAATTACAGAATATCAAAATATGTATGATTTCGCGACCGACAACACAGACGGCAAAGATGACAAGGATTTAAAAAAAGCCTTTTTATTAAGCGGTGGTGATGCCGACGATTATGATAATTTAAGTGACGACGCCAGAAAACAATTTATCAAAGACAACCACGAACAGGTTTTGCGCAGATTCTTTGATTGGGATGATGAAAATCATAAACCAAAAAATTGGAACCATAAAACCAGCAACCTGGCGGATATGAAATTACAACAAATCGGCTCTCGTGATTGGGATGAAGACTATATACGCATTACGCAAACTAAAAATGGAAAAATAGAATCCATTGCACTTAAAGACGGTTGGTTTAACACAGAATTTAATTTTGAACGCAAATCAAACAATAAATACAATGGGTATCTTGCCAAATATAGAATACCGTACTTAAACTCGGACGGTGATCGAAATTGGTTAAAAATTGAAACACACAAAAAGAACTTAAACGAGCAACAGATAAAAGATTTATTCCGCGATACATTAAACGCCCCAAACGCCAAAGAAATATTCGATTTGTCTGATGAAAACTTGGCACTTGCACAAAGTGCAGTAAATGATTTAACAACTGACGGAATGATTTATCTGTCGCAAACAGAATGGGAAAAACTAGAAGAGAGACAAAATGTTATTTATTTAATACAATCAGATATGGATGTTAGCATCCAGGCATATGGTCAAGAAACAGGTTTAAAATTTTCAGATTTTGGAACAATATCTGGGACGGACAAGACAGGTGGGGCATCAGGCGCAAAACCGCAAGAGGTTGGATACGTCTTTGCCGGTGGGTACGATGTCAAAGAAATCGATAAAAACATAATTGATGATAAAATGGAATTTGCCGGCAATGCCATCGGCAAGGTTATGTATTTCGATGAAAGTGAAACAGGTGTCGCAACAAAGGAATTTCTGGATATTGCAGCGGCGGCAAATTTGATATTTGACAATGGAAAAGAAACATTAACCGCAAACTTTTCTGAAAATAAAACCGCGGCAAATCGTTGGTATGATGTCGTTGTCGAATTTGACGGTACGGATGCAGATTTAACTTTAAAGAATGGCGATGCAATTACCGAAAATAATGCTAAATTTAAATTTGATGGTGTTGATACAGATGGTACATTTGAAAATATAATAGCTGGCTCACCTCCTCAAACTGATGAAACCGGCAAAGGAAATGCAACGTTCGGCAACTTTACCAGCACATATTACGGTGATGGTATTGCCCCAACCGAAGCTGTTGGAACTGTATCTTTTGTTCAACAAGAATGGAAACAGGACCCCAACACATATAAAGAAGAATATAATCGTGAAATTAACTTTATGGCTGGATTTGGGGTTGTGAAAAAGTAATAAAAACACCGGCAAATGCCGGTGTTTTTTATTTACCATTTACCGCATTAAATTTTTGTTTACCAACCGTTACGGTTTTATTTTCATATATCGGTGTGGCGATTTTTTCAATATCTGCCGTCCAATATGCCGCACCGTCGGTCAGGCGCAATGCATACAATTTTTTATCCGCGCCCGCAACAAACGCGGTATCACCGGCGATGGTAAAATCGGTTGGAACACTGATATTCGTGCACCATACGCGCGCACCAGATGTTGCATTTATCTTGCAAAACGCATCCGCCAGGCCGCCCACATATACATATTTTTCACGAACAATCGGTTCGGCGACAATATCCAACATTGATGCGCCACCGGTCAAGTTACTGGCCCGATAGATATCTGCAATCCACATTATTTTACGGGATTTTGGTTCAATCTTTACCAATTCACCGGTTGTTAATCCGACATAGATATATTTCCCAGCGCACACCGGCTTTATATCAGATGCCACCGCATTGTCGGTTGCAAATCCTGAAAAAATCTTGCGATTGTTATGCCAAACAACATTCGATGTGTCACGTGTATACGGGCAATCTGTGTTATCTGATGTATACGCCACATCCGGCAGGTTCTGGATATCTGTATTCAAAATGTTTATGCGTGGCGTATCAAAAATTGGCGAACGCGCGCCCGGTAAAATCGGGTCGTGTTTGTCACACGCACACAATGCCAATACCGATAAAATCCCAATGACTGCGCGTTTCATTTTTTATCCTTAGCGCAGGGTGGTTGCCGTACCGACAATAGATGCCGGTGCATCCGCATCGTTCAAGATTTTATCCAACCATTTGTTTGCCGCGTCGCGGTTGCCATCGGCCAGATACTTCTGTGCAACGGTCAGGGTCGCGGTATAATAAAATGGTGAACTTTTTGTATCTAAACCAGACAGATATTTTTCAACATCCGTTGCCGCCATATCATCACCACGGGCATTTACAATGTGCAAACGCGCCAAGTCACGAAAATCACGTGTATTACC
>JAFQOQ010000002.1 GCA_017403085.1 Alphaproteobacteria bacterium
CTCGCAATGACAAGGGGGATGAAGGGTCGAGAGTGTGGGCGATGGTGCGTAAGTAAAAAGGAAAGACAAGACTGGATTGCCACGGCTTCGCCTCGCAATGACAAGGGGGATGAAGGGTCGAGAGTGTGGGCGATGGTGCGTAAGTAAAAAGGAAAGATAAGACTGGATTGCCACGGCTTCGCCTCGCAATGACTACGAAGTGCCGCGAAGCGACAAGGGGGATGAAGGGTCGAGAGTGTGTGGGGGCAGGGCCTAGTGATGAGAGGCCAGGTGTAAAATTATGCTGATTATAAATAGGGCTGTGATTATGCCCAGTATTATTTTCTGGGGACGGTGAGTGTGCGTGCCGTCGCAATGTGCGCACGCGCAACGACAATCGCGTGCAATTAAATACCACGATAAGACCAGCATCAGACCGGAAAATACAAATAGCCACGGTTCCATCCAATGTGGTAATAGGTGAAAATGTGCAGCGTCAGGGGCAATCAGACCAATAATGGCCAATGCCATCGGTATGCCACAACAAAATACGTGGGGTAATATTGACGCAATGATTCCTATCTTGATGGCTTTGTTTTTCATTTTTGTATTCCTTGGTGTGCCGATTATATATTATTTTTCTGGGATGTAAAATAAATAAAATATTGACAATAATCCTATTTGTGCTATATGTTCCTTGCTATGTCAGATGAGAAAGTTGTGATTAAAAGTACTTACCCGTTTCAAGACCAAGGTGCGGTCTATTTGTTTTCAAATGAAAATATATCAGGGTATTTGAATCAAATCGGAAATTTAGATGGGGGACGTGTGCTGACGGTGGGGGCGTCAGGCGATCATGCGTTCGAAGCATATGCACGTGGGGCGGCACGCGTAGATACGTTTGATATCAATTCTGCGCAGAGATGTGTTATAGAACTGAAAAACCATATGATACGTAATCTGAGTTATAGTGATTTTATGGATTTCTTTTTCGAAAAGGCGACGTTCTTTTCGCCAGATATTATTAAGCCGATACAGAAAAACTTCTCGGATGGGTTGAAGGATTTCTTGATGCAGTATTACTGCGAGCGCGGATATTCTATGTTTAAGTATCTGGGGGCGCAGACGGGGCAGTATGAAATGAAAAATTTATCATATCTGGCAAATCAGGACGCGTACCAGAAGTTGGCGGCGAAGTTGCCAGAAACTATAGATTTTAAGCACTGTGGTATCGATGGGGTGTCGTATGCGTTCCAGCAAAGGGCGCGATATGATTTGATAATGCTGTCGAATATATTTGAATATTTGTATACAGATAAGGGTTTTATGCAACAGGAACTTAAAATCCAGCAGTTCTATGATGAAATTATGGCGGGTATGGCAGATAAGATATTGGCGAATAATGGACAAATCTGTTTTAGCTATATTTGGGGCGTAAATCCAAATGCGTGGGCAAATTTCTTGCGGTATTTTGAGGGGCGATTTGTGCCAGCCACTGATAAATATAGACATGTGTTCAGGTCGCTGGGGTTTGATTCAAGTCACTATGGGTGCGATCATGATGCCGTGTTGGTTATGAAGCAGCGACAAAGGTAATATTTATATTTGGCATCCCCAGCAGGAAAGTAAATTCCCACCATTTTCATGGTGGGCCCCTTTCACTTGCTGGCGCTGCGTTCCGAACCTGACGCAACCAAGGTTGCTTGGACGGTTCGATTCCGCTGTGGATTTGGCATCCCCAGCAGGAATCGAACCTGCATCTAATTCTTAGGAGGAACTTGTTCTATCCAATTGAACTATGGGGACGTGTTATTGTGCGTGATTTTATATCAGATTCTGAAAAGATTCAATGATTTTTATTTATTTGCCTATTGACAAAAGGGTAATTTGTGCTATTTATTTAAGGGTGAAGATAAGGGGCTATTATGGCAAAAGTAAATAATGTTTATACTGCAAGAATTACAGATGATGTGGAAACGCGCCTGGTTGGTGTGGATATTTTCAATCTGCCAAGGGATGTGTTTAGTGCAGATAGACCGTTGGAAATCGTTGATGATGTAGAACTGGGCAGGGCAAAAAATCCAGTGTGGCCAGATTTTACAAATGTTTGTGTGTATGGGACGTTGGACTGTGGAAGTTTCGCAATTGGAATTGATACTGTGTTGCCCCAGAAGATTACAAAACTGGTTTGTAAGTATGCTATTCCAGATTTGGGCGTGCTGTTTGATAAATTGCCAGGTACAGTTCAGTGTGTGGTTATTAGAACAAATTTGCTGAATAATATCAAAAAAAATGTCGATGGCGCATTGGATGTCGCCAGAGAATTTGTGAAAATGTATCCGGGTGTCACAGTGACAGACGAAAAACAAACGTTGGAAAGTGTCCTGAGACAAATCGATATGGAAAAAGCAGAAAAACAACGTGTCGCAGCGCCAGTTGTTAAGCCGATTAAAAAAGAAGAACCAAAAATAAAAACAGCGGAATGGTTGTCTGCAGAAGAGGTTGCAGATGAGTGCATTATTCGTTCTGAAAAGTGCGCAGAAATACCAAGGGCGGATTTGTTGCGGTTTATAAAGTCTGCGCGTTCGGGAAAGGCAAATCTAAAACTAAAATCTGAGATGCGTGTGCGTGCAGATGGGGTCGAGATTGTTTGTGTGCATAAAGATAGCATGGAAGATGTCTTGGCATATGTAGTGGATGCGATTGAAATCCAAAATCAGCGCGTGAAAAAAGCGGATAAGAAAACTGCGACACCAAAAACATCAGATGAAAAGGTGGTTGGGCAAGTCGCTAAGAGACGGTATTCGATTGGTGCGCGCGAAGTTAAGCCTGTGAAAATTAAAAAGTATATATCTAAAAGCGCATGGGGAAAAATTCGCGCCAAGGTCAAAGATGGTGTAGATAAACTGATAGAAATCTTGACTGATATTGAAAATATTAACGTGAATCCAACGGATACGTATGGCAATCAAGTCTTGTTCATTAAAGATGGACAGGTGAAGGTGTCTCCAACGATTAAATTTAAAAATGCTAAATGTCTGTGCCAGGGGTTTGGAACGCTGGACGATAGACCACGTATCGTTTGGGGCGTGTGTGGAAATGTTTTTGTATGTCAGGATTTCTTTAAAGAACATGAAAATATGGCATATAATAATTTGATTTCCGATTTGGATATCGATTTAAGCAAAATAGACCTAAGCGACTTTTTGTTGGTGACGGATTTAATCAAGGATTTGGCAGGCGGACGTGATATTCCGTCGGGTGGCGATGCGGGTGATGTGCCACCTGTGAAAAAACGTGGCAGAAAACCAAAGGTACAGACGGATGTAGCGCCAAAGGCAGAAGAAGCCCAGAGTGCGGTGCCGGCAGCGGTGCCAAGCGTGGATGTGGCGCCAGAAAGTGCAGCCGCTGAGGTGGCGCCAAAGCCAAAACGTCAGAGATTTCGTAAAGAGACGATAGAATGGGTCGAAATTTATGCAGTGCATTATAAATATACGGAACTGCTGAAAAATGTTTTGACACAACAAAAAGAACTGTTGCAGAAAATGTCTAGGGAAACGGATGTGGATGCACTGGTTGGAATGAATGATAAATTGCGCGAATTGTTGGAACGTAGAAAAAGATACGAAGGCGCAATAAAGAAAATGAAATCAGTAAATGATATGCTGCAGGAAATTAAAGGCAGTTTGGATAAAGAATATTAAGTTCGGGGGGGGGCGTGCCCCCCCGTTGATTTTTTTGTGTAATTTTTCCTGTGATTTTGCGGTTGAAAGTTGATAGTGCCAAATGTATAATGGCAGGACTAAAAATCACAAGGGAAGAAGAATAATGGGAAGTAAATTGATTGGTTATGGGGCATATCTGCCAGAACGTATTATGACCAATCAGGATTTTTCAAAAATTATGGATACGTCAGACGAATGGATTGTTTCGCGCACAGGAATTCGTGCGCGCCATTTTGCAGGCGATTCGGAATCTGTGGTTGATATGGCGGTAAATGCGGCGCAACGTGCGCTGGATAATGCAGGAATTACAATTAACGATATAGATTTAGTTATCGTTGCAAATGTGTCTGCAGAATTGGATTTTCCGTCGGTTGCGTGTCAGGTACTGGGGCGGTTGGGTGCAACAGGTAATGCGCCGGCGTTTGATGTGCGCGGGGCATGCACTGGGTTGGTATATGCGTTGCACTGTGCGCGGGGTTTTTTCAGTGCGGGTATGCATAAACGAATTATGATGATTGGGGCCGAGAAAATGTCACGCTTTATCGATTGGGGTGACAGAACAACCGCGGTATTGTTTGGGGATGGTGCGGGTGCCTTGATATTTGAACAGTCTGTGTCTGGGTATTCCGGTATTATTGATACTGTGGTTATGGCAGATGGAAATGAATTTGATATGCTGCATGGTGATGAAAATCATAAGATTACCATGAATGGACCAGAAACGTACAAAAAAGCAGTACAGTTGATGCCACATGCCGCCCAGTATATAATGGATCATGCAGGTATTGTGGCCGATGATGTCGATTGGATTATTCCGCATCAGGCAAATTTGCGTATAATAGAAAGTTGTGCGCAACGATTGGATTTTCCACTGAATAAAATTTTGATTACGGTGGATAAACATGCTAATACAAGTGGGGCGTCTGGTGTTTTAGCACTGGCATATGGTCTGGATAATGGTATTATTAAGCATGGACAGTTAGTTTTGTATCCGGCCTTTGGTAGTGGATTGACTTGGGGCGCGGCATTGATTAGAGTATAAGAAGAGTGGGGTGAAAAATGGCAACAGTAACAAGAAGTGATTTTGCAGATAGACTGCGCGAACGTTTCGGTTTAACAACGGCGGATGCGTACAAGATGGTTGATGTGATTTTTGATGAAATTCGCGAATCGTTAATAAATGGTGAAGAAGTAAAATTCGCGGGTTTTGGCAGTTTTAAAATATTGGAAAAAAATGCGCGTATGGGTCGAAATCCTAAAACGGGGGCGGCGGCGGTTATTTCTGCGCGCAAGGTTGCGACGTTTAGACCAAGTAATGAATTTCGCGAACGTGTCGCAAAGAAATAAAAATGCCCCATCGGGGCATTTTTTTAAAACACACTTATCATACATACACCTAGCAGGGCTGCGATAATTGCGCCAATTGTTAATGGCCAAAAATATTTATTTACAATTGCGTTGGCACGTTCTTGGAAAAAATATAACAGTGTCGCAATAATTGCAAAGCGGCCTGTGCGGAATATGGCGGATACGGTCAAGAATAATAAAATTGGATAGCCGATAAAGCCCAGCCAGATTGCAAGCAGTTTATATGGAATTGGTGTGACAGCCGTCAAAACAATTATCAGAATTCCATATTTGCTGAACATTGGTTTGATTGCGGTTTCAATTAGTTCGGGATTGGAAAAAGTTTCTATTAACCATATGCCAACCGAATCGTATAACCACATACCAATCATGTATGCAATTGCACCACCAACAATAGAGCCTAGTGATGCGGCGATGGTGATTGGCAGTGCGCGCCGCTTGTTCGCAATAATGGGGGGGGTCATAAAAACTTCGGGGGGGATAAATAAAAATATAGATTCGCATATTGTCAGTAAAAATACCAACCATGAATATCCGCGCGATTCGGATTTTTTTAGTATAAATTCTGAAAATTTCATTTGGTGGTCCCCCTGTGTGTAAAAAAATTTACTTGATTGTAATTTAATATTTACTAATTTACAATAATATAAAAGTGATATAGGGTGCTAAAAAATGGCAAAGCGTCAGTTTAATTCAAATCGTGGTGATAGAATGGCAAGTAAGGTACAGACCTTGGTTGCAGAAATTTTACGCGATAATTATAACGAAGATCCAATTATTAGTGGGGTGTCACTGGTTGGAACCGATTCGCGTGGCGGATTGCAATTTGTGCGCCTGTTTTATTATACCAGACATGCTGATATTGATGCGGTTCAGGCACGCCTGGATGCGATTACGCGTACGGTGCGTTTTGAATTGGCGGCACGTATGAATCAGAAATATGTGCCAGATATTCGATTTGCGTATGATGATACGTTGGAACGGGCTGCGCGTATTGATGAACTGTTGAATAATCTGAATTAATTTTATCAAAAAAATCACCTTGCGAATAGGTAAATACTGGTGTATCATTGCCGCATAAGTAGCCTAGGTGTATTTTTATGAAGCAGTCTAATATCCGGAATTTTTCAATTGTTGCGCATATTGATCATGGAAAATCGACGTTGTCTGATCGCCTGATTGAATTTACAGGAGGTTTGCAGTCGCGCGAAATGAAGGCCCAGGTTCTGGATTCTATGGATATAGAACGCGAACGCGGTATTACGATTAAGGCCCAGACAGTGCGACTGAATTACAAGGCAAAAAATGGCGAAGTATATCAATTAAATCTGATGGATACGCCAGGGCATGTCGATTTTTCTTACGAGGTGTCACGGTCATTGGCAGCATGCGAGGGGGCGTTGGTTCTGGTGGATGCAACCCAGGGCGTACAGGCCCAGACACTGGCAAATGCGTATTTGGCGTTGGATAATGATTTGGAAATGTTGCCGGTTTTAAACAAGATTGATTTGCCGTCCAGTGATGTTGCGGGTACGCGCGAACAGATTGCAGATGTTATCGGATTGGATGCGGGTGAAGCATTGGCGGTGTCGGGAAAAACTGGTGATGGCGTGCCAGAATTGCTGGAAGAAATTGTAAATAAGTTGCCCGCACCACATGGGGACGAAAATGCGCCAACACGTGCGCTGTTGGTCGATTCGTGGTACGATTCGTATTTGGGGGTTGTTATATTGGTGCGCGTTGTTGATGGTGAATTAAATCGCGGTCAGAAAATTAAATTTATGGCAACTGGTGCAGAATATGTCGTTGATAAGATTGGTTATTTTACCCCAAAAATGGTAAATGTTGATAAACTGCACACTGGCGAAATCGGTTTTATTATAACTGGGATGAAGACAATCCATGATTGCAAAGTAGGTGACACAATTGTTGATGCGCGCAGTGAAAATTTACAAATGTTGCCTGGTTTTAAACCGTCTGTACCGGTTGTGTTCTCGTCCTTCTTTCCGGTCGAGGCAGATGATTATCCAACGTTTCGTGAAAGTGCAGAAAAGTTGGCGTTGAATGATGCGTCGTTTATGTTTTCTGTGGAAAAATCTTCTGCGCTGGGGTTTGGGTTGCGATGTGGGTTCTTGGGGTTGTTGCATATGGAAATTATTAGCGAACGCTTGGCCCGCGAATTTAATTTGAATTTGATTAATACAGTGCCAAGTGTGCTGTATAAAATTCACTTGCGTAATGGTGATGTGATTGACCTAGAAAATCCTGCCGATATGCCAGAGGCAACCAAGATTGAATCAATTGAAGAACCATGGGTGCGTGCGACAATTATGATGCCGGATAAATATATGGGTGGCATTATGTCCCTGTGCGCAGAACGGCGTGGTGTTCAGGAAAATATTTCGTATGTTGGAAATCGTGCGGTGCTGGTATATCAATTGCCGTTGGCAGAAATAGTATTTGATTTCTATGACAGGGTAAAATCGATTTCATCAGGGTACGCATCGTTTGATTATGTGGTCTATGGATATCAGGCGTCTGATTTGGTCAAGGTTAATATCTTGGTTAATGAAGAAAATGTAGAGCCGCTATCATTTATGTGTCATCGCAGTTTTGCAGAAAAACGTGGTCGTCAGATTGTTGAAAAATTAAAAGATTTAATTCCGCGTCACCAGTTTAAGATTCCATTGCAGGCGGCAATTGGCGGTAAAATTATCGCCAGAGAGACAATTGCAGCGTATCGCAAAGACGTAACTGCAAAATGTTATGGTGGTGATATCACGCGTAAGCGCAAGTTGTTGGAAAAACAAAAAGAAGGCAAAAAGCGTATGCGTTCGTTCGGTAATGTAGAAATTCCACAGTCTGCATTTATTAATGCATTAAAAGTGTCATAGTTTTGGGGGTGTGAAAGATGTCTTTTTGGAATTATGTGATTAATACGGATTGGAATCATAAGAAAAAAGATTGGCGCGAATATTGCGAAATGCGTAACCGCTTGGTTCAGGCAAGAAATGATGTGCAAGTCGCTAGTTTTGATATCGCATTGTGTCATGAACCAGGTATGCAGGGTAATGATAAGCAAAGGGCCTGTATCAATTATTATGAATTTGATTCGCCTGTTTTTACGGATATCGCTGATCGTGCGCCGTGGGCAAATATAGATGTTAGGTATTGTCCATTGTTTCTTAGTCGTGATTCTGTTTATGGGTGTTATAAATTAGACTGTGAATATATAAATGCAAATAGAAGGTATGTGGAATTATTGAAAGAGCGGAATAAACTACAGGCCAAGTTGCAACGTTTTTGGTTCGCTAAATTTGCGCTGGCAAGATAAAAAACAAAAAAAAGGGGGCCGATATGGCGCACCAATTTTATTTTAATCCGTATATTTTGGATAACTTGCCGGCACCGGCACGGGGTTTTGATGTGGTGCAGGATATTTCGGAACCAAAACTGCGTATGTATATTACTAGTCGTGGTGTAAAAACTTTTTTTGTGCGAAAACGTGTGCGCGGAAAAGATAAACGAATTTTAATTGGGAATTACCCAGATGTAGATATCGAAGATGCGCGTGGGGCAGTGCAAAATATTTTACAGGAAGCATTGAAAAGTCCGCCTGTGCGAAGAAAGAAAATATCATTTAAAAAATTCCTGGATTTGTATTTACAAAATCGTGTGCGCAGATGTGAAGATTCCTATGTAAAGTTGGTGCGCGCAATAGATTTGCATTTGTCAGATTTGTTTGAAAAAAATATATCAGATATTAATGCCACAGATATTAAAAATGTGTTGGATAATATTACAGGGCGGGCAATTGCAGGACGTATGCAAGAACTGTTGCAAAGCGTTTTTAAGTATGCGATTGAAATGGGATACGTGAAAAAAAATCCAACAGATGATGTTGAAAAAATTGTGCAAACGCGACGCGTGCGTCCGTTAAATAGGGCGGGACTGCACAGACTAATCGCGGCAATTGATAAAGAACCAAACCAGACGTTGCGTGCGGCGTTCTATATGTTGATTTATGGTTTTGTGCCAAAGTCAAAAATATTTTCGATGGCGTGGGAAGATTTAGACTTTAATCATGATATGTGGTTGTCGCACCCCTTGTCAGACAGGGCGATTGTGCTGCTGCAAGATTTGCCACAAAATGGACATTGGGTTTTTGCAGGACGTGGTGGGATGCATTTGATGGATCCACGCACGGCGTGGCGACGGATTGCAATATCGGCAGGAATACCGAATTTAACCATGGATGATGTGCATAAATTCTTGATGCGGCAGTTGGTGTGGGCGTCTGACAAGGAAGATTTGCGTGTGAATATAAACACATTGCTGGATGATATTTTTGACCACAGTATATAGTTTCGATTTTGTCAAGTGCTTGTTACCGTTTGTTATAATTCCTTGACACAGTATCTATAAAATGATAGCTTAGTAATCAATGACGGTCATGGTATGGACCAAACAATTTAACAAAAACAAAGGAAAAAAATATGACAACTTTTGAAAAAGTGAAAAAAATTGTAGCTGAAAAACTGGGTGTGCCAGAAGAAAAGGTTACAGAATCTGCAGCATTCGTAAATGATTTGGGTGCAGACAGCTTGGACGTTGTTGAATTCGTTATGGAAGTAGAAAAAGAATTCGATATCCAAATTCCAGATGATGCAGCTGCTAAATTGGAAAAAGTTGGTGACGCAGTTAAATATATTGACGAACACAAGAAAAACTAATTGTAGTATTGTTAATATGCTTATTATCCGTTGGTGTTTTTGCGCCAACGGATTTTTTTACTGCATTTTTGTTGGAAAATGTTTATTATACCCACGTATGTTAGTTAAACGATAAAGGAATATATGTTATGAGAAGAGTTGTTGTCACTGGTATGGGTATCGTTTCGCCTGTGGGTACGGGTGTGGAATATGCATGGAAAAATATTCTGGCAGGAAAATCAGGTGTTCGTAAAATTGATTCTTTTGATGTTTCTGATTTGGCATCGCAAATTGCAGGTGTGCCAGAATGTGGTACCGAACCGGGGCAGTTTAATCCAGATATGGTTGTGGATGCGCGCGAACAGCGTAAATTAGATAGATATACTTTGTATGGTATGGTTGCCGCAGATGAAGCAATCAAGGATGCAGGGCTGGATACATATGATGGCGATAAAACTCGCTTCGGGGTGGCAATCGGCAGTGGTATTGGTGGGCTGAATACGATATATGATAATTGTATTGAGCTGCATGATGGTGGGCCGCGTCGCGTTAGTCCATTCTTTATCCCAAAGGGTATTATTAATATGGCGGCGGGCAATATTTCAATTAAGTATGGCTTGCAGGGGCCAGATATTTCTGTGGTGACGGCGTGTGCAACAGGCGCGCATTCCATTGGCGAGGCTGCGCGTATGATTCAACATGGCGATGCGGATGTTATGGTTTGTGGTGGTACCGAAGGTGCGGTTGGACGTATCGGTCTGGCGGGATTTTCGGCTATGCGTGCGCTTAGTACGCGTAATGATGCGCCAGAGGCTGCATCGCGCCCATGGGATAAAAATCGTGATGGGTTTATTATGTCCGAAGGGGCAGGGGTGTTGGTGCTGGAAGAATATGAACATGCGGTTGCGCGTGGTGCAAAAATTTATGCCGAGGTTGCAGGTTATGGAATGTCGGGGGATGCGTATCATATTACCGCGCCATCGCCAAATGGCGAAGGTGGAATGCGAGCAATGGCATCTGCGTTAAAGGATGCAAATTTGCAGCCGGCGGATGTTGATTATATTAACGCGCATGGCACTTCAACAGGATTGGGTGACGTTGGTGAATTGGCGGCGGTTCAAACATTGTTCAAGGATACAAATGTTTGTATGTCTTCTACGAAGTCTATGACAGGGCATTTGTTGGGTGCAGCTGGCGCGGTTGAGGCGATATTCTGTGTATTGTCTATTCGTGATGGGGTTGTTCCGCCAACAATAAATTTGGATGACCCAGAAGATGCGGTTGGTGATTTCAATTTGGTTCCGCATGTTGCGCAAAAGCGTGAAGTGAATGTTGCGCTGAGTAATAGTTTTGGATTTGGGGGAACAAACGCCAGCCTTGTATTAACAAAAATTAAATAAAATAATTCATCCACAGTCAAAAACACCGGTGCATGTATGTCTAATACACTACGCCGGTGTTTTTAATTGTATCTAAAAATAAAAAAACGACACAAGGTCGTTTTTTATTTTATGGTCGGAGTGACGGGATTCGAACCTGCGACCTCTACGTCCCGAACGTAGCGCTCTACCAGACTGAGCTACACTCCGATAACTGTGCGCATGATTATGCAACCATTTAATGCAAAATGCAATTATTTTGTTTTCTGATTTTGATAATGTTTTCTGCATGCTTGGGCAATTTCGTGTGCTGTTTTTAATGCCCATGCCGGTGATGTAAGTTCGCCGATGCCAATGAAAATGCAGCGCCCGTCCCGAGTGTTGTATTTCTGAATAATACGTGTGCCAATGGTTGGATAAATTGCCCCGTTGCCAGTGCGTGTAAAATAACCATATTCGCAATGTTTATCGCACCCGTCGCAATGGGTTGGTGTATCAAATTTCATATTTCTTCCTTTGTTCTTTTTTCTGGTGTGATTAGGATTTAATACAAAATGGCTTGCGCAATCAAGAATTTTTTTTGATATTTTTTCTTGTAATTTGTTGCGGGCTGCACCATATTTATATTTGCAGAAAAAAGGATAAATATGTTTGCAAAGCGATTCCTGAACAAGGAAATTTTTGATGATTATGATGATTATGTTCAAAACGCGGTGCCAAATGTTCCTGATAACTTTAATTTTGCCTATGATGTTATAGATGTGATTGCAGATGAGTCACCAGACAAAGTTGCGTTGTTATGGACAAATGATACGGGTGAAAAAAAGTCAATTACGTTTAAAATGTTGTCACAGTGGTCAAATGCCGTTGCGAATTTCTTGGTGTCGCGTGGGTTGAAAAAGGGCGATGCGGTGCTGCTGTTTATGCGGCGCAGATGGGAATATTGGGTTTTGATGATGGCAATGCATAAATTGGGTGTGATTCCAATTCCATCAACAAATCAATTGAAATCTAAGGATATTGAATATAGGTTAAAGGCTGCAAATGCGGCGGCGGTTATTGCGTTTGATGATGGGGGGATTATTCGCGAAATAAAAAGTGCAATTGGGGATAATACCGTAATTCAGTTAATTGACTGTGCGGATATTAGTGCGGCGTGCGAATCGTATTCGCAAACGCTGGCGCGTGTGCCAAATGAAAATACCGATACAATGGTTGTGTATTTCACCAGTGGTACAACAGATATGCCAAAAATGGTGGCGCATAATTTTATATATCCATTGGGGCATATAAATACTGCAATATTTTGGCAAAGATTACGTGATGGGGATATTCACTTTACGTTGTCTGAATCTGGTTGGGCAAAGTGTTCGTGGGGAAAAATGTATGGTCAATGGCTGGCAGGTGCAACTGTGTTTGTATTTGATTTCAGTCGTATATTTACCGCACATGATTTGCTGACTGCGATTGCAGAAAATAAAATTACATCGTTCTGTGCGCCGCCAACGGCATATAAAATGATGATTCATGCAGATATGAGCAAGTATGATTTGTCTTCGTTGAAAAAGGCAGATGTCGCAGGCGAGGCACTAAATCCAGAGGTTTATGAACGTTTCTTGGAAAATACAGGTGTAAAACTGCACGAGGGGTTCGGCCAGACGGAAACATGTGTGATGCTATTCACAAATGAGTGGATTGAACCAAAACCGGGGGCGATGGGAATGCCTGCGGCAGGATGGGGGGTTCAGCTGTTGGATGAACGTGGTCGTCCTGTCACAGAAGATGGGACGGTTGGCGAAATCTGTGTGTCTTTGAAGGATGGGTGGCCGTTGGGATTGTTTCAGGGGTATCATAAAAACGAAAAGATGACGGCGTCTGTTGCACGCGATGGATATTACCATACGGGTGATGTTGCGTACCGTGATGCAGATGGATATTATTGGTTCGTAGGGCGTAATGATGATTTAATAAAGTCTAGTGGGTATCGTGTTAGTCCGTTTGAAGTTGAGTCCGTGTTGATGGAGCACCCATCTGTGCGCGAGGTTGCGGTGACAGGCGTCCCAGATCCATCGCGCGGTCAGGCGGTTAAGGCGACGGTGGTGTTGAATAAATATTTTCAGCCGGGTGATGTGTTGGTACGTCAATTACAGGATTATGCAAAATCACGGGCGGCGCATTATAAATGTCCGCGTGTGATTGAATTTGTGGATAGCCTGCCCATGACAATCAGCGGTAAAATTCGGCGCGCGTTAATTCGTACGCTGGACAGTGCCAAGGAAACAATTGTAGATCCAATTAAGAATACAATTGGTTTGGGCAAGGAAGAAGATGAAAAATAAAAATCCCCACCGCATGGTGGGGATTTTTCTTGTTTTGATGTTTGCAATTTGTGTTTTATCTGTAATAATTGACGCATTATGGTGCGCAAGAGAGGGTTCTTTCCCAAACATGTTTTGTTGCAAATTGTATTGATCCCAGTGGTAATAATGTTTATTGCGCTGGTGATGATGTTTGGTGTTCAATCGTCTGTGCGAGAAGATGCAGTTTTTGTGATTTCGGCGGGTGATACGGTATCTGGGGTGGCGCATAAATTGATGCAACAGAAACTAATCGATTCGGAACAGGTGTTTAAAATGGCCGTTCGGTTAAATGGTGGAAAAATTCAAAGTGGCCAATATGATATTCCCGTTGCGGCCAGCAGTTGGAAAATCGCAGATATGTTCGCAAATGGTCGTGTGGCATCCACTACGATAGTTATCCCCGAAGGATTGACAATAAAACAGATTAAGAGTCTGTTGTTGCGTGCGTCTAATTTAACGGGTGGGGTAGAGTGTGAATCTGGGAATACTGCGCCAGTGTGTAATTTGCAAGATGGTCAGGTTTTTCCAGATACGTATCGTGTTGCCAAGGGGACGTCACGGTTGGCGTTGCTGGATTTAGCGCGTAAAAAAATGATTTCTGTAGAAAATGCATGGCGTGCAGCAAACAAAAAATTGCCAAAACCATTGAAAAATTGGAACGAGGTACTAACACTGGCGTCTATTGTTCAAAAGGAAACGCCACAGGCGCGTGAAATGCCAATTGTTGCCAGCGTTTATTTAAACAGATTGCGCAAAGGAATGCGGTTGCAGGCGGATCCGACGGTGGTGTATGCATTAACCGATGGGTTGGGGGATATGCAGGGACAGGCATTGTTACGTGGGCATTTAAAGATAGAAAATCCATATAATACGTATCGTAATTCTGGATTGCCGCCGGCACCAATTGCAAATGTTGGTGAAAATGCAATCCGTGCGGTATTGCGGCCCGCAGATACAAACTATTTATTCTTTGTTGCGGATGGCAAAGGTGGGCATAGATTTTCTAAATCGTATGAAGAACATAAAAAGAATCATGCGACGTGGCGCAAAATAAAAAAGCAAAAATAAATTCTGATGTTTGTATAAAATCGCTGGGTGCCGGTTTTAGAAAAAATTTTTTTTATTTGTTTTATAAAAAAATCGTCACTTGGTTATTTTTGATAATAATTAAAAAATATAACAAATTATAACAAAAATAAAAAATACCCTGTGTTTCTGGGTGTTTGATTTGTCGTATGTGAATAAAATCCGAATCGAAGCCGTGGCCTAGCGTAGCATATTTTGTAAATGTTTGCAAAAATCTTTGGTGTTGCGGGTGGGATTTTATGCCTGGTAAAATTGTATTAACTAGACATATTAATCTAGTTTAGTTAATACAAACGAAAGGAAAAAATATGAAAAAATTAACATTAACATCTTTGCTGACTATATTTGCAGTCTCAGGCGCACATGCGGCAAACATTATTGATGGTAATCCATTATACCGCCCAGGCGAAGGTCGTTTTTATAGTAATTTTGCAGTGGAATCTCATTCTGAGGCAATCGAAGATTGGGCTGTTTCCGAAGAATTTGGGTATGGTGTCACAGATAAATTGGCACTGTATATGAAAACGGGCGTATCAGAACAAGAAAGTTTTGATGCGATGTCTTGGGATGCATTTACAGTTGGCTTAAACTATCGCGTGATTGATATGGGCGCGTGGAAGGGCGATGTGTATGGTGTATATAGCCTGAATCCAGTATGGGGTGATCATGTACCTTTCTTGGATGAAGATATGACAGAATATACATGGACGCTGGGGATGCGCGGCGGTTATGTTGGCGACGGTTGGACATTGGCCGGGCATGTTGATTTTGATTACCTGAACACTGAATCTTTCAATTGGGGTGACGACGGTATGCATAAACTGAGCGTTGGTGTAGATGGTCAGTTAGTACTGTGCCCACAATGGAACCTGATTGGTGGAATCGAATATACTGGTGTCTTGGATGATGAAACGCCGGCCGGTGAAGAAATCAAAGATGCGGGTAAATGGACCGGAAAAATCGGTGCGAACTATAATTTGGACGAAACCAAATACATTGGCGCATATTTCATGGGCGAAATGGAACATTCAACCGGCGATTGGGAATGGGTTGATGGATTTGGGTTTGGTGTGAATTTTGGCATCGAATTCTAAGAAAATAGAAAAATCCCCCACATGGGGGATTTTTTGTAATGTTTTATATACTTCTCTGTTTTTTCTTTGATTGTGTGGTTGTGGTTTATTGATAACAACACAAACAATATTTTTGTCATTTTTGCAGTTTGCCTAAAATCCTAATTTTACGGGCGTTTCAAGCGGAATTCTTATATTTTTTTCCTAGTTTTTCCTTGACAATGTGGGGGGGTGAGTTTATAGTATGTTCGCTTTCCGTGTAAATAAGGGAAGTAGAAAATACAGAAACCGCTTTGATTTTACAGATTTATAATCCGGCGTAAGTCGTTGAAATAAGTCTGATAGGCGGGTTTTGTGCAGGCTAAAATAGGTAGTAAAAAAAGAAAGAGATTTTGAATGCCAACAGTAAATCAACTGATTCGGAAACCTCGTAAAAAGGTCGTTGTGAAAAGCACAGCGCCAGACATGTTGGAAAACCCACAGAAACGTGGTGTTTGCACACGTGTTTATACGACAACACCGAAAAAACCTAATTCGGCGCAGCGTAAGGTTGCCCGTGTGAAACTGGCAAACGGCCGCGAAGTAACAGCATATATCCCTGGCGAAGGTCACAATTTGCAGGAACACAGCGTTGTTATGATTCGTGGTGGTCGTGTAAAGGACTTGCCTGGTGTAAAGTATCATATTATCCGCGGTGTCTTGGATACCAAGGGCGTTGATGCAAGAAAACAGGGTCGTTCTTTGTATGGTGCCAAAACAAAGAAATAATTAGTTTAACCACACGTATGTAATGTACGTGAGTAATCTGTGATGCAGATGAAGTGAAAAAGGAAATATAAAATGTCAAGACGTAAAGCTGCAACAAAACGTGAAATCTTGCCAGATTCCAAATATGGTAATTTGGTTGTTGCAAAATGTATTAATGTTGTTATGTGGGATGGCAAAAAAGAAGTTGCCGAAAATATCGTTTATGGCGCATTGGATAAATTGAAAAAAATTGCCAAAGACGGTGATGAATTGGCGGCTTTCTTGGAAGCGGTTGATGCGTTAAAGCCATCAGTAGAAGTAAAGGGTCGCCGTGTTGGTGGTGCGACTTATCAGGTTCCTGTTGAAGTTCGTGCTGCGCGTCAGCAGACTTTGGCTTTGCGTTGGTTAATCATGTTTGCGCGCAAACGTGGCGAACGTAGCATGGAAGACAGACTGTTTGGCGAATTGCGTGATGCCTTGAATGGTCAGGGTGGCGCATTTAAAAAGAAAATTGATACACATAAAATGGCAGAAGCGAACAAGGCGTTTGCTCACTTCCGCTGGTAATAAATACAAAGGCAAAGGAAAGATACAATGTCAGTCGGGAAAACCGCACCTTTACATATGTACCGCAATATTGGCATTATGGCCCATATTGACGCGGGTAAAACAACAACTTCTGAACGTATCTTGTTCTATACGGGTAAAACATACAAGATTGGTGAAGTGCACGATGGTGGCGCGACCATGGACTGGATGGCCCAGGAACAGGAACGTGGTATTACAATTACGTCCGCGGCGACAACATGCTTCTGGCGCGATCATCGTATTAACTTGATTGACACACCGGGGCACGTGGATTTTACAATGGAGGTAGAACGTTCATTGCGCGTGTTGGACGGTGCAGTTGCGGTTTTTGAATCTGTATCTGGTGTTCAGCCACAGTCGGAGACAGTATGGCGTCAGGCCGACCGTTATGCGGTTCCACGTATTTGCTTTATTAATAAGATGGATCGTATCGGTGGTAACTTCTTCCGCTGTGTTGATATGCTTCGCGAACGCCTGGGGGCAAATCCATTGGTTTTGAATTTCCCAATTGGTGCAGAATCTGATTTCCGTGGCGTTGTCGATGTTATTGAAATGAAGGGCATTGTTTGGGAAGATGATATGGGTAAAGAACCACATGTTATTGAAATCCCAGAAGATTTGAAGGAAAAAGCCCAGGAACTGCACGATAAATTGGTTGAAGAAGTTGTGACGCTGGATGATGAAATCATGGAAGCGTACATGGAAGGTAATGTGCCAGATGTTGCGACCATTAGAAAGTTAATCCGCAAAGGTACAATTGGTCAGAACTTTAACCCAGTATTGTGTGGTACTGCGTTTAAGAACAAGGGTGTTCAGCCATTGTTGGATGCGATTGTTGATTATTTGCCAAGCCCATTGGATATTCCTGCGATTAAGGGTACTAAAATGGATGGCGAAACAGCCGACGAACGCAAACCAGATGCCAAGGAACCATTTAGTGCATTGGCGTTTAAGGTTGCCAACGACCCATTTGTTGGTAATTTGATGTTTATCCGTATTTATTCGGGTAAGTTGGTATCAGGTTCTTATATCTATAATTCTAACCGTGATAAACGCGAACGCGTTGGTCGTATGTTGTTGATGCATTCTAATAATCGTGAAGAAATCAAAGAAGCGTCGGCAGGTGACATTATCACATTGGTTGGTATGAAGGAAACAATTACTGGCGATACGCTGTGTGATGAATCTAATCCAATCTTGTTGGAATCAATCCATGTTCCAGAGCCAGTTATGAGTATTGCGGTTGAACCAAAAACCAAGGCGGACATTGAAAAGATGTCTTTGGGGCTGCAGGCGTTGGCCAAAGAAGATCCGTCATTCCGCGTATCGGTTGATGAAGAATCTGGTCAGACGATTCTGTCAGGTGTTGGTGAATTGCACTTGGAAATTTTGGTTGATAGATTGCTGCGTGAATTCAAGGTCGATGTTAATGTTGGCGAACCACGTATTGCGTATCGTGAAACATTCCGCAAACCAATTACAGAAGAATATACACATAAGAAACAGTCTGGTGGTTCGGGTCAGTATGCACAAGTTAAAATTGAATTTGAACCATTAGAACCAGGCCAGGGATATGAATTCGACAACAAGATTGTTGGTGGTGCGATTCCAAAAGAATATATCCCGGGTGTGGAAAAAGGTTTGAAGATAGCGCAACAGACAGGTGTTCTGATTGGCTATCCAACAGTGGATTTCAAGGCTACATTGGTAGATGGTAAGTATCATGAAGTCGATTCTAATGTATTGTGCTTTGAAATTGCGGCACGCGCATGCTTCCGCGAAGCGATGAAGAAGGCGTCGCCGAAATTGCTGGAACCGATTATGAAGCTTTCGGTGACAACACCGGAAGAATACGTCGGTGACATCATTGGGGACTTGAACAGTCGTCGTGGGCAAATCAATGGTATCGAAACGCAATTCGGTAACCAGCAGATTTCAGCATTTGTTCCATTGGCGAATCTGTTTGGGTACGTAAAGACATTGCGTTCTTTGTCACAGGGTCGCGCAAATCCATATATGGAATTGTCACACTATGACGAAGTCCCGACAAACGTTGCTGACGAAGTAATCAAGAAGCTGACGAAATAATAAGTAAGAAGTTTTTAAATTAACAAACAAAGCCTAAGGAGAAAACTATGGCAAAAGAAAAGTATATAAGAAGCAAACCGCATGTCAATATCGGTACTATTGGTCACGTTGATCATGGTAAAACAACATTGACTGCTGCTATTGTTCATTACTATGGTGTTGGTGCAGACGCTGCAAAAGGTGTTGATCAAATCGACAATGCACCAGAAGAAAAACAGCGTGGTATTACAATTAATACAGCACACGTTGAATATGAAACAGCAGAACGTCATTATGCACACGTTGATTGCCCAGGACACGCGGACTATGTTAAAAACATGATTACCGGTGCGGCACAGATGGACGGTGCTATCTTGGTGGTTGCTGCAACAGACGGTCCAATGCCACAGACACGCGAACACGTTTTGTTGGCACGTCAGGTTGGTATGGGCAAGATTATTGTTTTCTTGAACAAATGTGACTTGGCAAACGATCCAGAATTGCTGGAATTGGTTGAAATGGAAATCCGTGAATTGTTGTCTGCAAATGGTTTTGATGGCGACAATGCACCAATCATCCGTGGTTCAGCTGTTTCTGCAGTAGAAGAAAAGAACGATGGTTTGGGTAAAGAAGCAATTGATGCTTTGTTGAAAGCATGTGACGAATATATCCCATTGCCAGAACGTCCAGTTGATAAACCATTCTTGATGCCAATCGAAGACGTGTTCTCTATCACAGGTCGTGGTACAGTGGTTACAGGTCGTGTTGAATCTGGTGTTATCAAAGTTGGTGACGAATGCGAAATCGTTGGTTTGCGCCCAACACAGAAAACAACAGTTACAGGCGTTGAAATGTTCCGTAAATTGTTGGATCAGGGTGAAGCCGGTGATAACGTAGGTTTGTTGCTGCGTGGTACAAAGAAGGAAGATGTAGAACGCGGTCAGATTATCTGCAAACCAGGTTCTATTACACCACACACAGACTTTGAAGCAGAAGTTTATATCTTGACGAAAGAAGAAGGTGGCCGTCATACAGCATTCTTCTCTAACTATCGTCCTCAGTTCTACTTCAGCACAACAGACGTTACAGGTACAATCACATTGCCAGCAGACAAAGAAATGGTTCTGCCAGGTGACAATGTCCGTATCACAGTGCAATTGATTGCACCAATTGCTATGGACGAAGGTCGTCGCTTTGCTATCCGTGAAGGCGGACGCACAGTTGGCGCAGGTGTTGTATCCAAAATCATTAAATAATTAAACAGTCATGGGTCGGTGTAACTGAATTAAAAGCGTCAGTGATTACCGGCCCAGACAAATATAAGGAAAACGGTAATGGTACCAACATCAAAAATTCGTATCAAATTGACAGCGTTTGATCATCGTATTCTGATGGAATCTGTTGAAGAAATTGTGAAAACCGCAAAACGCACAGGCGCAGATGTGGTTGGACCAGTTCGCTTGCCAACATTGGTTCAGAAATTTACGGTCAATCGTTCCCCACACGTTGATAAAAAGTCACGTGAGCAGTTCGAAATCCGCAATCATAAAGCGGTTGTCGATATTGTTAATCCAACCCCTCAGACAGTAGATGCCTTGATGAAGTTGGATTTGGCGTCAGGTGTTGATGTGAAAATTAAATTGTAAAAAATAAAAAACTGTTAGTGTTGGCGGGAAAATATTCTGAGTCCTGCTAACCTCTGACATAAAAAAAGGCATAAAAAATGAAACGTAGCGGATTAATTACAACAAAAATTGGTATGACGCGTCTGTATGATGATGGCGGCGTTGCACATCCTGTCACGGTGTTGGCGGTTGGTGATTGCGCAGTCATTGGAAATCGCACGCAGGAAAAAAATGGTTATGTTGCGAACATCTTAGGTTTGCGCGAAGCCAAAGCAAAACATGTTGCAAAACCACAGTTGGTTGCAGCGGAAAAGGCAGGTGTTAAACCTTATCGCAAGGTCGTAGAGTTCCGTGTATCTGACGATTGCGTTATCCCAGCAGGGACACAGTTGTTGGCGTCTCATTTTGTTGCCGGTCAATTCGTTGATGTCCAAGCAACAAGCAAGGGTAAAGGATTCCAGGGTGCGATGAAACGTCATAACTTTGGCGGTAAAGAAGCAACCCATGGTGTTTTGAAAGCACATCGTTCAATCGGTGGTACTGGTATGCGTGAATGGCCAGGCCGTGTATTGAAAGGCAAAAAGATGGCTGGACAGATGGGTAATGAAACCGTAACTGTTCAGAACTTGAAAGTGTTCGGTACAGACGAAGCAGAAAATTTAATCTTCGTCGAAGGCGCAGTCCCAGGTGCAAATGGTACATTTGTATTGGTCACAGACGCAATTAAAAAAGAACACAAAGATTTACCAGTTCCAACAAAAACTGCAACAGTTGCAGACAATGGCACTGAAACAGCAACCGAAACAGAAGCTGTTGTGGAATAATAAATTAATAGCGACAGCAAGAGTGAGGTAATTAAAATGCAATTAGAAATTATAAATTTTGATGGCAAATCAGTTGGTAAAGTTGAACTGTCTGATAGCATCTTTGGTGTTGAACCACGTGCAGACATTTTGCATCGCGTTGTCACATGGCAGCGTGCAAAACAGCGTGCAGGAACACATGCAGTGAAAACTGTTTCTGATGTAGAAGGCAGCGGTAAAAAGGCTTTCAAACAGAAAAAAACAGGTAATGCACGTCAGGGTGAAAAATACAATGTGCATATGCGCGGCGGTGGTGTTGTTCATGGACCAGTTGTTCGTGATCACAGCATTGATCTGCCAAAGAAAGTACGCAGCTTGGGCTTGAAAATGGCTTTGTCTTCTAAGGTTAAAGATGGCAGCTTGATTGTTATCGATTCTGAAAAATTGGCAACAGCTAAAACAAATGCGTTTGCAAAACAGTTAAAGAAATTGGATATTGCATCTGCATTGTTCGTAGGGGCGACAGAATTAGATGAAAACTTTAAGAAATCTGTGGCAAATATCGCAAATATTGATGCGTTGCCAACGATTGGCTTGAACGTTTTGGATATTCTGAAGCATGAGAAGTTGGTTTTGACAGCAGACGCAGTCAAAGCGGTTGAAGCAAGATTGGCGTAATCTTAAGAATTGAAGGTAAGCAAAATGGCAGAAAAGAAAGTAAGTGCAGAGAAAAAAATCGTTGCGACAGCCGGTATTTATGATATACTGCGTCGTCCGATTATCTCGGAAAAGGCAGCAAAATTGTCTGAAAGCAATGGTGTTGCGTTCGAAGTTGCAGTTTCTGCAACTAAGGAAGATGTGGCACGTGCAGTCGAAGCAATCTATGGTGTTAAACCATCTAAGGTTAATATCGTAGTCACAAAAGGTAAGGTAAAATCTTTCCGTGGGCGCAGCACAGGCACACAACGTACAGTTAAAAAGGCATACGTATCATTGCCGGCAGATGCAAAACTGGATTTGTCAGCAAATATGTAGTATAATGAACGGCCTTGGCAGAGAACCCAGAATATATGGATGCTATTGTCAAGGCATAAATAAAGGTAAGAAAAAATGGCATTGAAGCATTATAAGCCAACAACACCGGGTACGCGCGGTTTGACACAGGTTGATCGCAGCGAATTGTACAGCGGTGCGCCAGAAAAGGCATTAACAGTTGGTTTGAAGTCCAAAGGCGGACGTAATAACTTTGGTCATGTAACAGTTATGCACCAAGGTGGTGGTCATAAACGTAAATATCGTTTGATTGACTTTAAACGTAAGAAAACAGATATTCCTGCGACAGTTGTTCGTTTGGAATATGACCCAAATCGTACTGCATTTATCGCGTTGATTGAATATACAGACGGTATGCGTTCTTATATTTTAGCACCACGTGATTTAAAGGCAGGTGATGTTGTTATCTCGGCTGCGCATGCAGATATTAAACCAGGTAACACAATGCCATTAAAGAATATGCCAATCGGTACAATCGTTCATAACGTTGAATTAAAACCAGGGGCGGGCGCACAATTGGCACGTAGTGCGGGTTGTTATGCTCAGTTAATGGGTAAAGACGGCGTTTATGCACAGATTAAATTGAACAGCGGTGAGTTGCGTAAAGTTCATTCCGATTGTTTGGCAACAGTTGGCAGCGTTTCTAATCCAGATCAGCGCAATGTCAATTTGGGTAAAGCTGGTCGCGCACGTTGGTTGGGTATCCGTCCATCAGTTCGCGGTATGGCGATGAACCCAGTAGATCACCCAATGGGTGGTGGTAATGGTCATTCTAAGGGCCACGAACCGGTATCACGTACAGGTATTCCAGCCAAGGGATATCGTACCCGTAGCAATAAACGTACTGCTAAGATGATTATTCGCAGCAGACATTTGGCGAAAAAGAAATAATAAGAAATAAACGGAGTAAATGATGTCTCGTTCAGTATGGAAAGGTCCTTATGTTCATCCGTCCGTCTTGAAAAAGGTGGCGGTGGCGAATGAAAAAGATGACCGCAAACCAATTAAAACATGGTCTCGTGGCAGCACAATTGTGCCACCAATGGTTGGACTGACTTTTGAAGTTCATAATGGTAACAAGTTTATCCCTGTATCAATCGTAGAAGATATGATTGGTCATAAACTGGGTGAATTTGCCCCAACACGTACATTTAAAGGCCATGCCGCGAATAAAAAAGCCGCAGCTGGTAAGAAATAAGGGGATTAGTTATGACAGCAAGATATGGAATTAAAGATAATCAGGTTCGCGCGTTCAATAAAATGATTCGCGTTAGCCATCAGAAGTTGAATCTGGTTTGCGACTTGGTTCGCGGTTTGCCAGTTGAACGCGCAGTAGATGTTTTGAAGTTTTCAAAAAAGCGTGTTTCTGGTGAAGTGTTGAAGACCCTGTTGTCTGCGGTTGCAAATGCAGAACACAACAAAAAGCTGCCTGTTGATACTTTGTTCGTCAAAGAAATTTGGTGTGGTAAAGCATTAACAATGAAGCGCATTATGGCCGGCCCACGTGGTAGTGCCCGTCCAATTCTGAAACCGTTCTCAAATTTGACAATCGTTTTGGAATCAGGTGTGGCGCCTTCTAAAAAGAAAGCAGCGAAAAAAGAAACAACAAAATAAGGTAAGTCGTGTGGGGTGGTATGGAATAAAAATTCCTGAATAAAGTGGAAACGCTTCAAGAACACCCCTACAAAGTTTAAGGAAAAAAGAAATGGGACAGAAAGTATCACCAATTTCATTGCGTGAATTTATCAACAAGATTACAGATTCGCGCTGGATTGCAGGTAAAAAGGACTATGCGGCATTGTTGGCAGAAGACGTCAAAATTCGCAAGTTTATTGAAAAGAAATTAAAGAAAGCTGGATTGGCAAAAGTTGTTATTGAACGTTTTGCTAAGAAGGTTGTCGTGACTATTCATACCAGCAGACCTGGTATGATTATTGGTAAGAACGGTGCTGATATCGAAACATTGCGTAATGATATCAAGAAACTGGTTAAAAATGACCAGGTTGTCGTAAATATTTACGAAGTTCGCCGTCCGGACCTGAATGCGCAATTGGTTGCGCAGAATATTGCACAGCAAATCGAAGGTCGTGTTTCCTTTAAGCGTGCAATGAAAAAAGCAGTGCAAAATGCACAAAAAGCGGGCGCCCAGGGTATCAAAGTGATGTGTTCTGGTCGTTTAAATGGTGCTGAAATCGCACGTAGCGAACAAATCCGCGAAGGTCGTATTCCATTGCATACATTGCGTGCGGATATTGACTATGCGTCAATTCAGGCAAAAACAACATATGGTGTTATCGGCGTGAAAGTTTGGATTTACACAGGTGATGTTGTTAATAAAGAAAAACTGGCTTCTGAAATGGCGCGTCCGACTGAATATGCCGGATCAAGCGAAAGAAAGCACAAATAATAATGTAAAAATTATTAGAAATTAAGGATTTGTATCATGTTAATGCCAAAGAAAACAAAATTTCGCAAACAGCATAAAGGCCGTATTCACGGTGTTGCGAAAGGTGGCAGTGAATTGGCATTCGGTTCTTTTGGACTGAAGGCAATGTCACCAGAACGTGTCACAGCGCGTCAAATCGAAGCGGCGCGTCGTGCAATTACAAGACATATGCGTCGTATGGGTAAATTGTGGATTCGCGTATTCCCAGATGTACCAGTAACCAAGAAACCAGCCGAAGTTCGTATGGGTAAAGGTAAGGGTGCAGTTGAATACTGGATTTGCCGTGTGAAACCAGGTCGCATTATGTTCGAATTGGACGGTGTTAAACCAGAAGTTGCATATGAAGCGTTTGCGTTGGCGGCGGCAAAACTGCCAGTCAAAACAAAGATTGTTGAACGTAAGATGAACTAATTATGTCTGTGTTTTCTGGGGCGTGTCCCCAGAAAATGCGGGAAAAAAGGTAGCTAAAATGGCAGAAAAAAAAGTAGAAAAAGAAGCTTTGACAACAGAAGCTTTGGAAAGCAAATTGGCTGATTTGAAAAAAGAACAGATGAACCAACGCTTTCAGCATGCTGCGGGTCAGATGCCAAAAACACATGTGATGCGTCAGACTCGTCGTGAAATTGCACGTGTTAAGACAAAACTGAACGCTGCAAAAAAATAAAAAAATTGCTGATTTTTGTTGAGATTTCTAAAAAATTAGATATTATAGGCAGGGTCAGAAAAGTAAAAACAAGGATTTAGTCCGTGGTTTTTATGCGAAAAATTTAAGTTTTTCTTAGTGAAAACCGTGGGTTAAGCAAACAGGATAAGGGATAGTAGTTATGCCAAGACGAGTACTGCAAGGAACAGTTATCAGTACAGCAAACGACAAAACTGTTGTCGTTGAAGTGGAACGTCGTTTCCGTCATCCGCTGTATGGTAAGTTCGTAAAGCAAAACAAAAAGTACAAGGCGCACGATGAAAACAACGAATATAATGTTGGTGAAATTGTTGCGATTGAAGAACATCGTCCAATCTCTAAGACAAAATCTTGGATTGTTAAGGGGCGCGTTGGTGTTTCCAAAGACGATGCAGTAGAAGTAAGTGACTAAATCACAACAGGTTCTTTGAGGCTTTGTGCTGGGATTTTAGGACAGGGCAGTCGGGACCTATAACAAAGCAGCGGGGGATTGCCCCGTATGCAGGAAAAGGATTAGAGTTATGATTCAAAATGAAACAGTTATGACAGTTGCAGATAACTCTGGTGCGCGTAAAGCAATGTGCATCAAGGTTTTGGGCGGTTCTCATCGTCGTTATGCAACAGTTGGCGACAAGATTGTTGTTGCTATTAAAGAGGCCATTCCACGTGGTAAAGTTCAAAAGGGTACAGTGCAGCGCGCGATTATCGTTCGTACAAAGTTCCCAGTGAAGCGTCCAGACGGATCGATTATTCGTTTCGACGATAATGCAGTTGTTTTGATTAACAAGAACAACTTTGAACCAATTGGAACACGTATTTTTGGGCCTATCGCTCGTGAAGTTCGTCGTAAATATGACGTGCAGAAAATCGTGTCTTTGGCACCGGAAGTAATCTAATAACAGATGGAAGGTCAAAAATGAAAATTAAAAAAGGCGACGAAGTCGTAGTTATTTCGGGAAAATACAAAGGCGTCAAAGGTAAAGTGCTGGAAGCGCGCCCATCAGAATCACGTGTTGTGGTCGAAGGTGTTAATCGTCATAAATGGCACGTGAAACCAACACAAGAACAGCCAGGTCATATCATTGATCGCGAAGCGCCGGTTCATGTATCTAATGTTGCATTGGTTGATCCAAAAACAAAAAAAGCAACACGCGTTGGATACAAAGTAGAAGCTGGTAAAAAGGTTCGCGTTGCAAAGAAATCTGGTGCTGAGATATAATAAAAAATGAAATTGTTGCCCGCTGTTACGGGAACACAACAAAAGGAAAAAGAAATGCAAAGCAGATTGCGTGAAATTTATGAAAAAGAAATTGTGCCAGAATTGATAAAAGAATTTGGGTACAAGAATGCGTTGGCGGTTCCAAAACTGACAAAGATTGTTTTGAATATGGGCGTTGGCGAAGCAGTATCTGATAAAAAGAAATTAGATGCAGCAGTTGCTGATTTGACCGCGATTGCCGCACAAAAACCAGTTAAAACACGTGCAAAGAAATCAATTGCAACGTATCGTTTGCGTGAAGGTCAGGAAATTGGTACCAAGGTGACTTTGCGTGGAAAAAGAATGTATGATTTCTTGGATAAACTGATTACAGTTGCATTGCCACGTGTAAAAGACTTTCGTGGGTTATCAAAATCTAAGTTTGATGGTCGTGGCAATTATGCATTTGGTGTCAAAGAACATTTGATTTTCCCAGAAATTTCTGTTGATAAAATTGATGCTATTCGCGGTATGGATATCGTTATCGCGACAACAGCAAAAACAGATGATGAAGCACGTGCATTGCTGACAAAAATCGGCTTGCCATTGGTTTTGAAATAATTAAAAAAGGTAAAAAAAGATGGCGAAATTAGCGTTAATCAATAAACAAAAAAGACGTGAAAAGCTGGTCGCTCAGTATGCTAAAAAGCGTGAAGCGATTAAAGAAAAAATGTCTGTTAATGCAACACCAGATGAACGTATGGATGCAATGAAAAAGTTGGCAAAATTGCCACGTAATGCAAATCCAACACGTCTGCGTAATCGTTGCAGTGTGACAGGTCGTTCCCGCGGGTTCTCTCGCTTGTTCGGTCTGTGTCGTCAGCAGGTTCGTACAATGGCAAGCGAAGGCAAATTGCCAGGCGTACGTAAATCTAGCTGGTAAAATAAACAAGCGCAACTGTGGACAATGCAGTTGTAGAAACAGTGCAGAATATGATATTCTGTGACGTTAAGGAGTAAAAGATGTCATTATCACACCCAATCGGCGATATGGTTGCACGCATCCGTAATGGGCAAAATGCGGGCAAAGAAACAATCGTCGTACCAAACAGCAAATTGCGTCAAGCAGTTTTGGCTGTGTTGAAAGAAGAAGGTTTTATTACCGATTACCGTATTGATCAAATTGATGAACATCGTTCAAATTTGGTTGTTGTATTAAAGTATGTTGGCGGTAATGGTGCAATTCAAGAAATTTCTGTTGTATCTAAGCCAGGTCGCCGCGTATATTCCGGCAGCGCAAAAATGCCAAAGGTTTTAAATGGCTTGGGTATCGCGATTGTATCTACACCAAATGGCGTTATGACTGATCACAAGGCACGCTTGATGAATGTCGGTGGCGAAGTGTTGTGCAAGGTTATATAATAAAGTGAGGTTTATGTTATGTCTCGTGCAGGAAAATATCCAGTTAAGTTGAAAGATGGCGTATCTGTCGCAATTGCGGGCAATGCGTTAATCGTCAAAGGGCCAAAGGGCGAGTTGAGTTTGCCATTGGATACAAAAAATGCTGGCTTGGTTGATATTGTTATTGAAGAAGGCCAGGTCGTTATTAACCCAAAAGACGCAGAAGAAAAAGCATCTCGTACTATGTGGGGCACAATGGCGCGCAATATTCGCAATGCCGTTCAGGGTGTTTCAGATGGTTTCGAAAAACCGATGTATATGAAGGGTGTTGGTTATAAGGCGTCTGTCAAAGGCAATCAGTTGGTTTTGGTTGCGGGTTATTCACATGACGTTATTATGGAAATCCCAGCAGGTTTGACTGTTGTTATGGGTGATACGCCAACAGAATTTACCGTAAAAGGTATGGATAAGTGCTTGGTTGGCCAGTTTGCGGATAAAATTCACAAGGTTCGCAAAGCAGATCCATATAAGGGTAAGGGCATCTTCTATAAGGGCGAAAACATCCGTCGCAAAGAAGGTAAGAAGAAATAATAATTAACTTTGATTCCCGCTGTTACGGGGATTGGAAAAAAGGAAAAAGAAAATGTTGAAACATTTGAACTCGGAAGAAAGACGCACACTGGCAAATCGCGGTGCGTTGAAAAGAAAAAATCCTGGCAAAATTCGCTTGTCAGTTTTCCGTTCTGGCCGTCATATTGAAATTCAGGCCATTGATGACACCAAAGGTCATACAATCTGTGCTGCATCTTCTAAAGAAAAGGGATTTGCAGGTAAGGGTTGGAATGTTGCAGGTGCAGAATTAGTTGGAAAAGCATTTGCGGAACGCGTAGTTGCGGCAAATATTGCGGACAATTGCTATTTTGATCGTGGCGGTTATCGCTATCATGGTCGTGTAAAGGCACTGTGTGAAGCAATTCGCGCAGGTGGCGTTAGAATCTAATTTGAATAAGACGGAGTATAATAATGGCACGTTTTGATGATAAAAAATTGCAGACGGATAACTTGGTAGATAAATTAGTTTCTATCAATCGCGTATCTAAGACTGTAAAGGGCGGACGTAATATGTCTTTCTCGGCCTTGGTTGTGGTCGGTGATAAGGCAGGGCGCGTTGGTTTTGGTAAAGGTAAAGCCTTGGAAGTGCAAAGTGCAGTTCAGAAAGCAACAAAGGCTGCAAAAGCGAAAATGATTCGCGTACCACTAAAAGAAGGTCGTACGTTGCATCATGACAGCGCGGCAAAATATGGCGCCAGCAAATTGGTTGTGCGTAGTGCAGTCCCAGGTACTGGTATCATTGCTGGTGGTGCGTTGCGTGCGGTATTTGAATGCTTGGGCGTACAGGACGTTGTTGTTAAATCACAGGGTTCAAATAATCCAAACAATATGATTCGTGCAGCGTTCTTGGCATTTGCAAAGATGAATTCGCCAAAAACTGTTGCGGCACGTCGTGGCAAGACAGTTGCAGAAATCATTGCAGGCCGTGATGGTAAAAAGCTGGAAACAGCCGAAGCAGATGCGAAATAATCTGGACACAAGATAAACAGGAGTTTTAATTATGGCTAAAATAGTTGTAAAACAAGTTAAAAGTACTATCGCGCGTCCAGAAGCACAGGTTAAAGTTGTAAAAGCATTGGGCCTGGGGCGCATTGGTAAAACCAAAGAAATCGAAGATACACCATCTGTACGCGGTATGGTTGCAAAGGTTTCTCACTTGGTAGAAATAGTGGAAAAATAATTTATAAACCGAGTACATAAACACTTGTTTATGTGCGACAAAGAACTACATAGGTAGTTATAGGAGTAAAAGAAATGAAATTAAATGCACTGATGGATAATTTTGGCGCACGTCAGGATGTAAAGCGTGTTGGCCGTGGTATGGGATCTGGTTATGGTAAAACAGCAGGTCGTGGTCACAAGGGACAGAAATCTCGTAGTGGATCACGCAAACAGGCGACATTCCAAGGTGGTCAGATGCCAATCTTGCGTCGTTTCCCAAAGTTCGGTTTCAACAATCCGTTTGCTAAGGAATACGTCACAATCAATTTAGGTGATATCGAAAAATTTATCGCAGCAGGTAAAATTGATGCTGGTAAAGAAATCACAGTTGATTCATTGTTGGCGGCGAAAGTTATCAATCGTAAGTTAGATGGCTTGAAGGTTTTGGCAAAAGGCGAAATTAAATCAGCCGTTAATGTTGTTGCGGACAAATGGTCCAAGGCAGCAGAAGCCGCGATTGTAAAAGCCGGTGGCACAATCAAAAATAACTAGTTGTTTTATGTCTGCATCTGGATATGCCCGGATGCAGACTAATAATTAAAAGTTCTTGTCCATGAAATTCTTAAAAGACTTCTTTGGAAACCTGAGTGATTTGCAAAAGCGCATCTTATTTACATTGGGTGCGTTGGTTGTTTATCGTATAGGTTCTTTTATTCCATTGCCGGGTGTTAATGCATCTGCGGTTTTACATCTGTTTTCAGGCGAAGGCAGTGGTATGATGGGGATGTTCGACATGTTTAGTGGTGGTTCGCTGTCACGTATGTCGGTTTTAGCATTAAATATTTTCCCATACATTTCTGCGTCTATCGTTTTACAGTTGCTGACCGCAACCAGCAAGTCTTTGAGTGATTTGCGCAAAGAAGGTGAATCGGGCCGTATGAAAATTAACCAATATACACGTTATTTGGCGGTGTTTTTGGCGGTGGTTCAAGGTTGGGCAATTGTTCGTGGATTAGAAGCAATGGCACCAGTAAATGGTGTGCCTGCGGTTGTGAATCCGGGGTTTGCATTTGAAATGTCTGCGATTATCGCGTTGGTTGGTGGTACGGTCTTTGTTATGTGGTTGGCGGAACAGATTACCGCGCGTGGTATCGGGCAGGGTGCATCTTTGTTGATTTTTGCAGGTATTATTGCAGAAATACCAAGTGGTGTTGCAAAGATTTTCTCGCTGGGGTCAGTGGGACAGATTTCGCCGGCGATGATTGCATTGGTTGTTGCATTTGTTGTCGGAATTGTTGCCTTGATTGCGTTCTTTGAACAGGCACAGCGTCGTATCCAGATTTTATACCCACGCCAGGTTATGGCAAATGGTGTTATGAATACAAATGCGTCTTACTTGCCAATCAAGATTAATATGTCTGGGGTTATGGGGCCGGTGTTTGCGTCATCTATTATGATGTTGCCTGCGTTCGTTCAGCGTTTTGTTCAGAGCGAAAATTTATGGGTGCAGAATGTAATGGCGTTCTTTACGTATGGGACATGGTCGTATATTATCACATTTACTGTGTTGATTGCGTTCTTTGCGTATTTCCAGACGGCGGTTATCTTTAATTCAGAAGAAACCAGCAATAATCTGAAAAATGCAGGTGGCTATATCCCAGGTGTTCGTCCAGGCGAACAGACAATTAGCTATCTGGATAATGTTGTGTCACGTACAACGGCGATTGGTGTTGTATATCTGATTGTTGTTTGTGTGTTACCGATTGTCTTGAATACGCGTTTGGGTATGCCGTTGGCGATTGGCGGGACAAGTGTTTTGATTGTGGCCGGGGTTGTTTTGGACACAATGAATCAGGTTCAGTCTTATTTGGTGGCAAAGCAATATAGTGGCGTTGTCAAAAAGACACAAAAAAAGGGACGTTTTCGTTAATTGTAACGTTGCGTCAAACAAAGATTTGACTTTTGTCGCGTTTTGGATAAAATTATGCGGCAAAATAAAATAGCTTGTGACATGTAAGTAATGGCATAAGTTTGGTATCGATGCGCAGGTGGGCTTGCGCGTTGCAGTAAAATAAAAAGGAAAATGAAAAATGGCACGTATAGCAGGTGTTAACATTCCGACAGAAAAACGCATTGAAATTGCGTTGCAATATATTCACGGTATTGGGCCAGCCAAGGCTGCTCAGATTTGTGAAGCGTTGAAATTAAAAGACGGTTTGCGCGCAAAAGATTTGACAGACGCGGATGTTATCAAAATTTCTAATTATATCGAAGAAAACTTTAAAGTAGAAGGTGATGTTCGTCGTGAAGTCACAATGAATATCAAACGTTTGCAAGATTTGAAAACATATCGTGGTATTCGCCATCGTAACCGCTTGCCGGTTCGTGGTCAGCGTACCCAGACAAATGCCCGCACACGTAAAGGTAAGCGCGTGGTAGTGGCTGGTTCCGCAACAAAGGGTAAGTAAAAATTAATATAACGTCATATCTGCTTGTTGGTGGCTCACTCGTGTAGCGTTTGTACACTTCGTTCGCCAACAACTTCGCATCTATAACGTTCTCTTAATTTTTTAATAAGGTAGAGATTAACACCATAGTTAATTGAAGACATCGAAAAAGGTAAAAAAATGGCAGTAACAAAAGCTAAAAAGAAAGTCGTAAAAAAAGTATCACATGGCATTGCACATGTTGTTGCGACAAATAACAATACACGTATTACAATCACAGACCAGTCTGGTGCTGTTTTGACATGGGCAACCGCTGGGGCAAATAATTTTAAGGGCGCGAAAAAGTCCACACCATATGCGGCAACAATCGTTGCAGACGCAGTTGGTAAAAAAGTCGCCGAAATGGGTATGAAAACAGTTGATGTTTTAATGCGTGGTATTGGTCAGGGTCGTGAATCTGCTGTACGTGGATTGGCAAACGCCGGTCTGATTGTGCAGTCCATTACCGATACAACACGTATCCCACATAATGGGTGCAGACCAAAGAAAGTACGTCGCGTATAATAAAAATAAATTATAATAATTTATCTATAGCCAAAAACACCGGCTCATGTATGTCTAATGCACTACGCCGGTGTTTTTAATTGTATCTAAATTATTCTAATTTATTTTTACGCCACGCAAGGAGTGGGGGTGGTGGCTCGTGTATTGTGGTGTTGGTGTGTGTAGGGGCGCCAGGAAGATTTTTCTGTTCGTAATTGATTGACTTTGTTGGCGGTTGTGCTATGTTCTGGTGACGCGATTAATACAAAAAAGGATTTTGTTTTATGTCAAATGATGATGTTGAATATAGATTGTCTAAAAAAGATTGTGATTATATAAACTTTAAATTAAATACGATTCAAGATTTATTACATGTGCAGGATCCGCATTCATTGATTGTTGAACATGTTTCCGATATTCAAATGAAATTGCGACAGGTTATAAATGGTGCCGAACGGACGAATAGCGGTCTGAACGTAGAGTCTTTGACCCCAGAAAAAATGCGCAAATTATTTGGGCGTAATTATAAGGGCGTATTGTATTATGATTTTGATTCAGATGTCTGGAATACTGATACATATATGGGTGTTCCGATTTCATGTCAGCATGTGGATACAAAAGATGCACTGCGTATGAAGAAATCTGTGGAAAAAGAAAAGCTGTTTAAACCGTTTGATTTAGTTGCGGCGGTGATAATGGCAATTGACGCCCAAAATTACAATGGTGATGGGCAATTGGTTGCGGCGCCACGCTTTAATTATGGTGGAACAGCGGCAGTTGGAAATGTTGTGTGTCGTGATAAAAATACGGGACTGATATTACCAGTATCTAATAATTGGATAGGAATTGCGGCATATTCGGACAAATTTGATGTTGCAGAATATGCGGCAGATGCATTTGCAAATGCCATGATGCAAAAGCATTATATGCGCCGTATATTGTTAGAAAATATTGGTCGTGTTAAGTAATAGTCCCGCCCAATGGCGGGATTTTTTTATAGACAAATAGGAATTGATTGGTATAGTTTCTGCGAGGTGCGGGTGTGAGGGAGTGTGCAGAAAAAACAAAGGCGTGAAAATGAAAAAAATTTTATTGATTGGTGCGTGTTGCGTGATGGCGTGCGATGCGGCAATGGCGGGCGTTAAATATACAGAAACAGAAACCGTGACGATTGTTGAACGTTTTTATACAGATCCTGTGGAACCTGTGCGTTTTGCGTCCAGTCGTGATGTTGCGACAAAATCAAAACCATGTGCGCATCAGGCGGCACCGGTACGGGTAAAAACACATTCAGAAGTAATTGATTATTATCAGGTATATCAGCCAGTGACAATTTATAAACCGGCAGGGATAGAAGTGCAACGTCGTGTTGTGCCTGTGAAAAATTGTAATAAATGCGGGATGTAGTTTTGTTGATTTTTGGCAGTTGTTTGCTTGACTTACACGATAAAGTGATATAAAATAACGCACGCGTACGGAATTCCGGATGCAGCCGTTTGGCGAAAATGATAAACTAAGCTAAAAGGGAAATATAATGATTGAAAAAAACTGGATGACGTTGATTAAGCCAAAAAAGCTGAATATCAAGGTCGATGAACATAATCCTAATATTGCAACATTAATCGCAGAACCATTGGAAAAGGGTTTTGGTTTGACATTGGGTACGGCGTTGCGTCGTGTTTTGTTGTCTTCGTTGCAGGGTTGCGCGCCGATTTATATTAAAATTGATGGCGTTCAGCATGAATTTTCTAGCATATCTGGCGTACGCGAAGATGTGACTGATATTATCTTGAATTTAAAGGGTGTTTATTTCAAGGCTTTGAACGAGGGTCAGCACAAAGCATATTTGAAGGTTAAGGGTCCGGCTGTTGTGACGGCAGCAATGATTGAAACATCTGGTGGTGTCGAAGTTATGAACAAAGATGTTGAAATCTGCACATTGGACAAGGGTGCAAATTTAGATATGGAAATTACTTTGGCAACAGGTCGTGGTTATGTGCCTGCGTCTGCACATGCGGATGGTTTGCCATTGGGCGTTATTCCGGTTGATTCTATTTTCTCGCCAATTTTGAACGTGGCAAGTGATGTTTTGCCAACACGTGTTGGTCAATCAACAGACTATGACAAATTGGAATTGACAGTTAAAACAAACGGTTCTGTATCCCCAGAAGATGCAATTGCGTATGCGGCACGTATTTTGACGGATCAGTTGGTTGTCTTTATTAACTTTGAAGACCCAGCACAAATCAATGCGCCAAGCGAAGAAGAAAAAGCAAAGGATGCGTTGCCATTTGATCCAAAATTGTTAAAGCATGTCGATGAACTGGAATTGTCAGTTCGTGCAAATAATTGCTTGAAGAACGACAAAATCAACTGGTTGGGCGAATTGGTTCAAAAGACCGAAGCCGACATGTTGAAAACACCAAACTTTGGTCGCAAATCTTTGAACGAAATCAAGGTTCAATTGGAAGCGATGGGATTGGGATTGGGTATGGAAGTACCAGGTTGGCCACCAGAAAATATTGCGGAATTGGCTAAGAAGTACGAAGACCCATACAAATAATAAATTAAATTCTGTGGAGTCTTGTCGTGTTGCGCCGTTTCTCATGTAGCGTCTGTACACTACGAAACGGCGAACACTTCCAATACTCTCACATAATTTAATTTCTTGCGATGCAAGGGGTTTTGTGGATTTTTCTTGCAATTTGTTAGGATTTATATAAAATAAAGCGAATTTAATCCCATGGTTCTGGCAATAGTGTCAGGTTATGGGCGTCTCAAGGAATCCCATCTTTGTGGTGGGCAGAAACAAAAAGGAGTAATCGATGAGACATATGAAAGCAGGTCGTACATTTAATCGTGATACAAATGCACGCAAGGCCTTGTTTATTGGTTTGACTAAAAACTTAGTGGAAAAAGAACAGATTAAGACAACTTTGCCAAAGGCCAAAGATTTGCGTCGTATCGTTGAAAAAATGATTACTCGCGCAAAGGTTGATACGGTTGCCAATCGTCGTTTAGTTGCATCTGAATTGGGTAATGCGTCAGCAGCAACGGTTAAAAAGTTGTTTGAAGTCTTGGGACCACGTTATGCAAATCGTAATGGCGGATATACACGCGTATTAAAGGCGGGATTCCGTTATGGTGATGCGGCGCCAATGGCGATTATCGAATTGGTTGATCGTGACGTTAATGCCAAAAAGTCTGTTAAACTAGAAGTTGCAGAAGAAGCAACAGAAGAAAAGGTTGTGGCCAAAGCTGAAAAAGCACCAAAGGTAACAACAAAAATTGAAAAAGATGCCCCAAAAGCAGTAAAGGCATCAACTGCGACAAAGACGGCTGCGGTTCGTCGTCGTGCGACAGGTAATTAAAAAAACGCCCGGTTGGGCGTTTTTTTTAACGTGTGCGTTCCAGGATAATTACATTGCTTTGTGGGCCGCGATTTATTCCGATTTTTGCCCAGTCTTTGAGTTTTTCTTGGGCCTTGATATATCGGTTGATTTCATCTTGTGAAAAACTGCCGCCGGTTTGTAATAATATTTGTCCATTGACGCGAATGTGATCGTGTAATTTTTTGATTATTTGTATTATGGATTCTGTTGTCCATCCGTGCCATTCAAAAATATTTGACAGGTTAATCACATCGTACTCGTCATTTAGGTATGTGTTTAATTCTGCAATATTTGTCCATATGAAATTAAATGGTTTTTTGATAATGGCTTGCAGTTTTTCGTATTCTGCCTCAGAAAAATTTTCCTGGGTGTAGTAGTCCAGATTTAGACCGTTGCCGAAAATTTTATATCCATCCATCCCATAGATGTATTTGGCACTGTCCTGGGGCATGTTTGCCAGGATTGATGGCATATTTTGCACCTGTGATGCGGATGGTGCAAAATGCAATCTGTTTAATAAGGCCTGATAATCTGCGAATTTCATGCCCTGTGATATGGCCTGGGTTTTTATGTCCATGATGGCCTTGGCGCCAAATGTGACGTCAAATGTATCGATTTTTGTTGCGCCGTTTAGTGCATAGAACAATGGGTGGTCACCACTGGCTGCGACGGTCAGAACGCGTTTGCCGATGTCGCGTGTCAGGCCGGTTGTGTCACGCAGATCTTCGTTGGATGCGACGTATGCGTGTGCATAGTCCATTGTGCCACCAGGGCGCTGGACATAAATACGACCGTGATTATAATTCGGTGTGCCGTACGACGCGCGTGCGGCGTTTAAATCTAATGTTTTGTTATTCATTTGTGTCATGGTTCAGACTCCTTTGGTTATCCTGCTTCACCAACCTAATTATATATAGTACAAAAACTTGTATTGTCAATGCAATTGGAAAAAAGTACTATTATTATTGAAAAATACACTTTTTTTAATTTTTTATATGTGATAGAATTAAATAAATTGGAAGGGAATTTTTATGAAAAGATTGGTTGTTCTTTCTTTGATAATTGCTGGATTTCTGGGCGATGCGGGGGCTGTGGTGCGTGGTGGTGCGACTACGTCGTCTGGTGGTGCTGCAACGTCTGCGCGCGTTGCGACGCGTGGTGGGGTGGTTGGGCGTGCGCCTGCGCGGATCGTGGGCAGTGGGGCTGCGTCGGGCAGTGTTATTGGGCGTAGTGCAACCAAACAAACGGCTGGGAAACCGGTAGTGGCAGCCCGCGCTGGTGTAACGCAAAAAGTTATTGGGTCGGGTACCAAGGTGGCCGCGGCGGCGAAAAATGTTGTTGTAAATCAAGCGTGTCAAGAAAAGTACGAAGGATGTATGGATGCGTTTTGCATGCTGGATAATGCCAGTGGTGGGCGTTGTTTGTGCAGTGATAAAAATAAAGAATTGGATGCGGTTCTGCGTGAAATTGAAAAGTTGGATGAGCGTTCGTTTCAAATGGCGACCGTTGGGGTTGAAAAGATTGAGATGGGCTTAGATGCCGATATGGCAATTGCGAATGCTAATGCTGTTGCGAATTCCTTAAATGAAAAACAAGCAGAGGAAAAGAAGAGTACTCGTAAAACGTTGGATTTGTCGGCGTGGGATGTGACGGATTCTTTTGAAGAAGAAGAGGTTTTTGAACAGCAGTCCTTGATTGAGGGGCAAACGGGTGATGCGTTGTATTCAGCGTCACACCAGTTGTGTGCGTCCCAAATGTCAGAATGCTCGGGTGAAATGGATATGTTGCGTATGTTATATACCCAGCGTATCAAGGCGGACTGTACTGCGTACGAGAATAGTCTGAAGCAAAAGAAAACGCAAAGTGCGCAAAAGTTGGCAACGGCAGAGGCAGCGTTGCGCGAAGCGGCGTTGGAACAGTTAAAGACTGCGAATAAGTGGGATTTGGGGCAATGTACGTTGCAGTTTAGGAAGTGTATGCAGACAACTGCAGAATGTGGTGATGATTTTTCTGCGTGTGCGTCTGTTCAGGCAATGGATAATACAAATACACGTAAAAGTACGTCCAGAACGCCAAAGACATATAAAATTAAGGGTAATGTGACAAATATTGAAATTTCTGGTTCGACCTATGATACGCTAGAGGCGAAAAAGCCGCTTTGCGAATCGGTGACGCGTTCGTGTGTTGCGGTTGCAGACCAGGTTTGGGATACCTTTCTGCGCGAGGTTGCGCCACAGTTGAAAAATGCAGAATTAATCGCTGAAAACAAAGCGCGTCAGGATTGTATCGGCAATATTTCATCATGTTTCCAACAGGCCTGTAAAGATAATATGGATCCAAATAACGAGGCTTCGTATGATATGTGTCTGTCGCGTCCGGAAACAATGCTGAATTTATGTAAGGTTCCGTTAAATGCCTGTGGTATTGATGCGTCGTCTGAACGTGCGGCGGCCGAATCGCAGATTTGGGATTTTGTTGTTGCCAGATTGCAGTCGATGCGTGTTGATGCATGTACAACCGAAGTGAAAAAATGTTTGCAACATGAAAATCGCTGTGGCAAAGATTATTCAAATTGTATTGGTTTGGATTTAGACTCATTGCATGAAATGTGTCCGTTGGATGTATTGGTTGCGTGCCAGCAGAAAAGCGATGTAGATGGTTCGGTTGATTTTACGGCATCATGGGATAATATCGATACGATTGTTCAGGGTATCTGGTTGTCGGTTGATAATGCCATGTTAGATCAATGTCAGAATCTGGTTAATGAAAAGATGATTGAGTTGTGTGGTGATACGGCGTCGTGTGCATTGTTTGAAGAAGATGAAACAATTGGTACAGACAGTTTAACCAGTTATGTTAATGAAGATGGTGATACGGTTATCGATGGATTGCTGTCTTTTGGTGATGTAAAGGTTAATAAGCCAACTTCTTTGGATAATGACGTTAAGTTTAGCAAGTACGAGATTAATATTGGTGATTATAAGTCAAAGTTGAACGAAAACGATCCGACGGCGTCACGTGTTGTTGCGGCACTGCAATCGACTGCGACCAGAATTAATCAGAAAATTGCGATTCTGTCAAATGATGAAAAAATCAGAATGTGTGTTGAAGGACGTGATATTTCTCAGGTTCGCGGGCGTAATGCAATGTCATATGCGCGATTCCCGAATTTGTTGGATTCGTCTATTTTGACGATTATTGATTCTGGTTTGGAACAGGCGAACAAGAATTATTCTGCGAAGTATAATGATTTGGTTGCTGCGGCAATTGAAAAACAGAATGATTCTATTAAAGCTGCGACATGTGCAGCATTTGCGACCAACCCGAATGCAGATCCTGAATGCACAAGATATATATCAGATGCAGATACGCATGAGCCTGTTTGTGTTGCATATGACAACAGCAGACCTTATGATGATTTGTTTGGCGATATTACTAATGCTGGGATGAATTCTGATGGAACACTTAGCCTAAGATATGTTATCAATGGCGCTAATATATCTGATGCTTTGAAGATTGCTTCGTCAGGACACGGCGAATGGATTTCAACAGACGACTATGGTAATATGCTGGGGTCTGTCACTATCTCTGCTACTTATTCAGAAGCTGATAATGTTTGTACCGTTACTACTACGACTATGTCATGCGAGGATACAGAAAAAATAATTACAACTAATAAGTTGAATGTGAAAAAAATTAGAAAAGGTGGTGTAATTGAGTTCGGCAATACGAAAATTGTTGCCAATCGCAAGATTAAAAAGTTAAATATATCACAAGAGGAATATCATGGTGCTATGTGTAAAACCTTTAAGGAACCCGTGATAACAACAAATAAAATAAAAATGTGATTTTATAATACATTTGTATAAAAGCCCCAAGAAGGGGCTTTTATACATTGGATTGCAAATTTTTATAATTCAGACAGGTCGGTAATTATTGTAATGCCGTCTTGGTTCCATTCGGAAATTAAGTTTTCTAAATCCATTATGTTTGTTGCGCCCAGGTACAGGGCAGGGCGACAATTATGTTTTGTGGCAACGGCTTTTGCCGCGTTAATTGGTGATAGGCGTGATTTCCCAGCGGCAAACCAGTTTTCCGTATCGGCAATCCAAAAGTCGTCGTCGGTATGACTGGCGATTGCCATGCCTTTGGCCAGAACAATGTCGTCAATAATTTCAAATTCTATATTTCGTTCTGTCAGGTGTGTTGTTAATGAAGATATATCTGCGTTTTGACGGGTCGGTTCGATGTCAGAGAAGGACTGTTCGTCGCCAAATGTGATGTCCTTGAATATTGGGGCGTCGGATACGCTGCCGATTTGTTCGTTGTCAAAATCTATGTTCAAATCAAAATCAGATGGTATCGGCAAATCGTCAAGCGCGTCATCGTGGTCGTCTGTGTTATTTGTTGCGGCGATGTTGGAAGAAATGCGTGTCGCCATTTCTTGGATTGCTTCTTTGTTAAAGCGCGCGCGTAAAAACGATGCGCGTAATTCCATTGGGATGTCGCGGGAAATTTCTTCTGGGGCCGGTTCGGGTTCGGTTGTTGTTTCTGGGGCGGCGGGGGCAGGGGCCGGTGTTGCGCGCGATAAAAAGGCCGGTAATTTTATTTTCGGTTTTGGAATTGTGATTAGTGCCTTTTTAGTGCGAATGATTATGGCCGTACTGGCAACATAAATTGGTATCGCCGATAGAATTAATAACCCAAATACAAACCCAGGAAACCCGCGCAATTGTGCGCGCAGTACATGGTGCCACTGGGGGGCGGAAAACATGTTGAAATTAAATAGCAAATTCAGCGTCAGCCACATGCAAAAAACATAGCACACCGTCCAAATAATGACGGGGCGATAGGTTTTTAAAAAATCAATTATGCGTTTCATCTATATTTATTATAGACAATAAGTATGTTTTGTCAATGTTTTGTTGGTGTGTAAATTTGTCTAAAAAGTACTTTTTTTATGTTGTTATTTATGGCATAATTGTAGGGATATTAAGGGGGAGTTTTTTATGCGTGGTTTGCTGAATTTTGTTGGTATATCTGTTATAAGTATGGCGTCTGTGTTTGCGGCATCGGTGTCGATGGCGGCGGAATCTGGACGTGCGGCACAGAATGTGCGTACCGTTAGTGCGGGTGCGTTTGGTGCGGCACCTGTTTCGGCCGGTGCAACAGTGCGTATGCCGTCTATGCCGACAATGCCGTTGCATACACTGGGAAATTTAACGGTTGATTTGCCCCAGGCGCAAAAGCCTGTTGTGCCACCAACCCCAGATGATCCAAAACCAGATGATCCAAAGCCTGATGATCCAAAACCAGATGAGCCAACACCACCGGCACCGGAATGCCCAGATGGTGGTGTAAAGAATTCTGATTATACCATTGATAAATGTATGTATGATGTTTTGATGTGCGTTAATACGGGGGGACTGGCCAATGGTATTAATGACATGTTTGATGAAAGCAAACGTAATGAAATTATGAATGATATGGGCCTGTGCCGCGTTCAGATAGAACGCTGTGTGCGCGAGGTCAGACGTGATTGCGAAAATGTTTATCGCAGTGCATCAGATGTGTGGATTGATTTTAATTCGCGCAAGGTTCAGCCAGAATATTATAACCTGGTTTTGCGCAAAACCGGATTGACACCAAACCAGGCAGAACATGTTTGCAGACTGTTAGATAAAAATACATATGGTTCGTCGTTTGCGGCGGTTGCAAATAATGGTGCAGTGACGGCCGAATATAATAATAAAATTGGTGCGTATAATAACCAGCATGGCAATGTCTTGGTCAAGACCCAGCCGTTGGGCCCCCAGGTAAATGATAATAATCCGGGTGTTGATGGCCAGCGCGGACACTATGCACGCTGGGATGCGACGACGGGGACGTGCTATATCCGTGTTGCGGCGTATAACAAGGACAAGCATATTTCAAACAGTTGGCTGTTTGGTGCAGCCGGTGATGATAGGGCGGCCGAGATTTGGTTGCCGGCGGGCGATACGTTTAATTGTAATAAAAATCTGTTTGGATTTTCACTGATGAACCAGACCAGTACGGCGGCCGTTGTTGGTATCGCAGGCGGTACCGTTGTGGGTGCCGGTGTTGGTGCCTTGGCGGGGCATGGCAAACGTGATATTGATTGTACAAACCCAAGTCACCTGAAACAGATTGCAGAAAGTTTGCAGTCAGCAGGCAAGGTTGGAATTTTGAATCAGTATCTGGATACGAATAGTTATTTGTCTGTGACGGGCGGATCGGTCACAACCGCACAGTGTGAAAAGTTGGTTGCGTTGTATAACGTGCATAAAGAATATGTGTCGGCACTGAATAAATGTAGTATGGCAGATTTGGGCGTCGAAGAATATTTCGAGGCAAGTCTGAAATGCACAAATTATACAAATATTGAAGAATGCTTTCAAGATGCAGCACAACAGGAACCAGCCTTTGCAAATTGCATTGGCAAGGGATTCCAGACACCACAGGAATGTGTGAATCTGTTGGAAAAGATGCAGGACGAAGGTTCGTTGGTGGTTGATGTTGCGGTCGAAGGTGATTGCACGTTTAAGCCGTTGAATCAATCTAGTGCGTTGGGGCTGGGGATTTATTGCAGTGGCAGTGATGGATGCAAAACACCAAGCCAGATTCAGGAAGACGTCAAAGAATTAGGTAATGTTCTGGACGATATCGCAATCCTGCGTGGCGAAAAATCGAATGTCGCAAAAAGCATGGGTATTGGTGCGGCGATTGGTGCCGGCACTGGCGGTATTGCGACGGCGATTACTGCGATGGTGGAACATGGTAATATTAACTGTCGCGTCGGTGATGGTTTGGCACAGGTTGGATTGGGTAAGTCTCACTCGATTGGTAATCTGCGTGATTTCTATGTAAAGTGGAATTTGCGTTTGCCAGATACAGTTGCACCAACCGCCACGATTACAACATGTGCAAACTGGCGCGAGACATGTGGAAAATTTACTGATTTGAATCAGTGTAAGTCTGCAGAAATAAACTATATGCCGGCTGGCGCCAAGACATCGACGTTGGTGCGTGCGGCGTGTGTGCCATCAGGCAGTGCCTGTGTTGAAAATTATCCTGTGGCGAAATCGTACGGGGCATGTGAATAAGGTTGTTTATTTTATGTCTAATGAAGGCACCGTCGTATGGCGGTGCTTTTTTTATATATTGATGGATTGCTGCATCCATGTAATGCGCACGCGGTGCGTAAGTAATAAGGAAAGATAAGACTGGATTGCCACGCTGCACTTCGTTTGCTCGCAATGACAAAGGGGGTGAAGTGGCGAGAGTGTGTGGGTGGATTTCTAAGCCCCTATCCCTGCCTGCGCAGGGATGACAAAGTATTCTTGTGGGGTGTTTAAACCACGCAATGACTACGAAGTGCCGCGAAGCGACAAGGGGGGGGAAGAGCCGAGGGGTGACAAAGGGGGATGATAATGGGGAACATAACGATCGACGGGGCAAATAAAAATCCCCGCCGTGGCGGGGTGTGGTGGAATTATTTTTTCCCGTTCAGATTACCCAGTAGGCCCATTATACCGTCGCCACCGCCAGATAATAGTTTGTTTAATGCGTCGCCGCCTTCGCATTTTGCATAGATTTCAATGCGGCGGCATGGTGCGTATGCAACATTATATGGGACAACGACGCCTGCCGCTTTGTCTGCACAGTATTTATAGTCGTTGTGTTTGGTTTTTCCAGACGGTATTCCTGTGCCGACATCGCCGCATTGACATTCAAGGCCCTTGTGAATTTTCTTTTTCACTTCACCCGTAATAACATCTTTGGCGTTGGCTTCGATATATTTTGCGACGGCACTGGCGCGTCCGCTGTTCAGATTTTTTATTTCTGTTTCGTTGCCGAGGTTATCGGAATATATATCAATTGTAATTTCACAATTTTTTATGCCACTGTCTTTCATGCTGTCAAACATGCCTTTTAATAATTGTTCTGCCTTTTTAGACAATGCGGTTGATCCAGGTGCAAACAATTTCGATGTTAATATCTTGATTGGGTTTTCACCTGATGTTTCCTTTTGGCTAACACAGGCCCCGTTTTCATCAATTATGCCAGGTGTGCATGAGCATAAGTGGGTGGTTTCATCGTGTGTATATGCGTTATGGCATTTGCATTCCTTTTTCGTTGTGTCGAGAATTAAACGGTCGCCCGCGTCGATTGGTCGGCATTGTGCGTCCTTGGGCAGGGTTTCACACTTTTTGGTTGTATAATTATAATATTCGTCATCGGGGCATGTGCAGACATTGTCTTTTACGATGCGGCCGGTGCCGGTACATGATTCGCACTTGTTTGTGTGTGAATTATAGTATTTAGCGTTGTCTTTGCAGACGCAATCAGGCGAATTTTTACCGGTGGCGTCCGTTGGACATTTTGCCGTTTCATCGGGCAGGTCATTCATACTTTTTTCCATGCCCTTGTATTTTGACAAGATGTCGTCTGTTTTATCTTGTTTATTTTTACCAGAATTCAGGGCCAGATTTCCGATTGCACTGATTCCTGCGCCGGCGGCGGCGGTTATCATACCTGTTTTCTTTTTATCAGCAGCGTCAGCCTTTTGTTCGGCCCATGCCTTGGCATCGTCGCTGTTTTTATCCAGTAATGCGCGTGATACAGACGTAAATTTACCACCCGTTTTACCCGTATGCACATCGTCATACAGACCCGTAGATGCCTGGTCCAGAATCAGTTCTGATTCAATGCCCGGTTTCATGCCCAGTGATTCTTTGCGTGTTTTCAAATCGTTCGCCAGGGCGATATATTCAGTGCGCTGTGCCATCAGTGCATTTGCACCCGGTAATTCGATATTCTTTTCGCCACCC
>JAFQOQ010000019.1 GCA_017403085.1 Alphaproteobacteria bacterium
ATTAGGAACAGAACCACCCATATGCCACGACAGCGTCAATCCATCATCATATCGCAACGATGTATAACTTGTGTCTGAAAAAATTTGCGCCAATCCGTCCATTTATTCACCAGTTATTTTTGATTTGCCATTACAATATCGGCGGCACGTTCGCGGATGGTGGCAACCGCATTTTCAAATTCGAAAACGTGTGGCATTGAGCACAATCGTTCCATTTGTTTGCCCGACATTGAACAATCTTTGCAAATCGGACACAAACTGTAATCGCCCGCAATAATCGCCGGGCATTTTGCACGATGCGCCAGATTAGAATTTGGTTGATACTTGGTTGTGTATAGATCAATATTTTTCAAGCGAATTTTATCAATAAATTTAAAAGCAGGGCACATTACACGTGCATTTCGTCTTTCTAATTTTGCCTGGGCACGCTGTGCAAGCAATTCATCACGGTGTTCTGTGTAATATTGTTGATATACCTCTTTGTGGTCATAATAGTATGCACGAGTTCTTGCATTGATTTTATCTTTGTTTTTTAAACAATATTCTTGGATTTTGTCCTTGTATTTTTCGCGACTTTCACGTGCGCGTATACGATTCTTTTCGCGCAATGTATCCACATTGCGTGCATAGTAGTCACGCGTTGCCTGCTTGCGTGCTTCGCGATTTTTTGCATATCTTTCGCGACCACGTTGACGACGAAGTTCGATATCTTTATAGGGCATGGTTGTTATCTCTTTTTTTGTAATAACTCATTATAGGCTTCCCCAACGGTTTTATTATCCATTGTGGTTTTATATTTGTAATTTAATATCGCCTGATTATTGTTTGTTATTTCCAAGCAATCGCTGCCACCACTATGTTCAACGCCGCTTGCCGGACGTGCGGTTATGATATTATTGTCGGCGGCGCGTCCCAGGCGGGTTAATCCACCAACATCATAAAACATAACATTTGCTTTATCGCCTTTGGTAATCATAAACTCATCGGCCGGGATGTTTTGTGCATCAACAGAAATGCCATACGATTTTAATACATCCAAAAATTCCTGAAACTTACATTGTGATGCGACGGTATTCAAGCCAACAAAAGACACCGGGATTGCATCAATTAAATATTGGCTGTTCATAATTTGACTAACCACATTTGCCACAGGCAAGAAGTTATCGTGATATTCATCAATAGAAATATCTAATAATACCTGTCGATCATACTTGTGGGCAACATCTGCCAGGTCTTTTAAAACACTGTCGCATAACAGCAATCGTTTTCCCCATATTGCATTTGTTTTAAAGCAGGGGGACACATTATTCTTTGCGCACAATTCTGCCAGCGTTCGAATATATTTGCCTTGTCCAACATAATACGGCGCCATTGATTCACCGCCTGTAAAGACCACATAGTCCCACACCGGCACCCCCATATTTACATACTGGGCAATATATTTTTCAATTTGTGCAATCGGCATCAAATTAAAAGGTTCTTTTATACTGCTGCGTTCCATACAGTGTGCACAACACAAGTTACACCAATTTGTAATTTTAAAGGCTATATTTACACGCGGTATCACGTCTTGCCAAACCATTATTTTTCCACCGGTATTTGCAACAGTTGTTTCGGATAAATCAGATCCGGGTTTTCGATGTTGTTGCGTTCTGCAATAATGCTGAACAAAATACCACGACGCATAAAATTGCGTGCAATAATCCACAGGCAATCGCCGCGACGAACGGTATAGAATGTATCATCGTCGCCGGTCATTTCTGGCATAACAAAATCGTGTGTAACAGATGCAACCGTACGTCCATCACCGTCGTGCATACGCACCGTCAGCGAATATTCTGCACCGCTTTTTAATTCACCAACATCCGCACCCAAACCAAAATGATGGTGGTCAGACACACGTGCAAAGCCCATGTATTTATCATTCAACGCCAAGGATACGCGCAAACGTGGCAATGCGTCACCCGTCACAACAATACGCCCATTGTCCAGATAGTCAATCTTGGATATAGACAAATCTCCATCGCGCAACATTGATGGTGCTTGTAAAAGGGTACTGCCGTCACGTGTCATCAATAAAGACACAGAATTTTCCGCACCGGCCTCTGATACATAAACAAAAACCTTGTCTTCTGATTTAACTGTTGGTTCGACCCCTAATAATGAAATCGTATAATTGCCGGCTTCGAATACCTTGGATGGGGCGTATACAAATTCCCCGGCGGAATCGGTACGTTCTGTTGCAACGATTTTGCCATTGATAACAACAGAAATATTCTGGTGTGGTAACCAACGACCCGCAATAATAATGTTTCCATTCTTCTCGATACGAACAATATCAAACGATGGCGCAGTTGAAGTATCGACGGCCTTTACAACTGGTTCCGGAATGTTTGGTACAATCAGCACACGTTGTGGTGCCGGTGTTCTGATAAAAGCAACCCAAATCGCGATAAAAATCACAACCAGCGCGCACAGAATAGGGAACCAATACGCCCCAATTGCATTGCGACGTTCGCGTGCCTGGGATGCGGCCACTTTCTCGGCGGCTTGATTTTCCGGATTTTTACACGCAAATTTATCGATTTTTTTCAAAAAGCCACGCGTAAAGTTGCGACGGTTTTTTAACCAGGCGTTTTGTTTTGCAATTGCATCATCTATCATGGAATCCGTAGACGGCTTTTTCTTGCTAATTTTTTCGTTTTTTGACATTGTTGGGCCCCTATAA
>JAFQOQ010000020.1 GCA_017403085.1 Alphaproteobacteria bacterium
CGACAAACCGGTTGAGGCGACAGGCGTCCTGCAATATGTAGAAAAACGGCCAACGGGTGACGGCATTCGTGCCAATATGGCATTTGGTGTGAAAAGGGACTAGCCATAATTTGATTTGTGTGGTTATTGCCGTGTGATGTGTTTGCCAATTCCGGTGAACACATCATTTTTTTAGGTTGTTACCTGTGATATAGTTGGTAAAAAAACAGACACCGAAGTGTCTGTTTGAAATGGTGTCTGCATTACAAAGAATGCTTCCTTATTAACGACTAGACATCTAATTCCAATTTAATTTTTAGCGTTAAATCTTACACCGTTTTGATTATATCATTTGCCTGTATAATGTCAAATGGTTTGATTTTTGTCCTGTGTTGCTCTAAGATTTGTAAAAAGGATTGGCGTATGAAATACAAATTAGGCTTGGATTTAGGTAGTACTTCTTTGGGGTGGGCGGTGTTAGAACTGGATAAAGATGATAATATTACCAATTTGATTGATATGGGGGTTCGTATATTCCCAGATGGCCGTGACGCAAAAACGCATACGCCTATAAACGTAGAACGCCGGAATGCGCGCTCTATGCGCCGTCGGGGCGATCGCGTTCGGATGCGTAAACGTTTGGTTTTAAAACTGATTGATAAATATAATTTAGGATTCGATTTGCGTAAGCAACCGTCGCTGGAAAATCCATATCTGTTGCGGGTTCGGGCCCTGACAGAGCAGTTGCAGCCTGCGGAATTGGGGCGTGTGTTTTTTCATATGGCTTTGCGGCGTGGGTTTAAAAGCAATCGCAAAGAAATGCGTGGTGCAGATGGCGGAAAGTTAAAAGCGGCGACGGCCGCTTTGCAAAATGCATTGGGTGATGGCACTTTGGCACAATTTCAGGTTTTGTCTGGAAAATATCGTTTTTCGAATCAATTTGATGGATCTGTTATCAAGGATGGGGCGCTTTATCCAACCCGGGAAATGTATTATACAGAATTTTTGCGCATTTGTATGGCCCAGAATATCCCTGATGAAATGCGCAATGATTTTGAAAAGGCTATTTTTTATCAGCGGCCATTGCGTGTGCCGGAACGCGGTACCTGTTTGTTTGAGCCAAATGAGAAGCGTGCGTATAAATATGAGCCCGAATTTCAAAAATGGCGTTCGTTGCAACAGATTAACCAATTGGCTTTGATTGAAGATGGAAAAAATATTCCACTGACAGATATTCAACGTCAATTAGTTATTGATATGGCGATAAATCCATCAAATTCAATAAAAAGGGGTAAACTGACTTTTGCGGAAATAAAGAAAAAACTTGGAATATCGCGCACCATAAAATTTAATTTAGAATCCGAAAAACGCAAGGATATAGATGCAGATAAAACCGCTTTCGCATTTTTTGAAATTGGTGAATTAGATTTTTATAATAGTATTGAAAACAAAAGCGAACTGCTTGCTAAAATAAATGACGAGCAGATAGAAGATGCGGATTTGATAGATTTTCTAGTGGCGTCTTACGGGATAACAGAAGCGCAGGCGCAGAATATAATTCAGGTTGCACTGGAAGAAGATGTTGCAAACGTTTCTTTGGTCGCAATTCGTAAGATGTTGCCGTTCTTAGATGCGGGAAAAATGTATCATGATGCGGCGCATTTGGCGGGATATCACCATTCTGTGCGAGATATTTCGACGCTTGATGTGTTGCCATATTATGGTGATTTAGATGTTTTAAGAGCCTCTCTGGTACAGACGGGGGATGGAAATTATCGTACAATGAATGCAACGGTGCATATTGCAATGAATCAGATACGTGCGGTTGTTAATGATTTAATTGCACGTTTTGGTCAGCCCTATTCAATAAATGTCGAGATGGGGCGTGAATTGCGTGCGGGTGCCGAAGAATTAAAAAGAATGGACAAGTTGCAAAATGATAACAAAAAGAAAAATGAAGAAATAAAATCTGTCCTTGCGGAAATAGGGATTATGAATCCGTCACGTGAAGATTTTCAGAAATATAAATTGTGGGAGGCGCTTGCCAAAGAGCCTCAAAATCGTAAATGTGTATATACTGGACAGGCAATAACCAGTGTTGCGGAATTGTTTAAGAGCGGCAAATTTGAAATAGAGCATATTTTGCCATATGCCCAGACATTGGATGATTCAATGGCCAATAAAACAATTTCTGCCATAGAGGCTAATCGTTTCAAAGGGAATCGTACGCCATACGATGCCTTTTCTTCGTCGGATTCGCCGTGGCAATATCAGGCGGTCTGGGAACGGGCGCAAAGTCTGCCAGATGCCAGTAAATGGCGTTTTAAACAGGGGGCGTTAGAGTTGTTTTTGCGCGACAGTGATTGTATCGCGCGTGCATTAAATGATACGCGATTTATGTCACGTATGGCGGTGGATTACCTGCGGCATATTTGTCCAAATAAGGGCAAGGTTATTGGACTGCCGGGGCAAATGACGGCACTGTTTCGTGATATGTGGCATCTTGATTGGTGGAAAACAAAAGAAGATGCCGATACATATCGTGCCTCTCATATTCATCATGCAATTGATGCGTTTGTGATTGCGTGTATGGGGGCGGGCAATTTGCAGACACTGTCAAGAAATGCAACACGATTGGATAATTATTTTGGAAGAACATTAAAAGAAAAGCGCAAGCAACTTTTTGGTGGTATGGATATTCCGTTCGCGGGATTTGACTTTTATGATTTTAAGATGAAGACAGAAAATCTGATAACGTCATATCGTCGTTCTATAAAAAATCCAAGCGATAAAGGCACTGTGGGTCAATTGCACGAAGATACCGCATATAATTTGGAAGGCTTTCAGAATGGGACAACCGCAACAATGTCGCGTCGTATGACTATGCCGATAAAGGACAAAGATTTTGAAAACGTAAATCGTGGGACATTGATCGAATTTTTAAATGATACCGGTATATCCAATGAAGATTCAAATATATATAAAAGATTTCTTGAATGGGCCGATGCGCGTGGAATTAAGAGTGTTCGGGTCTTGAAAACGGATGTAGATACAACGAACTGGATACCTGTATTTCGTAATCGTGCGGATCGCTTGGCGTATCGTCGGGCGTATATGGCGTGGTATATTGCCGATGGTATTTCCAAGGGAATAACAGATAAGAAGCAGAAAAAGTTACAACAAGAAAAAGAGATGCATTTGCTGGCGCAATATCAATCCGCTGCAAATCGTGCGTATAAATGGTATGTTGGTGGTAATAATTTTTGTGCGGAAATATTTGAAATTCGTGATGATGATAAGCGTTATCCAAAATTACGTGGGAAATGGTTGGCTGAAATCGTATCTAACTTTAATGCGGAACTAAATCAAGGGGTGCCGATGTGGCGGCGCAAGTATGCAACCGCTCGTCGTGTGATGAGTTTGCGTATAAACGATATGGTAATGGCCGAATTTGATAAAAATGATCCCAAATTACCCAAGGGCTTGGTTGAAACGGTTAACCATCGTTGCTTTGTGGAAAATAAAGATGTGGTAAATATTGTATTTAGGGTAAAAAAAATAAGTAGTGATGGGCGAGTTTATCTGCGGCCACATTCAATTGCCAAAGAAGACGGGGATACAAAATCCTGGGGGGCTACTGCAACGTCGTTGCAAGAACATAAGGCGCGTAAAATCCATGTCAGTCCAACCGGACAAATCTTAGAATAATTGTAATTGATTGGGCCGTTGTGCTAATACACGTGGTGCATCGGTCTTGTCCAGGTGGATTATGTCCCCAAATTGGGTGTCTGTAAAGAATAGTATGTTTACATCGCCTGTACAGGGGTTGTTTTTCTTTATGGCACGGATATATTTTTGCGAATTTTCGCGTGTGCCCGTAAATCGCATATATACAGAGTATTGCGCCATAGAGAATCCCAGATCTTGCAAGAAGTTGCGAAATTTGCCTGCTGCGCGACGTTCTTGTTTGGTTTCGGTTGGCAGGTCAAACATAACCATCATCCACATATATTTTAATCCTTCAGTTCTGTATGACATTTTCAAAGTCCAATTTGTTTTTCTTTTCGCTTAGGGAATTTACAAAGTTCCAAACATCACGTTGCATAATATTTATCAATGGTGAAAATCCAGTGCGCGTTTTAATCTCGGATTCTAAAATCATCGCCAGTTGGCGTTTGTCATCTGGTGTTAATTCCCGTGTTTGATTGTCTGAACCCTGAAATATCCGATATACAATTGCATCTATGATTGGGCGGTATGGCTCCATCAAATCATCGACCAGGCACATTGGATTTAGTTGGTTGTGGTGTTGTATACCATATGATGGATTTAGACCCGCTGCAACCACCAAGCGTGCCATAGCGCCACGTAAGATTGCGTATCCATAGTTCAAGAAACTGTTGATGCCGCCCATCGTGTGAATACGCAAGAATGTATCGCCGAACAGTGCGGGAAAATACATTCTGGCGGCGATTCCTTCTATGTTGCTGGTGTCGCCGGATTGGACAACGGTTGGCAGATTTTTGATTTTGTTGTCCAGTCCGAAATAATCCAATACGCGTGATTGGTTTCGAATTTTTTCCTGAACAATCGTTTTCCATAATTGTTTTTGTAATGGCTTGGATGAATTGACTTGTGTTTGTTGTACGGCCATTTGTCGTGTTTGCCCGATCAGTGGCGTCATTATTCCCACCGGATTATAGTTGTCACCGATGATAATTAAAGGGATTCCTTTGTTGCATAATTGGCTCATAAGATTTTGTGTGAATAAAATGGCACGTCCCGTTGCCATTACGGCGCAAATAGAATCCATTGGAATTTCGGCCAATGTGATACCGTGTTCTTTGATGCACAAGAATCCACGGCGTGCCGTCAGTTCGCGATTGTTATTAGAAATTTCAATAATGTTCGTTTGCATATCTATTATATAAACACAAAATATTGGTTTGTCAATTGTTTGGAGTTTCTTGTAAAGAAAAAAATAATAAATCGAATCGATTTTTTGAATAAATTTGATTATTTTTTGATTTTAGACATAACGTAAAAGCCCCAGGAATATGGGGACTTTTATGTTATGTATTATATCAGATTGGAATTAGATGTCTAGCCGCAACTTGAAACGGAACTTTCACGGCATTGGCAATATTATATCAGATTGGAATTAGATGTCTAGCCGCAACAGTATTGCACGGCATAATTATGGATATTATATTATATCAGATTGGAATTAGATGTCTAGCCGCAACAGGCAATTGATTTAGATCGTTTGATTGAAAATTATATCAGATTGGAATTAGATGTCTAGCCGCAACTCTAATGTATCGCCGACTATTTCAACCGGTATTATATCAGATTGGAATTAGATGTCTAGCCGCAACATCCTTTAATATACAGGTGTACAAAACAAGATTATATCAGATTGGAATTAGATGTCTAGCCGCAACCACGAAAAGACAACCAGTCTTTAAAACGCCAATTATATCAGATTGGAATTAGATGTCTAGCCGCAACAGGTGTAATGCTTTGCCTTTCCGGTTGTATATTATATCAGATTGGAATTAGATGTCTAGCCGCAACGAATCTTCAAGAAATGGCTAAGCCTTATTGATTATATCAGATTGGAATTAGATGTCTAGCCGCAACGTGTGGTTGCGGGTTGTGGTGTTGCGCCTTATTATATCAGATTGAAATTATATGTCTAGTCGCAACGCGCCCTCGGCACGATATGTGGCTGTCGGTATCATATCAGATTTAAATAAACCGATGCAATGTTGTTATTGCTGACTATAAATTGGACTTGCTTTAAATGTGGCGGTATTTTGCTTTTTATTGTATTGATTGCAATTTCAGTTGCACGTTCTAATGGGAATGCGAAAATCCCACAGGATATGGCCGGGATTGCAATGGTTGTTATTTCTGGATTCTGTGCCACAATCTGCATAATTGATGTATATGTGTCCGCCAGTAATGCTTCCGCCGTCTCAGGCTCCCATTCTGTGTAATCTGGGCCAACTGCATGGATAACAAATTTAGCGGGCAGGTTATAGGCCTTGGTCATTCTGGCTTGGCCAGTTGGACAGCCGCCCAAAGTTCTGCATTCTGCTAATAATTCTGGACCTGCTGCTCGATGGATTGCACCATCTACTCCGCCACCGCCCAATAGGGATTCATTTGCAGCATTTACAATTGCGTCGGCTGGTGTCTTGGTAATATCGCCAACGATTACCTGGAATCTGGTGTCAGGTTGTGTTTGTGAGAACGTCTTTCTGAATGCGTGCGTAACACGGGCCAGATGAACGGTCAAGAATCCATCCAGTTTGGAAATGTGTTCTGCGGGGGTGCCATAGTATGCACCCGCAATCGCACCCGCCATAGACGCAACCGTATCTGTGTCGCCACCTATAAAGATAGCTTTGCGGATTGAATCTTCGAAAGTTTCTGATTCAAAGAAGGCCTGTAATGCATGTGGAACGGTAACCTGGCTGGAACAACCGTATCGCCATTCGCCACTGATGGTCGCTAATGTGAAATCCATAGGGTAATAGTTATCAATAATATGTTGGCGGATTTCGTCTTTGCTTGCACCTGTCCTGGCCAAGAATATTGCGCTTACTAATGCGGCTGAACCCTTTAATGCCTCTGGGTGATTATGTGTTACCGCGGTCACAGTACGGGCCATATCTAATGCTTCGTCCAATGTTTTTGCCGCCCATGCACATGGACTGACACGCATAGGGCCGCCGTTACCCCAACTGTCATATGGCTGTGGATTGTCAGAGTAAACCCATTGTACAAATTGTTTGCCATAGCCACGATGGTTGTATTTACGGCCAAATACCTGCATATTGGCAACTGCGGCATCCGCCAGCGCAACACCCTTGGTTTTGTGATCAATAATGGCTTGGGCGATCGCACAGGTCATAACGGTATCATCTGTAAATCGGCAGTATTCCCCAAAGAACTGAACATCGTCATAAATTTCGTGTCTTTTGCCTTCGTACATAGACCCAGCAATGTCACCAATAATCGCACCAAACAGCATAGTTTTCTCCTTTTACGTCACTTTAGGATATGTGGCCCAAATGTCAAGACTGTTGGGTGTTTTTCAATGTTGTAGTTTTTTTGTTTTATGGGGGGCAAGTGTCCCACTGGTGCCCTATGGGCAAGACTTGTATTGTGCACACAGCAAAAAACGCAATAAAAAATCCCCTTGAATCAAGGGGTTATTCTGGTGCCGGTTGTCGGACTTGAACCAACGACCTACTGATTACAAATCAGCCGCTCTACCAACTGAGCTAAACCGGCAATGCCCCACAATTATACATATCTGAGTACACAACGCAAGCAAAAAATCATAAAGTGGCACAAAAATAAACAACGCCCGTGATGGGGGTGGTTTATTTTTCTCTTGTCTTGTAATGGTCGCAGCATTTAACAATTTTATGTGCCAGTTCAATTGCCCGTTGTTTCGCAGACTTAATAACGCCATCTTCGTATGGTGCCTCTCTGGTCGCATCAATTATCTGACCGTTTGGCCCCTTGTACTGCTTAATTGGTTGGCCGTCTATGGTTGGACAAAACCATTCTTCCAATCTGTTTGTATGACGATAGAAATAATCAATACCAAATTCACAACGCTTGTCACAGCCATCGCAAAATTTTCCATCTGGCCCAGTATGCAAATTTGTTTCGTTTTCCTGTGTAAATGACATTTTGATTACCCTTTACATTTGTTTTTCATGTAATTTCTGCTTAATGTATGACAACATATATTTAATTTCTGACTGATTATTCAGTATTTCCAGTTCTGTTTTGCTGGGGCGCAGGATTTTATATTGCCGGCATACCGCATCGTCTGGGGCATCGCAAATACAAGTTGAACCACGCTTGTGTTTGCAGTCTTCGCCTGCAAAATAGTTTCTGCAAATTTTAACTTTTTTATTCCAAAATGCCATTTTGATTTTCCTTTATCGTGTTTTATAGTGGTCGCAGAGACGGGCGATTTTGCCTGCATATAATTTAGCATACCTTTTTTGCTGGTCTGTTCTGGCCCCCAGAACAACTTCGCCTGCGAACATGTGTCTATAATTCTCGTCAATATAATGGGTTATCACTTGCTCGCCAATTGCTGGATAAACATGATATCCATATGGACTATACCTATACCCCAGGCGGCAATTGCATTCACAACCATCACAGTGGTCGCCTTGGGGGACAAATACTCGTGCCCATTGCGGTCTTATGTTTATGAGTTTTTCCTGTGTAAATGACATTTGGTTTCCTTTATCGTGTTTTATAGTGGTCGCACAGACGGGTCAGCTCTTGTCCGAACTGCAGTATCCTAATTCGTGCTATTGTGGGCGACTTAAATTCGCGTACATACAGACCCGTTAATGGATATTGTACGCCAGCCTGAGACTTGAAATACAATACACGTTCCCCACAAATCGTTGGATAAATAGCATCGCAAACGATGACAGTTCCTATTTCGCAACGCTTATCACAACCGCCACAATTGGTCGTTTTTTGCTTGGGCGTAATGTGCGGAAATACTATTTTCTGGTTTTTGAAATTCTCGCCAATGTTCAGACCTTTTTCCTGTGTAAATGACATTTTCATTACCTCTTGCACTTTTATTCTACTGTGAACTTAGCACAAATTGACAGATTTTCAAGTTTTACGACAAATTTCTTGCCTTTGGGTTTATTTAGGGCAAAATAGGGGGTATGAATAAAGTAAAATTACCAGAACTGTTGGCGCCGGCGGGGACGCTGGACGCGTTCAAAACCGCCATTTTATATGGCGCGGATGCAATTTATGCGGGCTTGCCGGGCTTTTCAATGCGGGCACGGGCCAAGATTGATGTAGAGGGTGTAAAGCAAGGTATCGAATTAGCGCACGCCGCGGGCAAAAAAGTATATCTGGCATTTAACCTGTTTGCACACGATTTTGAATATGCAAATATGCCACGCGTGGCGGATGTTATCCGCTATTTGCAGCCGGATGCACTGATTGTGTCAGATCCGGGGATTGTTATGTGGGTGCGGGAAAACTTTCCCGATATGCCAATTCATATTTCAACCCAGGCGAATATTTGTTCGGCAAAAACGGTTAAATTTTGGCAAAATGCGGGGGCGAAGTTATGTGTTCTGGCACGAGAGGTGACCCACGCCGAGTTTAAGTCCATTCGGGCGGCGTGTCCGGATGTGGGGTTGGAAATCTTTGTCCACGGGGCGATGTGTATGTCGTATTCGGGGCGGTGTTTGTTGTCTAACTTTATTACGGGGCGGCCGGCAAATCGCGGGGCGTGTGCCCAGTTGTGCCGTTGGAAATACGATGTGATTTTGCGCGAACGCGACAGTGGCGTTGAAATGCCAATCGAAGAGGACGAACGTGGTGCGTATATTATGAATTCCAAAGACTTGTGCCTGATGCCACGGTTGGCAGATGTTATTTCGTCTGCACCGGATTCTTTGAAGATAGAGGGGCGTAATCGGTCTGAATACTATGTCGGGTCGGTTGTAAATGCATATCGGTGTGCGATGGATGCGTATGCGACGAACCCGGAAAACTTTGACCCGGCGCCATTTATGGATGCGCTTAATCGCCTGGAAACACGTGGATATACAACGGCATTCTTTGATGGGCCGTTGGGGCCGGACGCGCATAATTATGACACCACGCGCAGTACATCGGATTATCACGCGGCGGGTGTTGTGGTGGATGTGACGGATGAAAATATAGTCTTTGAATTACGCAACGAAACACGCGTGGGTGATACGGTGACATTTATTATCCCGGGA
>JAFQOQ010000021.1 GCA_017403085.1 Alphaproteobacteria bacterium
CGTTGTCAAATTACGCGAAACAACATTACGCGTTTGCGCATTTGCGCGCCCAGATGCCGTCGTGGTACGTGACGCAACCCCACGTGAAGACACCCCGCGCCCAGACGCCACCGCACGACCCGCATTCGTGGCCGCCGCACGTCCAGATGTCGCCGCCGTTGTCGCAGTACGCGCAACCGTACGGGCCGACACACTATTACGTGGGCTGGCACGTCCCGATGTACGCGCAGAATTTGCATTTGCACGAACCAATTGTGGATTAACCATCACCGCCTCTTCAACGGGCGCAACCGGATCTGCAAAGACAGCACGAATTGACACTAATGTTGAGCACACAAAAAACGCACCAGCCAATAAAAAGACCGTCCCCATAGCATTCTTAATAGAACTTGCGATTTTTTGACTTTTCATAAAACTCTCCTTGTGTTCTGGCAAAGCCCCAGAAACCCAACCTTTCGACGACACAGCACCATGCATAATGCACGTCTATTTTGTATAATTATATCAATTTTTTTCAAGCCTGTAAATAGTTTAGTATCGCAACCATAAGAATTGTATCAACTAGATTCAATACAATAGATTGGTATAATTCACATATGAAAAAAATTTACACACTTTTTATTTTACTTGCCCCCTTTAACACAATTGCAAATCCAATGTTTGGGCCAAATACCCAAAATTCATTTGGAATCCACATTGGCCAAAGCACAGGGCACGGCGATCTGGGACACCTGATACTGCCATGGGATTGGAAAATCGGTCCCATGACAATCGCAATGCTGCAATACAGCCAGCCAATTCAAATCTTAAGATTACCCGCCCGGATTAACATACACGCGCTACAAAATTTTGCATATCGTGGCGCAGATGGCGCATCCTTTGGCGCAATTGGCATATCATGGGACATTGCATTTTTATCCTGGTGCGGTTGGTATTTTGGTGCCGGCCTGGGGCCATACATGCGCGACAGTGGCGACAAATACGTCGAAAGCCGCCTGGTATTTGGCGAACGTGTCTTTATCGGGAAACGCATAAACAATCGCACCAGTGCAGAAATATTTACATTGCACTTTTCCAACGGCGACTTTACCCACACCAATCACGGCTTTAACTTTCTTGGCCTTGCATTAAATTATAGTTTCTAAAAAAAATCCCGCACACCAACTGTGCGGGATTTTTCAATCACCTGATTAATTCAGTGGCGCACCCCAATGTTGCTGAATCGCGCGTTCTGAATCCATTGGACTAATCAAAACCTGCGGTGTCAAGATAACGACCAACACTTCACGCGTTGCGGACGTTTCACGCGAACCAGACAACGCCATAAAGTCTGGGTCGCCCAAGCCATAACGCGTATCTTCATTGGTCTGCTTTTCAAAACCAGATACAACCAACATCTGGCCAGATTCCATAATAACTTCCTGCATAAAGCTACGTTCTTCAACTTCTGGCAACTGCAGTGTCACTTCACCAATCGTCTGCGTCGACATACGCAACAATTCACGAACCGACATACGGAACAGCAACAAAATCTTGCCATTTTCCAGCACATTCGGCAACAACTGCATTGTAAATCCAGTTTCCAGATCATCCTGATCAACCGTACTTGATTCAACTGTTGTAAAGTTTCTTGATTCAAAACGCTTGATATATCCCGTTGTACGCGTGTTACTTACCGGCGCGACACGATTACTGCGCGTTGTCACACCAACATTTGTCACCAACGATACTTTACCCTGCTTTGCCAAGGCTTCTATCAATGCATTACTGCCCGCCGCGCCCGACAGAGAACCGTTCATAATTTGATCTTGGGTATATGCACCTTCAACCAGCGAACTGCCCTCCATATGGGTTGCCCCTGTTAATGCAGACACCGTATTCGACAGTACTGCGATATTCATTGAGCTTGCCTCGGTCGATGCCAAGTTATTCTTTGGATTCGCCACAATATTCAACCCAGACGTTGAATTAATCGCCGCCGCCAAATTCAACCCAAACGCCGAATCATTCGAAATTGTCACCTGTAAAACCTTAACATCAATTGTAATCAACTGACTTAAACGTTTATTCTGACGTTCAATATATTCACCAACGCGCGCCAACACCGACGGTGAAGCTGTCACTGTAATTGTTCCTAAACTGCGCGATACGGTAAAGTCCGCATTACTACTTTTTCCGATAATAGACGAAATTGCACTTTCCACTTCATCCCATTCCTTCAACGTAGATTCCAAAGACACTTCATTTCCATCATCTGTTGAAACCGCTGTCTGATATGCAACCTCGGTCCCCAAGGCATATAATGTAAATGTCTTGGTTTCTGTTTCATAGAATACAATTGATGATTTATCGTAATACCACAACAGGTCTAAATCCGTCGCAACCTGACTTAATAGTCCAGACAATTTTCCCGTATATGCAACATTAACTAACTTATTTAATTTACTGGATTCAACCTGACCATCAATTTTCACAGGAATTCCCGTAATAGAATAAATGTCATTTGCCAAGACCTGCAAAGAAACAGGCTCGTCCAACAAGACTGTCACCCCAGTATCAGTTTCAAATTGCGCCGGCAAATTATTTCTATGTTCCAACACCATAGATTTATTCCCCAGCCAAACCCCTTCGGACATCGACACAGTGTCACCACTTGCAACCTTGGCGCGCGGATTTTTCGCCATTTCAAACGCATCATACGCATTAATAAAATCCTGATCAACAGACGCCGCAACCTTTGCAGACTCTTCCTTGGCGCACCCCGACACCAGCGCACATACAACGCCGCACATAACCAACAATTTAAACGGATTTCTCATTTATCTTCTCCTACGACATCTATTATTACGACTATTCTTCATTTGTCGATATGACCAAAACCCTGTTTCCTTTATAAAATTTTGCATACGGCACAGGTGTTGCACGTCCAAAATTACGCACCAGCGCAGACGCCACATCAACAAAACGCCCCTTAAACACCGCGCTCGCTTCAATTGGATATTCACGTGGCGTTGTCCAGACCAAATCCCAGCCCTCTTTATCACACCATGATTGCAACACTTCACGCAACGTCTGACCATTTGCAACAACCCACGACCGAACCTGATCTGTCATCGTCGCAGGCGCCTCAGCATCAGCCGACACATCAACCGCAATTTCTGTTTCTTCTTCAGTTATCGTGACATCCGCATCAGATTCTGGATTCACCGTCATCCCCATCTTAACCGCAAACGCATCATACCCATCTGCATACTTACCACAATTCTTGCGACCACTGCGTGAAACTGCCAAAACATTCCCGCCATCGTCTTCTAAAACCTCGCGATGCAACAATGGCATCTCAGAATTATTATTGCACTCATCATCAAACCCAACAGGAATCTGTGTCCCGTGCAGCATATTCGCCCCACCAGACCAACCGCCAAATTCACCGCGCGCCCCCAGATTGAAATTATTTTCCACAACCAAATCCGATCCAATCTTGGATACGATACGAATATTATCCTGTTGTTTTTTCTTAGAACACGCGCCCTGCTCGCACGAAATTTCTACGTCCGCATCAGACCCCGCAAGCGGCCATGCCGGCACATCCATTACCGCATCAGTCATATCAACCTGAACAGTATCAATCTGTTCATATTCTGCCCCATCGGCAATTTTTTCCTTGGTATAAAACACCTCAGACGTGACGACCTGGGGCAAAGTTTCTGCAGCAAAGCAATAGCCAGCCGCAGTTGCGAACATCGCTACAATCAAAATCTTGCGGAACATAAACGTCTTTCCTTTCCTGTATATTTTCCCTATTTAATACTTATTATAACAATTTGACCGAATCTGTGCAAGACCTAAAACACACATAAAACAACCCCTAAATTATTTTAACAAGATAAAATCGCACGAATCGACAAAAGATGTTATACTAATCCACGACAAACATTAAAACCCAAGGACACACAGATGCAAGAAACCATTATTTTTATATTTTTCGGCATAATTTTAATTACATTGATTACGATTGCTACATACACATATCGCACAAACGCCAAAATCGCCGATATGAATAAAACCTTGTCTCATCAGTATAATTTGATTGTAAAAATGCAATCTGTCCTAAAAAACAAATACGCAACAAACGCCGTTGCCGAAAACGCAGAAATGATTTATCAAGACCTACTACAAAACCTGATTCCAATCATGGCTGCAATCGACATAATGCCACGCAATACATCCGAACACCCACTGTGGCGCGCACTGGGCGGCATCATGGACGAATACGCAAAAAATCCGTTCGCACTTGAAAAATTACGTCGCAACATAAAACTAGACACAGAAATCGCCCGCAGCGTCGATAATTACATGCGTCGCGCAGACAACTTCTTACACCATTTAACAACCACAGAACCAGACGGCCTACTTTCATCTACATTCACAGACGGTCTGTTGGGGCAATCTTTAACCTTCTTTGCCCAGGCAAAACAATTGGCGGCCCAAGAAAACTAAATGTCACAAAAATTATCTGAAAATCTTATTCGTGAAATATCACACACCAGACAAGAACCAGACTGGTTATTACAATGGCGCCTTGACGCATTTCACACATGGAAAAAGATGCACGAACCACACTGGGCAGAAATCGATTACGCACCAATTGATTACGACGATTTGGACTATTACAACACGCCTGCACCAATTGACAATTCTGACCTAGAATCCGTATATGACAAAATGGGCTTGCCAGAATCAGAAAAGCGTGCATTGCTCGGCATGGCAACAGACACTGTTATTGACAGTCGCTCGGTCCATACATCATATACCGCCGAATTGGAAAAACTGGGGATAATATTTCTACCCTTTTCTGACGCTGTAAAGCAACACCCAGAATTGGTCAAAAAATATTTGGGCACTGTCGTACCAACAACCGACAATTTTTATGCCGCATTAAACGCCGCGGTATTTTCAGACGGCACATTTGTTTATATTCCCCCAAACACCAAGTGTCCGATTGATTTAGCCAGCTATTTCAGAATCGAAACTGCAAAAATCGGCCAATTTGAACGCACGCTAATTATCGCCGACAATGGCGCCGAATTAACATACATGGAAGGGTGCAGCGCCCCCCGTCGCCCAAATCACCAACTGCACAGTGGCGTTGTAGAAATCATTGTGTGTGACAATGCAATCGTAAAATACGCCACTGTTCAAAACTGGTTTGCCGGCAACTATCACAATGGCAAAAATTCCGGTGGCATACTAAACTTTGTCACCAAGCGCGGCAAATGCGGCACCAATGCACGACTTGATTGGACACAACTCGAAATCGGCAGTGCAATGACATGGAAATACCCATCCACCATTTTATATGGCGACAATGCACAAAGTGATTTTTATTCGTTGTCAATAACACGTGGCGCCCAACAGGCGGACACAGGAACAAAAATGATACACATTGGCAACAACACCATATCCAATATTGTATCATATGGTGTCGCAACAGATTCATCACGTCAAACATTTCGCAGCCTAGTATCTTTTTCGGGCAACAACTGCAAAAACGCTTCAAAATGCGACACTCGCATCATCGGGCAAAACGCCATTGCAAATACATTGCCAACAATTATACACAATGGCCAAAACAACACCCAAAGTCACGAGGCAACAACAGGCGCCATCGATACCGCCACCCTATTTTACCTCAACCAATCTGGCATCCCAACGGATACCGCAATCGCACTTATTATTGGCGCCGCTGCAAATCCGGTTATATCGCGCCTGCCAATGGAATTTTTGGTTGAATCCAAACAACTAATTCAAATGGCTCTGTCAAAGGACTAACACATGCTAGAAATAAAAAATTTATCTGTACATATGGGCGACAAAGAATTGTTACACAACATCAACATGACTATTCATGACGGTGCCCGCCATTTATTATCTGGCCACAATGGCAGTGGCAAATCTACATTGGCCCAAACGCTTGCTGGCAATCCAGACTATCAAATAACCCATGGCCAAATAATATTTGACGGACGCGATATAACAAACGAAAACACAACCACGCGCGCATTATTGGGCATATTTTTAGGCGCCCAACACGTGCCAGAAATCCCTGGATTAACAATCATCAGTTTTCTAAAACATTCATGTGCCGCGCACACGCATTTTCAAACAGGCCGCGATTTATCAATGGGTGATTTTTTAACACAACTTAACGCCGCCTGCGACCAACTAGATATTCCACGCGAATGGCTTAACCGCAGCATTAACGTCGGATTTTCTGGTGGCGAACGCAAGCGCGTGATGTTATTACGCCTGTTGATGACCCAGCCTAAACTCGCAATTTTAGACGAACCCGATTCCGGCGCAGACGCCGCGACACAACAATTAATTACCAAGACTATTTCAACAATGCCCAACACTACCTTTTTATTCATCAGCCACCAACAGGGATTCACAGAACAGGTCCAACCAACCGACATAACAACTTTATCCCATGGTGAAATTATGGTAAAATAACGACATACTAACGAAAGGACAAGATATGCAAAACACAAAACACGCAACATTATCTTCATGGTTACTGTGGGCGCCACTAAGATTTGCAGTTATATCTTTGGGATTGATGCTGGGCACAACACTGCTGTACAACGCAATTGCAACACGCATTTATACCGCGTCCCCAATTCCACAAACACCTATCGTTATATTGCTGACATTATCCATTGCCTTTGCTGCGACACTACTTATTCGCCGCCTGCCATGCGAAAAAATGGATCGCAATAATTTCATCCGCATTCACAACGCACAAACGTTCATCTTATCCATAACACTAATAGTATCTTCTATTATATTATTCATGAACCCAGATAAATTCATGTTACAACTATTATGGCTTGAAACACATGCCAGTTTATCATTTTTAATATTGGCGATAATCGCGGCCATCTTTTACATGTACCTTCTTGGGCTGCTGATTTCAAATATATACGCGAAATACCTGCGTACGCGCGACATGAATATCCCCGCATGGAAAGTTATATGCAGCATGCCATTTGGCTTTTCCATGCTATGGTCCGCAGGATACCTAATGAATACAAAACCCGTCACCAAAAAATCCAAATCAGACAATTGGTATTCACGCATAACAAACTGGGTTCTTGCAAAGCAATCTAACACAATATTGTCGTTCATTTGCATTACACTGCTGTCTGGATTCTTTTTCGGATTTCGTTCCATATTATTAACATTTGCCCTGGCATTAGTATATGGCATATGGGCATTACAGGTCGGCGCAAAAACACTGTCCAAAGACATCAGTCACAGATACACCAATACGGCAATTATAATAAATATTATACTGCTGGTTTTAATCATTGGATTTAACACAATGGTACCATCACCCCAAGATGTCCAGGTCGTAATATCCGACATCTCGCAAATCAATGAAACTATTCGGTAAAAATACGCGCTATACGCACGATTTACTGGGATACAACCAGAAAGGGCCACGTCTATGAAAGGAATTATTCTATTTGTAATATCTATATTACTACTATGGTTTGGACGTTCTATTTTAATTCCATTATTGGTTGCCGCATTTTTATGGTATTTAATAAATGCAATTGCAGAATACTGTCGCAAGTTATTTCCATACAAAACACCAAAAACCAAGAAAGAACGCATATACTCATACATATTTGATTGGATTTCTGGAATTTTGGCCATATCATCAACAATTGGTTTAATAATACTATTTATCACCCAGGTCCAACCTATGTTTGCAGAACTAGTACGCGCACTGCCCGAATTACAACATAAGTTAATTGACTTTGGCAAATATATATCATCATTACTTGGCACACGATTTGACGCAAACCTGTTGCCAAACATTACAAAAATTGCAACCAACATCGGCACATCCGTGGCAGGCATTGCAACATCACTTGGGATGGTTTTTGTATATGTATTCTTTATGTTTATTGAACAAAGCACATTTAACAAAAAATTCTCATCCCTATTTCCTAACAAACGCCAATATACAAAAATGCGATATATCATAGACAGCATTGACAACAACATGAAAAAATATCTGTTTGTTAAAACGGCGATATCTGCCATCACAGGATTAGCATCGTATCTGTGGTTGCAATTAATCGGCGTCGAATTTGCAGGCGTCTGGGCATTTATCGTATTTGTTGCAAATTACATACCCACAATTGGTGCAATTGTCGCATGCGGATTGCCTATTTTATATTCTCTTGTCACGGCCCCATCATTACAACAGCCTATATTAACCGCTGTTGGTTTAATCGGCGTTCAAATTTTATTTGGTAATATCCTAGAACCAAAACTAACTGGCAAAACGCTAAATCTATCAACACTTGCCATTTTAATAAACTTGGTATTTTGGGGCGTAATCTGGGGCGTCGCCGGCATGTTCTTTAGCGTACCATTATTGGTTGCAGTATTTATTATCACTGCACAATTTGATTCCACACGATGGGTTGCAATACTACTATCAGCCGACGGAAACATCCCCGACAAAAACGAAGAATAAAAACGCGCTATACGCATAAAAAACGGGCTTTTTTAAGCCCGTTTTATCATTGATATTGCATTTTCCAAAATCACCTTGGCAGATTCAGAATCCAATTTTTGTTTCAAATCATTAACACGCACACGCCCCATATTTTCCTGTGCGGTCGCAGACGTTAAATTCTCTTCAATTGTACATATCGGCAAATCTGTTACACGACTTAAATCATCTAAAAATGCAACAACTTGACGACTGGTATCCGATACTGCGCCATCATTATACAGTGGCATTCCAACAACAATCCCTGCTACGCCTTCTGCGTGCGCTAATTCCGCCACCATTTGTGCATGATTTACCGCACCACGCGGCATAACAATTGCATCACGGGCAAACACAAAATCGCGCATCGGGTCAGATACTGCGACCCCAATACGGCGCAGTCCCCAATCGATTCCCAAAATGCGTCCCACACGCGGAAAAGCCTTGAAATCTGGCAAAATCATTGTATAATTCCTTTACTTTATAAATATAGGATTGAAAATGGCATTTAGCAAGCAACAATTACAAAAATTCGCAGACCTAATAAAAATCGAAATATCTGATGAAAAATTGGCTGAAATGAATATCGATTCGGTCATTGAATGGCTGGACAAACTTCAAAAGATTGATACAACGGGCACGACCCCATTATTAAACCCATCAGAACACAAATTACCAATGCGCGAAGATGTGGTAACCGACGGTAATATTCGCGACCTTGTCTTGGCAAACGCGCCTGACAACGCTGGCACATCCCGCGGCTATTTCGCAGTACCCAAAGTTATGGACGGAGAGTAAAATTATGATAAACCTGACATTAACCGAAAGCTTACAGAAATTAAACAACCGTGAAATTTCCACTGTGGAATTAACACGCGCATATCTGGACCGAATTGAAAAATATGGTGCGGACCTAAATTGCTATATCACAACCACGCCCGAACGCGCAATGGCTGACGCCGCCGCATCTGATGCACGTCGCGCCGCAGGTGACGCAAAATTCTTGGACGGCGCACCAATCGCAATGAAAGATTTATTTGCCACGCGCGGCATTCGCACAACCGCGGCATCGCGCATGTTGGAAAACTTTGTACCCGAATACGAATCCACGGTTTCACAAAAATTCATTGACGCCGGCACTGTTTTATTGGGCAAGGCAAACCTGGACGAATTCGCCATGGGCACGTTCAGCAAAACCAGTTACTTTGGCGCACCAATAAATCCATGGCAACTGGACAAACAATTAACAGCCGGCGGTTCATCTGGTGGTTCAACATCTGCGGTGGCATCCGGCTTGGCCATTGCCGCAACTGGCACTGATACCGGCGGTTCTATCCGCTTTCCTGCAGCGATTACGGGCCTGGTTGGCATGAAACCAACATATGGGCTATGTTCGCGCTGGGGTTGCGTTGCCTTTGCATCCAGTTTAGATACACCTGGCCCAATTGCACGCACGGTTGATGACGCCGCGTTAATGTTATCTGCAATGGCGGGTCACGACCCCAAAGATTCAACCAGCAGCACACACGGATTCTCGTGCAATGCACCATTGGACCCTGTATTGGGCAACGGCAAAAAATTACGTATTGGCATCATCAAAGAATTCAACGACGTTAAAATTTCAGACGACATGAAATCACTGTTTGACGCACGCATCCGTGATTTAAAATCCATGGGCGCTGAAATCGTCGAAGTATCAATTCCAAATATCCTGGACGCATTGGCCGCCTACTATATCATCGCCCCAGCCGAGGCATCATCGAACCTGGCGCGCTATGACGGCATGCGTTATGGTCTGCGCGTCGAAGGCCGCGATATCTACGACACATTCAAAAAGACACGTGCTGCCGGCTTTGGCGACGAAGTACAACGTCGTATGATTATCGGCACCGCGGTATTAAGCAGTGAATCATATGACGTATATTTCATGCAGGCCGCACGCGTTCGTCGCATGATTGCCGACAGTTTTAATGCGGCATTTGAACAATGCGACCTTATTATCTGTCCATCCAGCGCAGGCACCGCAATGCCATTGGCATCTGATTTAACACCACTGGAATATTACGCACTGGATTTATTCACAGTTGCGATGAATCTGGCTGGTATTCCTGCGTGCAGCGTTCCTGCCGGACTGGCACAAAACGGTCTGCCATTGGGAATTCAGGTGGTTGGTGCGCGCTTTGACGACATGCGCGTTCTGCAATTGGCCAAGCATATCGAAACCGCGGCCGCCATTGACAACCGCCCAACAACAATTATGGGGAAATAAAGACATAGAATTAACGTCCATCTTCTATGACAATAAAAAAATCGACTACACGGTCGAACGAAAGGAGATGGTGGAAAGCCGACGGAATCAAACCGCCGACACAGGAGTTTTAAGGTGAATTGTTCTAATACTATCTTCTTAACAAATAATAAAAAAATCGACCACACGGTCGAACGAAAGGAGATGGTGGCTAGGGACGGAATCGAACCGCCGACACAGGGATTTTCAGTCCCTTGCTCTACCAACTGAGCTACCTAGCCAACTGCGGGACAAATAATAAGATACGAAAAATAAAAAAGCAAGGGAAAAAGATAAAATGTTCAGAATAAAAGGCAAAACATGTGATTGGGAACTGGTAATCGGGCTGGAAACACACATCGAAGTACTATCCAAATCAAAATTATTCAGTGGCGCATCCGCCGATTATAACCCAACCGTATCGCCCAACACCCAGGTATCTATGGTCGATGTTGCCATGCCCGGTATGTTGCCAGTCTTAAACGAGCATTGCGTTGAACAGGCAATTAAATTTGGTCTGGGGATAAATGCAGAAATATCCCGCACCAGTCGTTTTGCCCGCAAACAATATTTCTATCCCGACCTGCCCCAGGGATACCAGATTTCCCAGCCGGCCGACGAAGCACCTGTTGTTGGTCGTGGCTGGGTTGAAATTATGGGCGACGACGGAAATCCTAAAAAGATTTTCATTGAACGCGCCCATATGGAACAAGACGCCGCTAAAAACAAACACGACATGCACCCTGCAAAATCATTTGTTGATTTTAATCGCACTGGCGTAATGCTGCTGGAAATCGTGACATTTTTGGACACCAAAAACCCAGAAAACAATTCATATATATCGTCCCCGGACGAAGCAGAACGCTATCTGCGCGCGATTCGTGAAATTGCACGCGCACTGGGCGTATCCAAAGCAAACATGGAAGAAGGTTCAATGCGTGCCGACGTAAATGTATCTGTACGTCCTGTTGGTTCAACAGAATTCCGCACACGTACCGAAACTAAAAACATGGTATCATTTAAATTTATTAAAACCGCCATTGAATTTGAGGCGCGCCGTCAAATTGAAATCTATGAAAACGGTGGCACTGTTACCCAGGACACAATGCGCTTTCACCAAGACGACGGCACAACATCTGTCGCACGCAGTAAAGAAGACGCATTGGATTACCGCTATTTCCCGGACCCAGACCTGTTGCCAATTGTAATCACAGACGAACAAATCGAACGCATACGTCGCAGCATGCCCGAATTACCATCACAAACACGCGCGCGCTATACGGCAGATTTCGGCCTATCTGAATACGATGCCGCAAGACTTACTGAAACCACAGATATTTCACGCTGGTTTGACACTGCGGTAAATGGCAACAAAGAAAACGCCAAGTCAATTGCAAACTGGATGATATCTGAATTATTTGCCCATCCTGAAAATTGGGATGTCAAAAATGAAAAATCAGGCATTATTGATGACATGCGTATTATCACTCCATCTGACTTATCTGAATTAGTCAATATGATTTCTGCATCTGAAATCAATGGCAAACAGGCCAAAGAAATATTTATAAAAATGCTGGATGGTGAATCTGGCACACCACGAGACATTGCTGACAAATTCGGAATGAAGCAAATGACCGACACTGGCGCGATTGAAAAAATTGTTGATGATGTAATCGCCGCCAACCCATCCCAGGTAGAACAATATAAATCTGGCAAGGTTGGATTACTGGGCTTCTTTGTTGGTGGCGTCATGAAGAAAACCGGTGGCACTGCAAACCCTGCCGTCGTTAATGAAATCTTACGTAAAAAACTGGCATAAAAACAAAAGGACAACACATGGTAAAAGTTATTAAAATCATCGAAGACAACGGCATCACTGGGGTCAGATATGGCACCGTCGAAGTACCACAGACACCGATTGAAAATAAACGCACCGCCATCGAAAGATTCAAAAAAACACGTGCGACCTGTGCCGCAAAAATCCGCGGCGAACGCACAAAAAAGAAATAGTATGTCATACTATCTTGATTTTCTAGAAAACCTATTGGGCGATAATGTTATGCGCGACTATGAAAAATTAGTCCGTGAAATGACACACCACCAATCACAATCTAAAATCAATAATTGTGATTGGCATTATCGTCAAAAGTATTTATTGCGTGCCCAAAAAATCAAGAAACAATACATCACACACACTATTCACAATCATCGCATACGAACAAAATAAAGAAATATAGCGAAATGAAAAAATTCTTTATCCAAACCTTTGGTTGCCAAATGAATGTCTATGACGGGTGGCGAATCGCCGCGATGCTGACGCATCATGGTCTGACCCAAACAGACAATATTCCTGACGCAGACATCATAATTTTAAACACATGCGCAGTTCGCGCCAAAGCAACAGATAAAGTATTTTCTGCCCTGGGGCGTATTCGTCGCGCGAAAAAGCCATCTGCCCTATTTGGTATTGTTGGCTGTGTCGCACGCGAAGCCGGCAGTGATGCATTTCGTCGCATCCCTGATTTAAATTTTGTATTGGGCCCACAAAGCTATCATAAATTACCAGAAATATTAAAAGACCCAGATACAAAATTATTAAACATTGATTTAGGTGGCTTGGAAAAATTTGATGAATTACCACAAATGACACACAGTCCATCTGTCGCATACATTCCAATCCAAGAAGGCTGTAATCACGTCTGTACATATTGTATCGTGCCATATACCCGTGGCCGCGAATTATCGCGCCCATACGCCGACGTTATTCGCGATACAATTCATGCTGCAAAAACGGGCGCAATTGAAATCTGCTTTTTGGGTCAAAATGTTAATGGATATAAATACACAGATGAAAACGGTAAATTATTCCGTCTATCAGACTTAATACGTGAAACCGCAAAAATCCCAGAAATCATGCGCATACGTTTCACATCCAGTTATCCAACAGAAATGACAGACGACCTGATTGATATGTTTAAAAGCGAACAAAAATTGTTGCCATTTTTAAACATGCCAATCCAAAGTGGCGCGCAAAATGTTTTAAAACGCATGAACCGACCATACAGTCTGGAACTATATTGCGACATTATTCATAAGTTAAAAATCGCCCGCCCAGACATTCAAATATCATCTGATTTTATTGTTGGGTTCCCTGGCGAAACGGACGAAGATTTTGAACAAACAATGAAAATTGCCGAACAAATAAAATACATTAATTCATATTCGTTTAAATACTCGCCACGCCCACACACCGCTGCGGCATTAATGCCTGACCAAATTCCAGAAAACATAAAATCAGAACGTCTGGCAAAATTAGATTCATATTTAAACAGCGTACAACGCGCCTTCAACGAATCGTGCATTGACAAAACACTTGAATGCCTACTCGAAGGCCCTGATAAAACTGGCAAACACTTGGTCTATCGAACGCCGTACATGCAGCAATGCATCGTCCCAACACCAACTGACGGCACCGCCCCAAAATTGGCACAAATCAAAATAACTGCTGCAAACAAGGCGTCCCTACGTGGCACCTTAGAATAACAAACGCAAATCAAAGCCCGCTTTGTATGACGTCAGTTCATTATCAATTATCGTTGCAATACTAATCGCGCCAGAAATCATATCCGCATCAGAACCTGCGCTCATACGAATCGCCACGGTTGTACGATTATCCGTATCGACATCAACATGCAATCCATACCGATACCCAATCCCCAGCACCCGCACCGGATGAAAATCTAAATCCGCGCCAATATAAAAATTCATGAAATTATCAGTTTCATATTCAATACCAACATTCATCATACGAAATCCAACACTTGGCAGAAACGATATATCACGACCTAGATCCAATTCATATCCACCATCAATTACACCATAAAAGATATCGCCCTGTGGATTATCAATTATTTTTCCATCACCAACCAAATACACATAATCAAATTCCGTCATATTTACCCCGGCGCGCGCCCGAACAAACATGCCATTATCGTCCCTGTACCCTGCCCCGATATTAAGTCCATAAAACACTGCTGAATATTCGTCTGTATCTGACTTATAATCAACCGCCCCAATTTCACCACCAAATGACAAATATAATTTGTCCATAAATATACTTGTAATTTCTGCCTCTATCCCCATTACAGAATAATCATCACCTGCAACACCAACCGGCCGCACAGATAACGCAGCATCATCCGTCCCCAGATTCAACATATCAAACCGCACAACGTCTATCACGGGACGCATCATTTCCATTGGATTAAAACGTGCAGACCGATTGATAATTTCACGAATTTCTGATACCGAATTTGCACTATCTATTTTATTCAGCAACGGATCCCCACCTGCCCGCATAGCATTCAAAATCGCACCAACATCATCGCCCAATATTTTTGAATAATCCGTCACACGTTCGCGCCGCACATACAAACTGCCGTCTTCTATATAACCAACATTTGAATACAACAGATTATCTGAATTATCAACCAACACGACCCGACCATCACCAGAAACGTTATTTAAAATTGCACTATCATAATAATTTGAGAAATCATCTGAAATAATTTTAACTTCACCATTCAGCACAATATTCGTCATACTGCGTGCCATTAACATATGTGTATCCAAATACAATATCGCTTCATCTAAAACAACCTTGTCTGCTGCACTTGCCACATCCATAACATGCCGCATGGATAATATCCTGCCTTCAGATTGCACTAAAACATTATATCCACCATCTACGTTCAAAAATGTTAAATCATCTGCATCACGAACAATTTGATTAAGTCTGGCCCCATCTCCCAGATAAATCGTCCCATGCATATCGCCACTGTTAATTATATTTAATGCGCCCATATCGCACACATATACATCAGACAAAACGCGACCATGATTTTCAATGGTAATTGGGGCATTTACATATAAATTCTTCACCGCAACAGTTGCATTATCGCTTATGACAATATTTTCTGTAATTGTCTTGGACGCGCCATATAAATTCGAATCGACGACCGTGGCCGATGCCCCACAGAATCCGCCAACAACAAACATTAAAAATATACAAAATTTCTTTATCCCCATGTATAAAACCTACACTAGCACATAGGATAAAATTCTTAAAGACAAAAACAAAAAAATCACCCCGATTTTCATCGGGATGACCTTGGCATCCACAATTGTGGTTATATTATTTTTCTAATTTACCCCAACCGGCTTTATATCCACCGTCACGTTCCAGATAGATATTTGCACCTTCTAATTGCGCAGCGGTCAATCCTTGAATCATATATGTCTGATTTAACTTACCACTGATACCTGTCTGCAATGTTGGCAATTTAACATTCATTGCAGATTTAGAGCAGCAATTTGCGTCATTATAGCAATTTCCACATTGGTACAAACGTACTGTATATGGTACGCCCGCGCGCAAATCTTTCAAATCAACAACCATTTTCAGGCCATTGTCTGTTTCATGGAATTTGATATGTCCCATTTTAGATTCGCCGCCACGACTGCTGTGCGTATACATTTTTGCATAGACTTTATTTACATCTGCGTTTTCATAGGTCTGATAAACAACAATCGTATCCGATTCGACAACCTCAACCGGCTGTGCTACATGTCTTGGTGCCTTTTTATGCATATGTTTGTTATGCGTTGCGTCACAAACACAGCCAGACAATACGGCAGCCACACCTAAAACAGACATAACTGCGAACATTTTTTTCATTAAGTTTTTCATAAAGGTCTCCTTTTTTCCTTATGGTTACAACACATATTCTATATCATTTTTATACATTTTTCGCCAGGTTTGAATCCCTAGGATTTCCCAGAAATCATGCGTATAGCACATTTACTTTCTATCCTATAACAACACATAAAAAATCATGATAATTTAATCAACGTACAACATAAACCAAAGGAACAAAATATGTACGAATTGATGCAACATTTAATCGCATTTAAATATGCATGTAAGATAAATCATTGGGCAACTGACAATTACTCTGCGCACTTATTATATGACAGATTATCCGAAGATATCGACGATTGGACAGACCGTATCGCAGAATGTTATTTTATGGCATCCGATAATAAAAAAGTATTTAACGCTGACATACTAAACCCAAAATACGTCAATCGAAACCTGGTAAAATCATGCGAAAAAATCATATCACATCTGGAAGAATTACAAAATGATGGTGAAACAAACGAAGGATTAAACTCATTATTAAGCGCAATCGAAGAAGGCTTTTTAAACAAACTGGCACTGGCAAAACTATCATAAAAAACATCCCCACAAAAGTGGGGATTTATTATTTTGCAACATTTAATTTATGCGCAAATATCGTGCGCCATTTTGCTAATACAAACAATCCAAATGGCAATGCGACACCAATCTGCAATAACAATGCCGCAATATAATTACGTGGCAATGCCATCAAATATTGTACTGCACGTGGCGCAAATCCTGTTTCTATAACTGGCGCCAAACCCGTCAAAATTGCCGCCATAAATCCCACACGAATAAACGGCATATATTTATAAATATTATATTTTGCAACAATGCGTTTAACTATCGGCCCAACAATAAAGAAATCTAATGAAAATGCAGTGACATAAATCGGCCCCAGCGCAGACAAAAAGTTATCCCACGTCAAATGCCCATACACCCACAGATTCATTGTCATCATTCCCAGAACCATTGTTGTACAATTTGGAATTGCAGAAATCAATGCTTCCAATAAATTTTGCGGATATTTATTCATTTTACTTCCTCCATAAAAAAACAGTGTCTGCAACTGGACTTATGTGTGCAAACACTGCGCGTTGTTAATCTTAGTTATTATTTTTTGTGCGACGCAGATTATAATTTTTTTATTTTTTGGGGTCAAGTTTTTTACAAAAAAATGCCCCACAAGTGGGGCATTTTATTAGAACATAAATCTAATACCGACGTCACCGCCAAAGTTATGCAACCCTGAATTGATATCAATGTATGTATAACGTGCTGCGACATCAACCGCAAAGCGTTCCATATCAAACGTCATACCCAACGAACCCTGGGCTGCGAAACGCGTTTCGTCCTTGCTTTTACGATCAATCAAGCTGCCAGATCGTTCAACATCTGTCATTGCGATACCCGCACCGACACCTACGAATGGACGTACAATTTTATATGAACCGAATTCCATAAATGTATTCCACAACAATGTTTGCATTTTTGCTTCTACATCAACTGTACCTACTCCTGTGCCAAAATCTTGCGAGTCAGATAATTTACCAAAATAAGACCATTCGATTTCAGAACGTACTTTATCGCATACTTCTAAACCTAATGCGGCACGACCCTGGAATATAAAATCGGTCATAGATTCTTTATTACCGTTAAAGTTATAGTTCAGGTTTGAATAGCTCATACCGCCACGCAGGCCAATGTATGGATCCAAGCCCCACATTTGCCAACTACTGCCTTGGTCAGGATGATTCATCCCAGCGAATGCAGGACACGCAATCAGCACGGCCAGTGTTGAAATTGCTAACTTTTTCATTTCTTCTCCTTTTGTGTTTTTGTTTTCATCAAAGTTTCATGTCAGCATTTTAATTCTATCAATCCACAATCAACATTTGCATAGGTATGAATCCCTGTTTAAAATTCACAAAACAAACAAAAAAAAACGACCACTTTCGTGGCCGTTATTTCTGGTGGACGCGCAGGGACTGTATATTCCCATGTTCGTCTTCGCTCCATGGGCCCCTTTCACTACGTATGGCGCGAACTTCGCACATGCTTGTTCTTGCCAACTGACGTTCCGAACCCTTTTAGGTTCTCGTCCGCTATGTCCATACCATAAAAAACGACCACTTTCGTGGCCGTTATTTCTGGTGGACGCGCAGGGACTCGAACCCTGGACCCACTGATTAAGAGTCAGTTGCTCTACCAACTGAGCTACGCATCCAGAACTGATTCTTTTCACAAGACGGGGCTAATTATAGACATTTTTCTACGAAATGCAAGTTTTTATAATTATCAATCTAAAAATTACATATTGGGCTATCTACTATCATAAACGCCCCCAGTGCATCATAATACGTACCCGACACTAAATAACAATCAGCCTCAGACGTCGATCCCTCTGGGGCCAACACGTGATTATATTGTTGCACCAATTTTGTCCGCGCACTATCAAGATATATATTATCCTGCAACGAACAAAACAGATTTATATATTCCCATACGCCCTATTTCTTTAAATATTGTGACGGATTATACGCCTTGGTTCCCTTGCGAATTTCAAAGTGCAATTGCGGTGTATCAACCTTGCCAGTACTACCAATCGTTCCAATTTTTTGCCCGACATTAACCTTTGCGCCACGTCGCACCGTCATTGAATCCAGATGCGCATACACCGTCATCCAACCATCCGAGTGTTGAATAATAATCAAATTTCCCATACCTTTTACTTCATTACCTGCATATGCCACAACACCATTTTCTGCCGCCACAACCGCCGTTCCGCGCTTTGCAGCAATATTAACCCCATCATTAAACAACCCATTAGATTTTGCCCCATAATCAGACAAAACCTTGCCACGCACAGGCCAACTAAACTTAGATGACGATCGCGCACCAATCTTTGGCAATTTTTTACTTGGGTCTGACGATATTTTTTCCTTTGGCTTTGCAATTTGCGTCTTCTTTGCTGACGTCGCAGGCGCACTTGTTGTCGTCGCTTTTTTAGCCGATTGCGCCACACCCGATTGCTTCACTTTGCTATTTACAGATGAAGGTTGCATCGCATTTTGCAAATCTGGCACGCGTATTTTTTGCCCAACAGACAAATTAAACGGCGCAGACAGATTATTCATCACCGCCAAATCATTAACAGGCACTGCATACTTTCGCGATAATGAATATAGCGTATCCCCAGACGCCACAGTCACTTCACGCAGGGCCACACGTTTTGTTGCCTGAACACCTGCATTTGGTTTATTAATCGCCAACACATCATCATGCGCCACATTGGCCACTGTCCCATAACCACCATATGTTGGCACCGTTAAATAATCTGCTTCATCTGTACCAGATGTCACATCCGCATCTACTGCATCATCTGTCACTTGTGGTGGCACAACATAATCATCAACACTGGCATACATTACATATTCATCAGTCGCATTAAATGTCCCGTATAAATCAGGCGACGCATATAATCCATAGTCAGTTGCCGCAGAATTATAAATCTCTGGCTGGGTATTAGGGTCCGCCAACAATGCCGGATAACGCTGTGAAATAAACTGACCGACATCATCTGGCAATGACAAAATACGTGGCTGCAAATCACACGCCACCATCAACAACGACAGACCAGAAAAAATCCAAACGAAATTTTTCACAAACTTATTATATCACAAAATCATTCGTGACGCATAAATAAAATACTAAATTCAAACAACAACCACATTGGCAATGCCAACAAAATTTGTGACACAACATCTGGGGGCGTCAAGACTGCTGCAACTATAACAATTCCAACAATTGCATACCTGCGAAATTTTACAACACGGGTACGGGGCAATATCCCAAGTCTGTTTAACAACACTAAAACCAGCGGCAATTGAAATGCGATTCCAAAAATTTTCAGCATACCAATTGCCAAAGACAAATAATCACGTGCCGCAGGCAACATCACACTTGGCACTGGCGCGCCCTGATTCAAATCTACAAAGAATTTAAACACAATTGGTAATAATACCCAAAACGCAAACGCCGCCCCCATCAAGAATAAAATTGGCGACATAACTAACATTGGCCAAATAAATTTGCGTTCATTGTTTTTAAGTCCTGGTGCAATCCATGCCCATATATGCCACAGCAACACCGGCAACATAACAAATAATGCAAATAATCCCGCCAACGAAAACTGTATCATCAACCCATCAGACAGCCCCGCATATAGCAACGCCCCGTCACGCCACACACCCAACAAAGGCATCGTCAAAAACAGTTGTAATTGTGGGGCAATAAACCACCCGCATATAAATGCCAGCACACCAATTAACAACGCCCATAACATACGTCTGCGCAATTCTGAAAAATGCTGAACCAGTGTCATATTTTTCATTTTTTAGCCGCCTTTTTCTTAACGGCACGCGCCCGCTTTGCTTTTGGGATTACTGTTGAAAATTCCGCCAGAACATCATCGGTCGTTGCATGAATAATTTCATCAATTGGCTGTTCCAAATCTATCTGATTACGAATATTTTCTGACGCATCTGTTATTTTCCATATTAGGCGCCGCACAAATTTAACCACCTGGGCCAAGAAACGCGCAACATCCGGCCACATCCGCGCAGGCAATACCAATATTGCCACAATCAATATCACTAAAAATTCAGTCCAACTAATTCCAAACATTTTTAATCATAATAATCGTCGCCACCATTGGTGCTAACTGTTTTATGTCGCCCAATCTGGAAATAATCTTTTCCAAAATTTGTTTTTTCCTTTAATCCCCGAAATGCAACATCTGTCGTGGCGCCTGTTGCATCAACAACCGTCCAAGAACTAAGTTTTACGGGGCTTTTATCAAAAACCACCACCATATACCCCAGTCCTTCTTGACCACGCAGATTCATTTGCAAAGAAAAAGAATTTTTATATTCATTTGTTTCAACAACGGCGATATCTGCATTTTTCAAATCAACATTTTTACGAATCAGAATTCCTGCCGGCGTACTGGTAATTGGTACTGTTGTAATTTGATCCAACGATTTATCAAAGAAATATAAATCTTTACCATCCGCAATCAACTGCACAGGCATATTTTTATAATCCAATCTAACCCGCCCTGGCCGCAACATCGCGAACACACCATCTTGCTGTTTGCCATTTGCAGTTTGAACAAAATCACCACTTAGACCCGTTATGGAATTTAAATATTTTTCTGCCTTATCGACCAGTGCATTATCAACGGCGGCGTTTGCCACACTACACAACAAAACAGCAAATATTACAAATAATTTTTTCATATCCCTACTCTCCCCTAAACAATTCCAAAACCTTAGCCCGAACATTTTCCAGTGTATCTTTCACAACAGCACCCGCAGCCAGCTGATGACCACCGCCCCCCAGACTTTCTGCAATGTGATTTATTGGTTTGCTGCGACTGCGAATAGACACACCAATTTGTTCCGCCTTTTGTTCCTTCAATAAAACTATGTAATCCACACCCTGTATTTGTCCCAACAAATTCAACACAGTTTCACCACGCCCATCCAGATGTTTATAATCCTTTTTACAAATCGTCGCCAGCGCCAAACGATGATGATAAAAGAATTCTGCTGTTGCCGCAGTACGCGCTTCTAACTGCACTGTTTTGCGTGGTTTATTATTCATCATTTCGATTAATTCACGAATATTGACCCCATAATCGACCAAATCAGCCATTATCCGTAACGCGTTTCCACGTCTAACAAATTTAAAATTACCTGTATCTGTCAGAATTCCGACCGCCAATAACTTTGCCACATTAATATCGTACTTCAATTCTTGGGACTTCATCATTTGATAAACAATCTCTGCTGTTGCAGCCGCCCCAGTATCATTTAAACACAACGTTCCGACATTATTATCATTTTTATGATGATCGATTTCTGCAATAAACCGCGCATTATCTACAATTAGTTGCGCACCACCAATATGAATTGGGTTACCGTAATCCAGAACAATCGCTACATCAAAAATCTGTGATAAATCCACACGTTCAAAATACTTAATCCGCGTTCGCAACGGCACCCCATCTAAACAATCAGGAATATTCCCATCATACACACACACAGGTTTTATACCAAAATTTAATTCAATCAAACGCGCCAACGCCAACACACTGCACAACGAATCGCCATCAGGATTTTTATGTCCCATAATCGCAACAGATTTTGCGTTTTTTATTACATTAAAAAATTCTTTTACTTTATTATCCATAATATTATATCGCTATATCTTCCAAGAAAAACTGCGCATTGACACGACCATTATATTCATTTTCTTTTAATCGTCCCAACATCATTATTTTAGTATTTGTATTTACATCGTCCAGCAGAAAATCACCAACCGGCGTACCAACTAAATTAAACCCAACAAATTGTAATTGGGCACCACTGCTGGTACTAACAGTCCCGCGCAAGTGTGCGCCACTGCCCATAATGGTTGCATGTCGCAATACCGCCCCATGTAATACCAGCACCGGCTCTGGATTTCCCTGGCCAAATGGTTCCAACCCCGCCAATCTATTTACCAATTTCATACTGGCGGCCCCAGAATCCAATTCCGCATCCACCTGTACTTCTGGCGCAGGCATTTCACCATTTAGTTGTTCTTTCACCGCCTGTTCCAAGAACTGACAAAACTTATCTTCATTTCCGGCATCCAACGAAAAACCTGCCGCTGCTGCATGACCACCGCCTTCAGAAATAACACCCGCCGCCAGCGCATCATGAATTATTTTACCCAAATCGATTCCAGCAATCGAACGGCCCGACCCATTTATAACACCATCAGATTTGGTTGCAACACATGACGGCAAATTAAACTTATCTTTCAATCGTCCCGCAATAATCCCCATAACACCGCCATGCCAATTATCACCACATATAAACAGACTGCAACAACCCTTGGCGCAACAATCTTCTGCCATTTCCTGGGCGCGCAACATAATTGCATTTTGAATATCAATACGCTCCTGATTCATATCATGCAATTTATGTGCTAAATCATTGGCAATCAATGGATTATCCGTCAGCAACAATTCCAACGCCGGCGCTGCTGAATCCAAACGCCCCGCCGCATTCAGTCGTGGCCCCAATGCAAATCCTGCGGCATACACAGATGGTTTTTTTATACCCGCGACATCCATCAACACACGCAACCCCAGATTTTGTCGCAAACCTAAGACTTTTAATCCTGTCGTCACAAATGCGCGATTTAACCCCACCAGCGGCATCGTATCGCATATCGTCCCCAGTGCAACTAAGTCCATATAATTCATCAATTCTGAATTATCCATCCCACCACCACGGGATTTCAATTCACGATTAAGCGCAACCAACGTCAAGAACGCAACACCAACACCCGCCAAATACGACAATCCGGATGTATCATCTGCACGCTTTGGATTAACAACCGCATCTGCATCCGGCAATATTGCATCTGGCGAATGATGATCCGTCACAACAACCTGCATTCCTAATTTTTTTGCAAACGCAACCTCTTGCAGACCGCTGATACCACAATCAACTGTCACAATCAGTTTTACGTCCTGGTGCGCAATATCTTCAACCGCTGCAACGTTTAACCCATACCCTTCACCCTCGCGCGTTGGCAGGTGCCATACCACATCTGTACCCAGCGCACGCAAATATTTCACAAAAATTGCAGTTGATGTGATTCCATCAACATCATAATCCCCATATATTGCAATCTTATAATTATTTTGCACCGCATCTGCGATGACACGCGCAGCCACATCCATATCCATCAACACAGACGGATCTGGCATATATTCTTTGATACTTGGGTTTAGAAATTTTTTGACGTTATCATCACCTATGACACCACGACTTTGTAAAATTTTCTGGACCAAATTATCTTTTACTGCCTGGTTATCAAAAACACAATCTTCCTGCACCGTCACCCATGCTTTACCCAGCATGGATTTATCCACTATCTTTCTCACGCTATACTCTTTTTTTTATTATCAAGAGTATTATAATCAAAAATTATTCAAATAGCAACGGCAGGATACTATCAAGAATTTTTCCCGTTGTTGGCACCGCATTCCACGCAGCCGTACGCCACCCCCATGATTCTTTTGTTCCCTGTGGTTCATCCAAAACAACCAATATAGTATATTGCGGTGCATTGGCGGGGAATATTCCTGCAAAGGCCGTAATATTACGTTTTTTATCAATTTTTCCATTTGTATATTTTTCTGCAGTTGCGGTTTTACCACCAATTTGAATACCTGCAACCCTGGCTTTTTTTCCACTCGTCTCTTCTGCGACACGCAACATAATCGGGCGCAATTTTGCAGAAATTTCATCTGCCAACACACGTTCGCCCCGCACACGCAAATCGTCTGCACCACGCCGCTGTAGCGTCGGATAAACATAGATACCCCCATTTGTCACCGCATTCACAGCCAGCATTAAATGCATTGGCGTAACTGCATACCCCTGGCCGAACGCCACTGTTGCACGTTCTACCGGCCCCCACTTGCGTTGCGGAATACTGTTTTCAGTACGCCCCATTTCCAGATTTAAAGCCTTGTCCATATGTAATCTTTCAAAGAATTCTTTTTGCGCCCCATCGGGCAATTCCAATGCAATCTGCGCACTGCCAACATTACAAGAATGCACCATAATTTCTTCTACATTAATACTTGGGCGTGGTGGTTTAAAACTGCGAATATCGGTAATATATTTTGCAACCCGCCCAAATTTATCATGTATTGGAAATGGTTTTGCAACGAAATATTCTTTTTCGACATCGATTCCATTTTCCAATGCCAACGCAGTATTAAATATTTTGAATATAGACCCCATTTCAAACACGCTTCGCATTGGCTTAAACAATCGATTTGCCACCGGATCTGCAGACAAATTTTCCGGATCAAAATCAGGCAACGACACCATTGCGATAATCTCGCCCGTACTGGAATTCATCAGCATTCCCATCGCCGCTTTCGTCTGATATTTTTGCATTGCATATGACAACTGCTCATAGAATACGGCCTGAATTCTTGAATCAACAGACAAACGCAATGGATCTGTATTTTCACTTAAATATTCATCATATTTACGCTCTACCCCTTCTAACCCATGTCCATCACTGCCCACGAAACCGACGACATGCGAAAACAATCGACGTTTTGGATATCTGCGCGTTTGAACATTTTCGACTTCCAATCCTTCCAACTTTGCTTTCTTAACAATATCCCGCTGGGCATCACTGGCATATTTTTTCAAATACATAAAACTTTTATTAGAATTAACCAACTTTAACGCATCTGCCAACGAATATTCGTATGGCATGGCCTGGTGAATTACTTGCGCAACCGCATCCCTATCTTTAACCGCATTTGTACGCAGCATAATATGCCCAGACACAACATTTTTCGCCAAAATGTCACCATTTCTATCGACGATATCTGCGCGTTGCACAATCCATTGACCATCCGCACCGGCCAAACGCGTCTTATCTGTCCCCTGAATTCCATACCACAGCGTCCATCCCGCGAACACAAGGAACGCCCACTTAAACACCTGATACATAAAGCGCACACGCCCACGCGCAGACGTGTCCATTTCGCGCCCATTCATTGCAAACCTAGAAATATCTTTGCCAACTTCAAACATCACAATTCTTTATTTGGTAAATCCTGTATTGCGACTGATTTTTGGAAACTGACCACTTCTGATTTTGGTGCAACACTAACCACCAAATTTCTCAGAATTTCAGGGCGCACATATGCGGCAAAATTCGCCTGTGCGACGGCAATCGCCTGTTGCGTTTGAACAATTTCGCGACGCACACTATTTCTGGTACGATGCTGTGTCCGAAAGCAAACCTGCAATCCGACAGTCACCATCATCATGATTCCCATCGCCCACAGACCAATCTGAAACATTTTTTCGTCTTCGTTCATAATCCCTCTCGCCACATACCTATCAGATGCATTTTATCATAAATTCTGCAAAAAACGAATCATAGAATTAACCCCGTTTAATCGTCCGGCCCCCAGGTTTAAATTTAGTCCTGCAAATTCTGTCCAAATATCCATTTTACGAATTTCATCTGGGCTTTTTCCATCAACCATTGCAACAATTAGCGCCACAACACCACGCACCAACGCAGAATCAGCCGTGGCAAAAAAATTTGTTCCCCGTCTGCAAATTTGCACAAAAGATGCACATCCATGAATTTCATGACATTCCGCATCATCCGGCACAGGCGGCAATGCAGCCCCAAAATCCATAACCAATTCCAAACGCGCAACCGGATTATCCACCATCATCAGGGCATTTTTCATATCTTGATATGTCATACACCTACCATCCTTGATTTGTTAAATCTAATTCCAACCGTGCGGCATCTGACATACGCGACAAATCCCACGGTGGATCCCAAACCAATTCCACACGCACTGGCACATCACCTGTCACTGCCTGAACCACAGAATTAACCTGTTGCATCAATTCTTCCATCATCGGACAGGTTGGGCTAGTAAAAGTCATTTTAATAACAACATCTGTATTTGATATTTTTATATCATATATCAAACCCATATCCCAAATATTAACTGGGATTTCAGGATCATATACTGTTTTTAACGCACTGATAATATCGTCTTTTGTAAAGTTCATTTTAACACTTCTTTAATATATTGCACCGCCTGACGCACATCATCCATGGTATTATATCCACCAACAGACAAACGCACCGAACCATTTATCCCCAACAGTTTATGCACCCACGACGCACACATATTACCGACACGGGCGCACACACCACGCGCCCCAATTAGTGCCCCAAAATCCAACGCATGCATCCCATCGACCACAAATGTCAATAGTGCCGCATCACGCATGGTTAATATCTTTACACGATTGATTTGCGACAATTCATCATACATATATTTTATCAAATTTAAATCAGGCCGATTATGTTCCAGTGCATCTATTGCCGGAATCAGTCCTGCAATCTGCGTCAGTGGCAACGTCCCTGCTTCAAAAACGTCTGGTGCATCCATCAAGACTAATTGCCCATCATCTTGAATACGGCGCAACATCCCGCCACCAAATTTTACAGGCATAAACCGATTCGGATTTTTTATATATAAAATTCCCAATCCTGTATCTGCACCTATTTTATGCCCAGAAAAACACATAAAATCACAATCCCATGCAAACACATCTATTTTTTCATGCACAACAAATTGCGCCGCATCGACAACAGTTATCACATCTGGATTTTTTTCACGCGCCGCCCTAATAATTTCTGCGACATTCTGTGGTCGCCCCATTACATTAGACATCGCCGTTATAACAAAAATATCTGCATATGGAATATTATCTATATCAATATCATATTCTGCATTTAATCCACATACAAACACACGCCCTGCTTTATCTTCTATACGCTGTGCAAAAGGCAATCTGGCACTATGATGATCTAAATCAGACACCAACAATTTTGTTCTTGCCGACATTGGCAACATATTTGCAATTAAATTCATCCCATCTGTTGTGCCCGACGTAAAGACGACCTGGTCCGCCCGTGCGTTTATAAAACCTGCAACACGTGCCCGACTACGTGCCACCATATCATCAACCGCCACCGCGCGCGCACAAACACCCCGTCCAGAATTTGCATATTTATTTTGCAAAAAATCGATTTGTGCATCAATTACCGCATCTGTTTTTTGATAACTGGCCGCCGCATCTAAGTATATGATTTTATTCATTTTATGTTTTCTCTTGCTTTTTCATTTGATTATAATACACTCTTGCCAAATATCAATAACGAAGGAGAAAAAAGATGGCACTAGAACACGCAAACGACACAACATTCGATTCATTAATTGGCAACGGCATTACACTGGTTGATTTTTGGGCATCTTGGTGTGGTCCATGCCGTATGTTCGGCCCGATTTTTGAGTCTGCATCTAATAAAGTTTCTGACGCAACATTTGTAAAATTTGAAATTGACGAGGCAAACCGACGTACGCCTGCAAAATACGGAATCCGCAGCATCCCCAGCATATTGGCATTTAAAAATGGCGAATTAATCGAGGCCCGCACCGGCGTCATGGACGAAGAAACACTTATCCAATGGATACAAGAATTAAAAGGCTAATTACAATGAGCAAACTAAACTACAAAACCCTAGAATTGCCATCTAATTACAAGCCCAAGAAATCAGAACCATACATGTGTCCTGAACAATTGGCATATTTTTATCAAACACTATCTGCACAAAAAGCAGAACTGACCAGCGATCACGATTCGGTTCTTAATGCGGTACGCCTTGCCGACAAAACCGAAGCGGTTGGTGTTGGCGACGAATCGGACAACGCATCATATAATCAAGACATTACAATGGATTTACGCATGTCCGAACGCAACAATAAATTATTACAGAAAATAAATGCCGCCCTGGACAGAATCGAAAACGGCACATTTGGCTTCAGCGTTGTATCAGGCGACGAAATCGGTCTGCAACGCATGCTGGCCCGCCCATTGGCCACCATGACCATCGAAGAACAAGAAGAATACGAACAGCGCCGTGGATAAAAAATCCCCCAGAACGGGGGATTTTTATTTCTTTTTCACGACCTTGCGTGCCACAGGTTTCTTTTTTGCCACCTGTTTTTTTGGTGCTTCCTTTTTTGGTTCAGACTTTTTCTTATCGTCTTTTAATTCCTTTTTAAATATATTCAGCCCATCTGCCAAATTTTTCATCATTCCTGGAATCTTGTTTGATCCGAACAAAATCAGAACCAAAACAACAATAACCAGAATTTCTGCCCAACCAAAACGTCCAAACATTTTTTATCCTTTTAATTATTTTGCAACATAGCAATCCAAACCATCGGACTTTGCATTTCGACAGAATCCATTTGCATCACTTGCATTCTGGAACGCGACACGCAATCTGTATGTTGTTGTCCCATTTTTCAACTGCGCCGCCAAGATAACAAATTGCTGGCCTACAAACAAACTCTGGTGTGCGGCACGAATCTGACGCTGTGCATTTTCTGCCAATGCACGACTGCTGTATGATCCAAACTGTACATACCACCCTGCCGCCGGTTTAGCAACCACTGGCTTTGCCGCGGGTTTTGGCGCCGCTTTTTTCACCGCTGGCTTTGCGGCTGCCTCTTGCTTTTTTGCAACTGGCTGTGGGGTGGCTACCTTTGGTGCCGCGGCCGGATTAAATGTCACCTCTTTACGTTCTTCGACAACACGCACTGGCACACCCGCCGTTGGCTGTACAGGCTGTGGTTGCGCCACAGGCTGTGGTTTCGGTGCTGGCTTTGCCGCTGGCGCAGGTTGTGGATTTGGCGCCACCTGAACCGGCTGAACCGGTGGCATCACATTCATATCAACTGGGACACCTGCCCCTTCGACAACCACTGCAGGCGCATCTAAATCCACCTCTATTGATGAAGATGACGAATCGCCGGCAAATTTAACAATAATATACGTCGATAAAACAATCGCCACCAACCCGATTGACAACAGCAACCATGGTTTCTTTGGGCGTGGCGCTGCAAACGGCGCCGCATCTGGCAACGCATCCATAGATGAGTTATCGTCTAAATCTAATAAGTCCAAGTTGTCATCATTCATATCAGGTCCCCCCATATTTCATTATGGACATTATATCATAAAAAACGCCAAAGACAAAATGCTTTGACGTAAAATATTATTTTGGCATTTGTCCAAAATTTGGTGGCACAATCAGTTTATGATTTTCTTCGACAATTGGTTCCACTTCGCACTTTTTTGCGCACCCCGTCACCATCATCGGCACCACCGCCAACGCAATTACAAGAATTACTTTTTTCATCGCATTTCCCCCTTCTTATTTTTATGGGGCAGTTTTTTACCCTGCCCCATTATTTTTACAAAGGCATTTTGACACTATCTTGCATCATCTGCACAAATTCTGCCAGTGGCATAGATTCTTGCTTTTCTACACCCAAACGACGCAACGTCACCATTTTATCCGCGGCTTCTTTTTCACCAACAACGGCAATTATTGGTGTTTTGGCCAATGATAATTCACGGATTTTATAATTAACCTTTTCATCGCGCAAATCGGCACGCGTATTTACACCAACTGCGCGCAACGCCGCCACCACTTCTTTTGCATATTCTGCATGTTTTTCAGAAATTGGTGCAACAACAACTGGTTCTGGACTCAGCCACAGTGGCAAATTGCCCCCCGTTGATTCCAGCAAGATTCCCATAAAGCGTTCAATTGACCCCAACATTGCACGATGCAACATAATTGGGCGATGCTTTTCACCATCTTCGCCAACATAACTCAAATCAAAACGTTCCGGCAGATTCATATCCAATTGAACGGTTCCACACTGCCATACGCGCCCCATCGAATCGCGCAGATAGTTATCAATTTTAGGCCCATAGAACGCCGCGTCCCCTTCGGCAATTTCAAACTCAATACCGTTTGATTCCAGCGCATGCTTTAATGCGCCTTCTGCCTTGTCCCAGATTTCATCCGACCCGATACGGAACTCAGATTCCTTGCGTGTGGCCAATTTCATCGTAATTTTATCAAATCCAAATTTGCCGTAAATATCCTTGATAAAGCGCAGGATTTTTACAACTTCTTCTTCTAACTGTTCTTCTGTACAGAAAATATGCGCATCGTCCTGGGTAAATTCACGAACGCGCAAAATACCGGACAAACCACCCGCCGCTTCATAGCGATGAACCTTGCCAAATTCAGCCATATATAATGGCAAATCTTTATACGAACGCAACCCATGCCCAAAGACCAGCATACCACCCGGACAAGACATTGGTTTAATACAAAACACCTTGCCGTCTTGGGTTTTACCGGAATAATTGTGTTCCCCATATTTTGCCCAGTGGCCCGAACGTTCCCACAAACATCTGTCCATAACCGCCGGTGTTGAAATTTCCTGATATCCAGCCAATTCTTGACGACGGCGAACAAATTCAATCAACTTGCGATACATTTTGTACCCTTTATCATGCCAGAACACCGCGCCCGGCGCATATTCTGGTTCAAAGTGGAACAAATCCATATCTTTGCCCAGTTTGCGATTATCACGCGCGGCGGCTTCTTCCTGCATTTTCAAGAAATTATCCAATTCTTCTTTTGTTGCGAACGCATCAACATAGATACGTTGTAACATTTTATTTTTCGCATCCCCCTTCCAATACGCGCCCGCCACACTGCGGATTTTGAAGGCGTCGCGTGGTAAATCTTTGGAAGATTCAACGTGTGGCCCGCGACACAAATCAACGAAATCACGGAAAGTATAGATTGATAAATCTTCGCCCTTCGCATCATACTCATTCAACCATTCCATTTTATATGGCTGTGCGGCAAAGATTTCCTTGGCCTCTGCCAGCGAAACATTACGCTGTTCAAAACGTCCATTTGATTTGATTAAATCCCGCATTTCCTTTTCAATTTTCGCAAAGTCTTCTTCGGAAAAACGATAATCTGTATCAAAATCATAATAGAACCCGTTTTCAATTGCCGGCCCACCCGCAAACTTAACATCTGGGTGCAATTTTTTAACGGCCGCCGCCATAACGTGCGCCAGCGAATGACGAATCAATTCAATATCATACGACATAACATATATCCTTATGCTTTTTTATTATTTAACTTTTTGATTTTTTAATTATAAGTAGATACGCGTTTTACCGCAAACAGAAATTACACCCCCAACGGGGTTGTAGTAGTTGTTGTAAAGAAAATATTCAATAACTTCATATCCATCATAATAAACCTATTTCTTGACAAAATCAAGATGATTTATATTTACCCCATCTACTACAACAAAGCCGATTATCGACTTTTATATTTTTTACATGTCGTACATAATTCCAACGCACGATTAAACTGCGCTTGTGTCACTTCTGGCGCCATTGTAATATACTTTCCATGTCCCACACTTAATTCGCGCCACATATGACTTGGAATTTCAAACATCTCGACATTTCCTATATTCATTACTAATTTTATATTCAATGTCCTATTATTAAACTTTGTCTCAACCGGTCCGCATTTAACACCCATATCAATTTCGCAGTTTTCATCACACCCATCACACGATACTTTCTTTGACAAATCCACCAATCTTACATTATTCACCTTAACAAACGGAATTTTCTTATCTGGATCTACTTCAAATGACATAAAATACTCCTTAATTTAAAAATCTAATATGGAACCAAACAGTACTGCAAAAAAGAAGCAAACACTGCCCCCAATTACAAACAAGTGCCACACCGCATGCGAAAATTTCATACGCCGCCACAGATAGAATATCACACCAATTGTGTATGCCAAACCACCTGCCAAAATAAACCACAATCCGCGTTCTGGAATATTCCGAATCATCGCAGGCAATATAAACAACAACGTCCATCCCATGGCGACATATAAACCAACCATCCATTTTGGTTGTTGTTTTGGATTACGGATTTTCATGTACGATCCAAACAACACAATCGCCCACAGAATACCAAACACAGTCCAACCAACAATCCCGCGCAGATTCACCAACAAAAACGGCGTATAGGTCCCCGCAATCAACGCATAGATTGCAACACTATCCCACACTTCGAAAAAGCATTCTGATTTCTTGCCAATTGTTGCATGACACATTGTTGAACCAAAATACAACGTTATCATTGTGACCCCAAAAATCGCACACGACACAATCGCCCATGCGTCACCCTTAATCCCCGCAAAGACCACTAACAACGTTAATGCCGCAATCGCCAGGCCAATACCAATCCCATGGGTTAAGATATTAACAACCTCTTCTGCGTGCGTGCTGGGCTTTTCCCAACGGAACAATCCCGTTGCACGCAAAACCTTTAACAGGCGCAACCCATGTTCATCTTTTTTTACCGCACGCACCCGTGCCCGTTTTGTCTGTGTCATTTTATCGCCTTTTGAATTCTGTCAATTACACGCGCACCACCCATAACCGACATAATGGAATACAGGTCTGGTGTATTTGTACGGCCCGACAATGCCACACGCAGATTCATCGCCACATCGCCATTTTTAATGCCCAATGATTCTGCAACGGCAACAATCTTCGCCCACCATGCATCTTTATCATCTGCCGGATTATACGTTTCCAAAAATGCACGCAACGCATCACGATTAAATTCATATTCTGTATTTGCCACAAACAATTCATCCCAGAAAAATGCAACATTTTCCAGTGTCTGTGACCAGGTGATAAAGTCCTTGCGCACACGCTTTGGATTATCGCGTTCAATTCCCAAAACACCTGTCAGATAATCCACATCTGCGACCTGCATTTTGTTTGCGTCCGTACCATATTCATTGGCCCAGCGCACAACACGCGCAACCAATTCCGGCACCGGCAGACTGCCAATAAATTCCTTGGCCCACCATTCCAACTTTTTCATATCAAACAACGACCCAGATACCGGCATTTTCTTTGGACGCATTTCGTAATCCCAGAACGATTTAACCTGGCCTTTTACTTTTGCTTCTTCATATCCTGGCGCCAAAATATTTCCCAGATATTCAATCACAGATTCAACTGGCCAACCCGCTTCCAAGAAAAATGCAACATTTGCCTCTGGGTCTTTACGCTTTGACAATTTTCTTTGCTTGCCTGTTTCTTCATCAATCTTATCCAATGTCGCAATATGAACATATGCAGGCAATTCCCAGCCCATCATACGAAACATCTGAACATGCATTGCAAACGTTCCAAAATAAGACTCATCACGAACAACATGTGTTGTGTGCATAAAGTGATCATCACACAAGTGTGCAAAATGATACGTTGGCAACCCATCCGTAGATTTAATTAAAACAGTATCTTCATTATGTTCTGGCACAGACAGCGACCCACGCACCGCATCTTTGCAGAAAATACGCTGTTCTGGATTACCCATTGAATACAAACGAATTGACGGCACCAACCCCTTATCCAGATATGCAATAATTTCTTCTTCGGTTAAATCACGATCACGTGCCCATTCACCATAAATCCCCGTTGCAAAACCTGCCGCTTTTTGATTTTCACGAATTTCGTCCATTTCTTCCTGGGTTAAAAAGCACGGATATGCCAACCCACGTGCCAATAAATCTGCCGCCACAGAATGATAAATATCTTTACGTTCTGATTGATAATATGGTCCATACACCGGATCGTTTTCATACGTAATTCCAAATTCAGCCAACGAATTTATGATAATATCAACTGCATCTTTATTTTCACGCTTTGTATCTGTATTTTCAATACGTAACAAGAACACACCACCTGACTGTTGTGCCAACTTATAACTAATCAGCGCACTATACAAATTACCCAAATGCATATAGCCTGTTGGACTGGGGGCGAATCGTGTCACTTTAACCCCTTCGCCCAGATTACGTACTGGGAATTTTTCTTCCAACTCTGCAATAGTATATTTTGGTGCGCCGCCCAACACACGTGCAATTAAATCTTTTGATAAACCCGTTCTCATCTTTGTTTTCCTTTTTCCCATTCTGATTTTAATTTTGAATATTCACAATTATCACGTATCGTCCCATCCGGCCATATAATATCTTGGCGACAAAACGCATCCAGCGTGTATCCATTTTTTTCTGCGATTTTACGACTGGGCATATTTTTACCATCACACTCGATAATTAATTTTCGTAATTCAAATGTTTCAAACCCTAATCGCTCTATCTCTGGTAATATAGATCTAACAACACCTTTGCCACGTGCTTCTTTTTTCAACCAATACCCAATTGTACCAACACCATGCCGCCAACCAATTCGTGAAAAGCCAATCTGCCCCAACAAGACGTCTTTATCATATGTATAATACATGCAATACTGTTTATCAGTATCATAACTAACCAAATCATTAAAAACATCATCTACCGACTTTGGCAAACCACTTGGCATCCAGAAAAACAGATTTTCCGCATCAGATACGAACACATTATACAACTCACAGGCCAGCGACATAGACGCCGGCAACAGTTTTAAACGATATTTTCCAACAATTAACTCTTTTGGAAACTCTTTCATATCTATATATTCCTTGTGTTTTTAATTACCCAATTCTATACTAAATATATGGAAAAACAAGAAATAAGAACATTTGGACGTCGCCATGGCAAAAAATTATCTGCCCGTCAAAACGGGCTGGTTGAAAACCTGTTGCCAACATTAAAACCGGCATCGGGCGACATTTTGGAAATTGGATTTGGTGCGGGCGAACATGTGCGCGACCTGGCGCGCGCAAATCCGGAAAAAATCATTGTTGGCGCCGAACCATTTATGAACGGCGTGGCAAGCCTGCTGTCTGCAATAACAGACGAAAAAACGAATCGGGTTATGGACGAATATAAAAACATTCGCATCTGGGCAGATGACGTCCGTGATTTCCTGCGCACAACCGATTCGAAATTTGAACAAATTTGGGTTCTGCACCCCGACCCCTGGCCCAAGGCCAGACATGAAAAACGCCGATTATTATCCGCAGATTTTTTAAATTTATTGTCTAAATATTTAACCAACAATGGTGAAATTATAATCGGCACAGACCACTGGGAATATTTTGATTGGATACTGGAACAGATTAAATCAACAAATCTGACGGCAACAATTCCAAACATGGAAATAATACAAACCCGGTATCAGCATAAAAACAAAGCCGGCACCACCGCACCGAAATATTTAATTCTAACAAATTAACTATTTACGAAAAATTTTAATCCACCCAACAATTCTGGTTTAATCATTTCAACCAAACGTTTTGCCTGCTCTATACGCATGAAATTGGGGCCAAACGCGAAATGTAGGTCAAATTTATTGGCCGTCCCCCACGCATTCAGCATACCATAAATCCGCCCAACAAAATCCGATTTATCACCCATATCATTTGTAAACACAAACAATACTGACGATGCATTTATTTTTTGCAAATTTTGGAACAAATCGTCCCATGCATCAACATCAATATCACCAATATCTAAACCAATTGATAAATCTTTGTTAAAGAACAAGTCATCACGAATAATATGTGTTTGCTTTACTAAATCCGGCAACATTTCCGGACGCAAAAACACTTGGGCCCCATGTGCGCCCCGCTTAAAAACCATATTTATACGCACGGTTAAATCAGACACCTGCTTTTCTAGAATCCTTTTACCCTCGGCATAGAAACGCGCCATAATCTTAACCGGCATTCGTTCCATCCAAGGCCACAAAACATCAATCGCATCTGGCGCAACCGACACCATATCAACACCATTTTGCACAACAAATTCAGTACAGCGCGCCAAATCACCGGCATCTGTATCCGCCCTGCACCACAGCGCGCCCATATCACCCAATTCTTGAAAAACTGTATCTATATTCATCATAATACTTTTTACTTTATCATAAATATGATACAATAAAAACTAAATGAGAAACAAAATCGATAATATTTTACTTGGCACGTTATGGGTACTGGCATGTACGCTGGGGGGATCTTTCTGGTTCAACATAAAATATGGCTTTAACATATTTTCGAAATCTCACTGGCATCATCTGGCATATATGCAGGCCTCGCAAATGCCAGTAAAAACATCATTTTATATATCAATGGTAATTGCTGTATTCCTTGCAATTTTTGGCATGTATTTACTATTCCGCCCAAAATTCAGACGCATAAAAATACACGTTCAAATGCCATCAAAACAACCAACCGTTCCGGCGACCCAGAACACACCACAACCCGTCACGCCACCAACACCGCAAAACACGGCCCCATCACCCCAGCAGCCAATCACGCCCAATATTCCATTATCCCGTCCGGCCCGCCTAAACATAAACACACCTGCAACATTTATGCCACCCACCCAATCCGCGACACCTGCGACACAACCACCCAAGGCCTCGGATTCAGACTGGCCCGAATTACGTAAAATTTTCGAATCCGTTGGATATACAGTAAAAAAGAATCCACGAATCGGAAAATTACAAACCGCACTGTTTGCCATTGGCACGGACGAGGTTTTATATCTTGGCGCAATGGGCGCATCCGTATCTGACATGCAGGCCGCAATCAACAAATTGCAACAAATTTTCGCAGATACACTCGAAGATATATACATCGACACCATCGGCTTTATAATTGGCGCCCCAGATACCCCAGACGCAAATTCGCCAATACTGACATTTTCATCCGTATCCGAATTACGCACATACATGCAATCGCATCCAAACAAGCAGCCGTCTGATGACGAGGCTGCTAACTTTGATGCATATTCTGGATACATATCAACCGTAATTGATTACATAGGTAAAATTTAATGCAGTTATCTAAAAGTGCCGCAGAAAAAATTATAACTGACCTTGGCATGAAAGATATGCCATTGATAGAATTTCACCCCACCCCAACCAAGGTGGCATCTGACTGGTACGCCCGCTATCGCCACGCAGTAAAACAATTCGCATCATCGCTAACCGATTCGGTCGAAACATTAGCACTAATGAATTTTTCCCAAGACGAATTCATGAATTTAATCATGGGGCGCGGTCTGCCACAAAATTTATCAATACGTCTGCGCGTTCCACTAACATGGGGTGGCGAAATAAGTCCTGAAAACATGTTCGCATGTTGGACATTTCCATTTTCTCATAACCTGGATCGTTTTTTAATCAACCAAAGCGGCAGTGATACAATCTGGCTGCCAAACCCGGAACAAAAGATATACAATCCTATTCACCTGATTGGCGGTGGCGAAGGCGGCAATGCAACCGACGACCGACTAACACAAATCGCGGCGCAACTGGCGGCACGCGACATATAAACATGGGTATTGACAATGACATGTTCTGAATTTTTATCATCAATAAAATCGCGTGGCGCAAATATTGCACCCATGGCCGCACCAAATAAAATTTCCATGGCAAACGCCCTGTTGCAACAAAACAACTGCGCCATGTTGCCAGAATTTATGCAACAACTATATTCACAAACCGGCGGCATCAATCTGGGCAGCGGCTATATTTTTGGTCCAGATGACACATCATATTCATCACGATATTCTGCCCCCAGCATAGCAAAAATAAATCAAGACACACCAATTCATGGAAAAACCATATTTGGTCGCAATGACTTGTTCTGGTTTGCATTTGACATATTTGGCACATGCTATATGCTAGATAACCTGACATTAAAACCACTTCGTAAATACGACGATCCATTCAAGGCATTGACCGATTGTTTGATTGCTGGTATGATATAAATCATGAAAAAAATTTCTGTATCTTTATCTGGCCACCAAACCAGCATTACACTTGAACCCGAATTTATCGACGCATTACACGCATTGGCACAACGCGCCGGCAAACCTGTTGCAACAATAATCAATGAAATTGACGCAACACGTTCCCCCGACACAAATTTATCTTCTGCGGTTCGTGTTTGGGTTTTAAATCAAATGATTTTACGTATTAACGCCTAATCTCTATTTCTAAAAAGATTTAATCCTACTATCGCAAACAGCAATATTATCGCCATCCACCAATTCATACCTATCTGTTGATACGGCGTGGCATGCGCCCCCCACACAAAACCATCCAGCGCGCCCGACACACCTATTGGCAACCAAGACACAACCGTTCCATCCGCCGCAACAAATGCACTAATTCCCGAATAATTCGCACGCACAATAGGCAACCCAGATTCAATTGCATACCGGCGCACCATATCCAAATGTTGATACGTCCCAGGCGTTTTACCAAACCAGTTATCATTTGTAATATTTATAATTGCGTTTGGACGTTGTTGCGTTTCCGGCAACAGCGAATCTGAAAAAATAATTTCATAACAAATCGCAGGCGCAAACACAAAACCATCAACACTTAATAATTCTGGGCCATTTCCCCGCGTTAAATTCACAGGACTTGGCAAAAATCCCAGTGGTTTATATTCACCAAACGGCACCAAATGTGACTTGCTATACACCTTGTTAATCTGGCCATTTTTATCTGCCACAACTAATGAATTATATAATCCTTGGCCGTCAAATGTCGTTGCACCAATAACAATATTCGCATTTAATGCCCTTGCCAATGGCATCTCGTCATCAGGCGTCAAAACAAATGGATACGCAGTTTCTGGGAAAATAATTAAATCTGGGGCACCATCCACTGTCGCCAAAGATACCAATGTTCTTAAATTTAATTCTGCATTTTGCATCGCAGCATTTCTATCATGGGTCGCCTTTTGTGTCTGACTGACTGCCGGCTGTACCACACGTATCATTATATTTGATACATCTGCCCCCACATCTGACACCTGCATATTTTTATACCCAACAACACTACCAATAATTAACAGCCCTGCAAACAATCCGCATCCCAACCAAGATTTACGACATTTTGGGCACAACATCAGATTAACCGTCATCGCAATCGCACCAATCACAACAAATGTCAAACCCAACGCCCCCCACAATGACATAGAATTTGCCAACACCGGCATTTGCATTGTAATATTTGCAATTGGATTCCATGGGAAACCTGTAAATAACCACTCACGCAACCACAATACCAGCGTCCAAATTGTTGCGAATAAAATCGCCCTATACGCATGATTTTGGGGCGTACGCGAAATTACAACAAACGGAATCGAAAAAATCAATCCACCTGCCAACCCCAAACCAATTATCCCGGGCAGCGTCCAAATTGCAAATTGCGACATCAATTCTGGCACCACATAAATTGAGTGTAAAACCCACCAAAACATAGACACACCATACATTGCCCCAAATGGCATAACGCGCAAGAAAGTTTTCCAAACACCACCGTTATTTTGATTACGCACCGTCAGCCAATACGCACCACCAACCCCAACCACAGTTGCCCACCAACAATAAAATGGCGCGAAACCAAAACTCGCTAAGCCGCCAAACAGTGCGTATAGCGCATATTGCCAAAATGAATTATCGCGTATTTTTATCCGATGCAAAAATGCAAAAATCTTATTTCCCGGACAACAGCTACCATCCGCACACACAAAATCATTCTCATCAGCATACGGATTTTTTATGCCAATTTTTTTCAAGGCTTGTCCTTCCTTCATTTCCATAATTGCCGCTTCATCATCTGTAATATGGTCATATCCCAACAGATGGAACATACCATGAACAACCATATGCGCGACATGCTCTTTAAACGGAATCTTGGCTTGTTTTGCCTCTCTCATAACTGTATCAAACGATATATAAATATCCCCCAACAAAATATCGTCACCCAATTCAAAAGACAAAACATTTGTGGGTTTATCTACATTTCTATACTTCTTATTAATATCATGAATTTCATCATCATTCGTTAATACAATCGAAACCTCTGAATCGCTGCATACGCCAGAATCCGCCGTACAGACGATTTTTTCAAAATCTATTTTATACTTATTCCACCGCTTATCATGAACATCAATATACACTTTCATATTTTATTCACCTTTTTCCCAGTCCTGTTTTTTTAGCAATCTTTGAACGTTTGCGAGAATACGCGGGCGCAACAAATGGATAATCATCTGGCAATCCCCATTTTTCACGATATTGTTGTGGGGTTAAATTAAATCTACGTTTTATATATCGACGCAACATCACATGCCACGTACCATCTTCCAGGCATTGAATTTTATCTGGCTGAACAGAATCTTCAATCTGCTGTGGTGTGACGGATGTGCCACGCAAAATTTTACGTGCATTTTGAACCGCCTGTTCCATACTCAGTTTTGGATTTGCTGCAATCGCCGCCGCAGCCAAATTCGCGACCGCCAATGTAAATTCAGAATTTTTATTTACCAACTTGCCAATCCTTTGTTATTTTAATACAATGATTATATCACAAATAAAACCTGAATAAAAGCCAAGTAAAATGACACGACCACTTGCCGATTTAATGCGTCCAAACACGATTGATGACATCGTCGGACAAACCACATTATTGGGTGAAAACGGCTTGGTACGCCGTATGGTCGATAACAAAAAACTATCTAATTTAATATTGTGGGGTCCCCCAGGTTGCGGAAAAACAACTATTGCCCGCGCACTGGCGAATTCTGTTGATATGGACTTTGTCCCAATGTCTGCGGTATTTTCTGGCACCGCCGACATAAAAAAGGCAATGGATGCCGCCCGTATGAATCGCGACATCGGACGCAGCACATTACTATTCATCGATGAAATTCATCGTTTTAACAAGACCCAGCAAGACACCCTATTACCTTATTTAGAAGACGGCACTGTTGTCTTTATGGGTGCGACAACTGAAAACCCCAGTTTTAATTTAAACAACGCGTTACTATCACGCTGTCACATTGGGGTATTAACGGCATTATCGACCGAAGACTTAATGACGTTAATGTCACGCGCCGAAAAATTTACCGACAAAAAATTACCCCTAGACGACCAGGCCCGCACACATCTGGCACAAATGGCTGACGGCGACGCGCGCTTTTTATTGAACACGGTTGAATATTTATTTAATGCCAACTTTAAAACACCACTAACGCCAGACGCCTTGGATTCCGCCGTACAGAAGCGCGCGCCCCTATCCGACAGACATGGTGATGAACACTATAATTTAATATCTGCCGTACATAAATCATTACGTGCCAGCGACACAGACGCCGCCCTTTATTGGACTGCGCGCATGATGACATCTGGCCAAGATCCAATGTACATATTCCGCAGACTGACCCGATTTGCGGTCGAAGATATCGGACTGGCCGATCCAAACGCATTACAAATTGCAATCGCCGCTTGGTCTGCATACGAAAGGCTGGGCAGCCCCGAAGGGGATTTGGCCCTGACACAATTGGTAATCTATCTGGGCACGGCACCAAAAAGCGTTGGCAATTACAAGGCGCAAAAGGCCGCATACGCAGCCGCCCGCGCCACAGGCAGTGTTCCACCTCCAAAAAATATTCTGAACGCGCCGACCAAAATGATGAAAGATATGGGATATAACGCGGGCTATATATACGAACCCGACACCGCATCTGGATTTTCTGGTCAAAATTGTTTTCCCGAATCGATGGGCCGCCAGAAATTCTATTATCCCGTCGAACGCGGGTTCGAGCGCGAAATAAAAAAACGCCTAGAATACTGGGACACCCTGCGCGAAAAAATGAATAAACCCGAATAATACGCCCATCCCTTGCATGGTGTAAAAATAAATTATAATGATTTAGATAAAAGCAAATCGGGAATCGTAGCGTACTAGCCGCTACGTGAGATTCCCGATTTGCTTTTAGATGAATTATTATAATTTATTTTTTAGAAGAGAATGTTGATGCGGGCGCCAACCTGGGCATCGTCACTTTCGAATTCATAGTCAATATGCCCAATATACTGGGTACGACCATATTGGCGAACCAGTTTCAGATGTAACCATTCCTGGTCATAATCTGTGTTATAAATTGGGTCTTTGTGTGTTGCCTTACGCACTGTAAATCCGGCACCAATTCGCCAATCTGGCGCAATACGGAAATATGATTCTGGGGTAAAATCCAAGAACGCAACACCACGTGTATCATCAAACACCCACGTTGATTTGACGGTCGCCGCCAATGTCATGCCGGCCCACTGGCGCCCAAAGCGCAACCCAACATAATACGTAGAATCCGCATAATCCGGCGTACGCACCTGGGAACTGCCACCAAATTTAAACCCGAACAAAACATCAGATATTATATTTGACACATTATCATCAGCCGACGCCATACGATACACACCACCAACATCAATTGCGGCAAAACCATCTTCATGCCCGTTAAAGTCATGCTGGTAATGCACATCCGCGCCCAGACTTAACCGATTATTCATACCATACGACACAGACTGCCCTGCCCGCAATATATGGTCCCAGTACGCCAATGACGATTTAGTCAAAACTTCTTCTATTCCCTGCAAGAACAGTGGATCCGAAGTATCTGTTGCCAAATCATTTGCACGCGAAACATTTGGCATTGCAAACACCAACAACGCCATCATAATTGAAAATATTTTTTGCATAGACACGTCCCTCTCCTGCCCCCAAGATGTGGGGGCACGTTATATGAAAATTTTTAGAATTCAAACATGACCTGAACACCAACTGATGTTTCGCCATATTTACTGATATCTGCTGTGCCAACCTTGGTCAGTGTATCATACCCATCTGCGGGCGACAGCCAATAAAAGCCCAGTTTTTTATCATCCGCGCTGTCATAGAATGATGTCTTGGCATACAAATTCACTGCGAACCAATCATTTGGCTGCCAACCGAGTGCCCCCTTAATCGACGCCTGGTTATGCCAATCATAATGTCCAAAGACACCTTCCAGATTCAATGTCCAATCTTCATCCAAGACACTAAACACGCCCAAACCACCTTCGACATAGAACGCGCTGGTATCCCCCACCTGGTACGGCATATAAATCATTGATTCAATACCATTTTCATCTTTGCCAATAATTGAATTGCCATATGAATTATTTTCTAAATCAACATACCAACCACGTGCCAACCCATATATTGTTGAACTGGCAACCTTATAGCCGGCTTTCATATCCAAGATAAAATTATTCGCAGTATCTTTTTGATGCTGGAAATAGGCACTGGCCATTGCAATCCATTTTGGATTATCTATGAAACGCCACTGTGCGCCAAGTCCGAACAAATTAAACCCATCGTCATCCATTTTATCATCTGGCGCGCCATCATCCCATTCAAATTTATATTCAGACCAGTCATATTTCAGCATTCCCATTATTGCGATACGGTCTGTGATACCATAGCTAAAATCTTCTTTGATTGCGAATTGGGACATATCCCAATTTCCTGTCAGCGACAATCCAGTGGATGGGAACAATATATCAACATCATACGAATTCATCCCATACGAGAAATCCGTATGCGATCCAAATTTGCCCTGCAGTGGCTGATAGAACGGATGCGCCAAGAAATATTTACGCTTCATTTTTTCCACAACCGTTTCACTGCGCATTACACGTTTAGTTGTTTTAGTTGCCGCGGCAGACGAACTGCGTGCGCTATCATACTGCTTATACAATGCGCTGCGATTTGATGGTTTTGTATAGTACAAATCTGCGGCATCTTTTGCCTCGTACGTTTTGGTTGTTGTACGTGTTTTATATTTTTCATAATTAACTTTCTGACGCGTACGCGTTGCCGGCGCACCAGACAAATCCGCACTAGACGCGGCGCGCGCACCCGAATTAGTTACCGCATAACCATTGGTCGCCCCCAGCATAACCAACGCCCCAACGAACAAAGACAAAGACTTCTTCATAATAAACTACTCCTTTTGGATAAAATTATATCACAAACCGGCCTTATAAAAAAGAATAAAAGCACGCCCAGATACCTAATAACTTTTGTCGCTTAATAACCACTGTCATCCCCTTTGTCGCTTCGCGGCACTTCGTAGTCATTGCGAGGCGAAGCCGTGGCAATCCAGTCTATCTTTCCTTTTTATTTGAATACCACCCAAAAACAAAACCCGCATAATGCGGGTTAATTATTATCGCATGCCATAAAATCCCATACCTGATTGTTGTCGTTGGCCACCCTCTTCCATTTGTATAATTGCGCCATTGATTTTACCCAAACAGCTTGGCATACTCGTCTTATTCAAATATTTCTTGTTCCAACAGCAATCATCACTATCACCCACTTTTGCAGAATCAGCACAAAGATTTTTCCCTAAATCATTATTAAAATACCGAATTGCATTTGCATCCATTACCATTTGATCTTTGACTTCATTTGTAAATTGCTTTGACGACACTGCCGCACTTAACTTGGCATAATTACTGCGCAGGCAATAAACCGTATCTGTTCTGCTTTTACCAGAACAATTTTCACCCATTGGCATTTTTGCACTCGACGAAGACGACGAAGAATCACTGGTGGCACCTGCCGCCTGCAACGACGTTGTCAGCACCGCCTTTTGCAATTGTGTTTTAAAACGACGTATCATAGATTCCAGATATTCATATTGCTGGTTCATCTGCTGGTTAATCAGTGTTGTTTTTAACGCAATTGCGTCACGCATCATTTGACGTCCAGATTCATTATTTGGATTTTCTGCCTCGCCCACGTTATAGACATGTGTTGAACACAGTGCCAATATTGGATTGATACGATCGTTATCTTCTTTATCGCAACCATTACTGGACGCCGCCACCCCCGCCGACATTGACATCAGCGTCACACAACCAACAACAAAAATCTTTTTCAACACGTTCATTTTATTTAACAAACTGTTCCCACTTGATACATTTATCTGAATCTGGATCTACCTCATACCCCTCAGGACATTCACAATCACAAATTTCCATAATGCCATTACCACCTCCCCAGCAAGACCAACTACCGCCTGAAGAACGACACTCTCTCTCGCGCGAACCATCCTTATCAGCTTTCAAATGAGCAGGAACACCACAAGTCTCACCATTTTTTAAACACATTGCGCAATCATAATTGAACTTCTCGCCTTCGTGCGGACACGCACACACTTTATTTTTGGCGTCCCAATACATCGCAGACCCACGACTTACAACATCACAAACACATTGCTTATACAATTCGCCACTTTGCGACTTACATTGCTGCTGTGCAGATGCTGCAACCACACTGCCCGCGGTATCGTTTGTAATCAATACACCATCTTCCTCGTAAAACGTTTGCAGACTGGAATCTTTTACACAAACCTTTTCCGGCAAACGATTCAAACTGACCAAGCGTTCCAGTTCCGCATAACCATTCGGCCCAATTGCACAATATTTTACACCATCTGGTTTTGGGGTTTTCTTGGCACTGCCACCACGTGACGCCCATGCACCACTATATGTTGCCGGTGCATCCTGGGCCAAGATACGTTCCAGAACCTCGATATCAATACTGGCCTGCTTTTTACGATTACGGAACAACATCGACGATTCCAACGCAGACGACGCACACCCAACACGTATCATATCATCTTGGTCACCCGTTTCCGCATACAACCAATTACGACGTACCTCAGCCTGGTCAGATAATGTTTTTTGTAATGTACATGCCGGACTATCTTCGGCCGGAATCACCTGACCAATGGTGCATGGCACACCACCACGCGTTGTCGCCGACGCAACCGAACGCCCGTCTTTGCAATTTGCCGTAACTTGCATTGTAGTAATATTACCTGCTGCATCCTGGCCGGCAACATATCCGTCATTGGCCGTATATGTGTATCGTGTCGTATCCGAACACAGATATTCACCCCACACATTACATGCGCCATTTAACATCATATAAATATCAGTAATATCGACACCAACCGCCTGGGCCTGAATTAACGCATCATACAATTCATCCAATACATCATTATATGGGTCAAAGAATTTACGTGCCTTGTTCTTATACACCGAAACACGCTTTGGCCCGACACAGTTTTCACCCGTCGCCTCGTCACAGTTGGCATATTTAAACGCATCCTGCATCGTCGTGCGCAGTGATTTTAATGCAACCTCGGCCCCTTCTAGCTTTGACATAATTTCGCCCGCGATTTGTTCGCGCGCCAAAATTTCGGCCGAAACGCCGGCATTTGCCGCCGCCACCTGGGCATCAGACAAATTCCCATTACCCGCCGCCACCGATGTCGCCGACGCAGACGATGCTTGTGCTTGTTGGCTGGCCGCGGCGTCTGCCATTGCCTGGGCAGTCAATGCCTTTTGTTCTTCTAATGCCGCCTGCATTTGTTGCATTTGTTGGGCATTTTGCTGTTGCATTTCCATTTGCATTTGTTGCATCTGGGCCTGCATTTGTTGCAATTGCGCATTATTCTGGGCAGCAGCCTGGGCCGCAGCCGCCTGTTGTGCCGCCAGTTGCTGTTGTTGCATTTTGTTGTTCATTTCTGCCACAATTTGCGCAGAAATAAATTCAACCAAATCATCGCCATGTTTTTTACATGTATCATTACTGGTCACACACCCCGAAACAATTGGACGCGCCAATTCCATACTGGTGCAACCCGAACATTTCGGTTGCGCACAGCGCAATATCAATGAATTACAATTACCAAAATCCGCCTTGGCATTACTGCCCGTCGCGCCACGCGAATTCATCATTTGATTCCAGTTATTATTATTTGTTGCACCCGTCGTTCCATTCCACGCGGTTAAATTACTGCCCGCAGTTGTTGCAATCTGGGCACCTGCGACAGACGGAATGGCGCATAAAACCAGCAATAAAAATCGCTTAAACAATTTCATATTCTCTCTTAAAGTTAATTTTAACACAAAACCCACCCAGATAAAAGCAAAAAATCTGTCCCCACACCCCTTGCGTGGCGTAAAATAAATTAGAATGATTTAAATAAAAGCAAATCGGGAATCGTAGCGTACTAGCCACTACGTGAGATTCCCCACACCCCTTGCGTGGCGTAAAATAAATTAGAATGATTTAGATAAAAGCAAATCGGGAATCGTAGCGTACTAGCCGCTACGTGAGATTCCCGATTTGCTTTTAGATGAATTATTATAATTTATTTTAAAGGATGTGACGTTTATTATTCACATCAGGCGCAGACACAATACCCTCTTGTTCCATGCGTTCCATAAACCCGGCCGCCTTGTTATAGCCAATTTGCAAACGACGCTGAATATATGAAATGGTCGGTTTTTTATCACGCAGAACACATTCTTTGGCCTGGGTGTAAAGGTCGGCATCTTTATCGCCTTTGGACGGGATTGCGCCCGGGATACCTGCGCCCGCAGACATATCTTCGGCACCATCACCATCAGTAACACCATCGGCATATTCTGGTTCGCCCTGGGCGCGCAAGAAATCACCAATTCTGTTTAATTCGTCGTCGGCAATAAATGCGCCATGGATACGAACTGGGACACGCCCGGCCTCGCTAAATAACATGTCACCACATGATAGCAATTGTTCCGCACCACCTTCGCCCAGCGTGGTTGTACTATCAATTCGGCTGCGCGCCTGGAACGATACGCGCGTTGGGAAATTCGCCTTGATAACACCGGTAATTGTTGTGGCGTCTGGACGCTGGGTCGCCATTACCAAGTGAATTCCGGCCGCACGCGCCTTTTGCGCAATACGTTGAACACAGGCCTCAACCTCTTTACGGGCCAAACTCATCAGGTCTGCTACCTCGTCAATAACGATAACGATATATGGCATATCTGACAAATCTATTTCTTGGGTTTCAAATAATAATTCGCCCGTCTCAGGATCAGTACCAACTGCAACCTGTTTTGTTAATTTTTCACCCGATGCACGTTTTTCTGCCGCCATTTCATTATAACTTTCAATATTGCGCGCATTTAAAACCTGTAATTGCTTATATCGTTCTTCCATTTCACGCACAGCCCATTTTAATGCATTTACCGCCGCCGCAGGATCCAGTTTTACAATTGGCGTAATCAGATGTGGAATATCATCCCAGAACCCAAAATCAACACCCTTGGGGTCAATAATCATCAACTTGCACTTATCTGGCGTAAAATGATAAACAATTGATGTAATGATAGATTGCACAAACACAGACTTACCAGACCCTGTACGCCCTGCGATTAACATATGTGGCATCTTGGCCAAATCGAAATACATTGGATTACCACCAATATCCACCCCCAACGCCAATGGGATTTTATATTTAGATTCTATGAACGTCGGATTTTCGACCAACCCGCGATATCGTACGGTCTGTCGGTTCAGATTTACCATTTCAACCCCAACATAATTTGTGCGCGGAATATGCGCAATACGAATATTTTCTGTCGCCATTGCGCGCGTCATATCCTTAACCGTTTCTGTAATTTTCGCAATACGCATACCCGTATCAGGTTCAAATTCATACAATGTCACAATTGGCCCCGGCTTTATTCCGACAACCTTGCCATAGACACCAAATTCTTCGAAATGCGTTTCCATCGCACGCGCATTTTGCTTTAATTCCGGCGTCACACCACATTTACTAAAATTAGATCGTTCCAAGAACTTTGGGTCTGGCAATTGATACGCGCCTGCGCGACGCACACCTGTCGCCTTTGCTACCGCCACTGAGGCAACCTTCTTGGCCGTCCGACGACGCAACAACCCACGACGTCCTTCTTTTTCACTATCTGCATCTTCTTCATCGCCATCTTCATCAGGCACTTCTTCTGCAGCATCGTCTTCATCCACATCGACTTCTTCGGACATATCGTCATTTGGTAATGGCGCCACCAAATGAAATGCCGCCCCAACCCATCGCACAGAACGCCACACCATACGAACCAACGCCTTGACATGAGATAATTTTATATGCAGCAATTGTCCCGCCATGACACAAAATACAACCGTCAATCCAACGCCTAACACACGCCCCCATATCCCCAGCGCGCCACCAAAATCCATCGTAACAACCGCACCAAAAAAGCCACCAAATGTTGCCGACGGCGCAACCAGACCTAATCCAGACGCACCAACACAAATTGCAACAAACCCACGCAGGAAATTATACTCTGGGGCCTCGTCCGCATCCCAACCGCACAGTTTTACCAACCCAAATCTGGCCACGCACAAGAACAAAAATAATGCCGGAATCGCACCAATACCATATCGAACCAGTCCAACTAAATTCCCTATCAGCGACTGCTGACCAAACGTACTGGCCACACCAAAACCATTTAAATACGGGTTATAAAACAGCAACGCAACTGCCGCCCACAATCCCAACATCAGCACCGCGACACCAATCGCGCGCATCATCACCCCCCTCAGCGCACCAGACACACTTTCGGGCAAAAATTTTGACTTTTTATTCATAGCAGATGTATTTTATCACAATTTTAACAAAAAAAATAGGTGATAAATTTATCACCATATTTTTATTTACGCCCCAAGGCCCACTTAACTATATCTGCCAATGCCATACCGATAAAAGCCCCCAGAACAACATCCGTTGGCCAATGCGCACCAACTGCGACACGCGATACCGCAACCAACGTCGCCAATGTCCATGTTATCGCCTTATAGCGGGGCGCCAATAAACCAATCATTACCAACCCCGCAAAACTAACTGTTGTGTGCCCAGATGGCATTGAATGAAACACCCAATCAAATGACGGTGGGAAAAAACCACTTACCCCCACCCCCTCAAACAACACTGGCCGTGCGCGCCCAATCAACACCTTTAAAACAGACGCCAAAGCACCCGCCGACACGATAGAGCAAAATATCAAAAACGCATAACTATCCTTTATTTTTACATAAAAATCGCCTAGCAATACACGCAAACTAAATTTATTTTTATCGTTTCTAAATTTTATTTTTGCCTGAGCCGATTTTTTCATATAAAAAACAATCAACGTTATCAACGCAGCAAAAAACCACACCTTGTCATCAAAGACATCACCCATAACGCGCCACAAACCGCAATCTAGATTACGCATAAATAAAAACAACGGTTTATCAAACCAAACAATCCCTAACAGAACCACCAGTCCCGTAATAATTGCCGCCCATCCTAATTTAGCCCATTTTAAATTATTATCAGATGTCAAAAACATTTCTATACCCCATATATTATTCTGCAATCAGCCTATTATACACTTTTTTATCAGTCAATATCTTTACCGAAACAGCCGCTGCCAACGCATCTTCATCTGTCCCACTGGTAATTACTGGGCAGCCCCGACGGATTTGCGCAACATCTATATCCGGCATCTTATTAAAATCCTGGGCATTAAAATCGTTGTTTATAACATTTAAAAAGAACACATCTTGTTGCTGACTTGATCGAATATTAGACAAACAAACAATAGGAAACAATCCACGTCCATCAATCTGTTGGCCCTTACCCGTCTTAATTGATTTATTCAGCAACTCTAATGCACCACCATTATTTAAATCAATTCTGGACGCAATTCGCGCACTACCCGCGGTCGGCGTACCAACCAAAACCCCACGTTCATTTTCATAAAATGCCGCCACCAAGGCTTCGGCCGTACCACGTGTCATATCAGACATCAGCACAACCACTGGCACATCTGTCACTGCACCTGCGCCCGGCACAACTTCAACCTCGTCACGCGCCGTCTCTACAATACGCATTACTGGCACCGCACCAACAAACAAGCCCGCCATTTTCGCAGCCGCACGTTCATCATCGCCGGTTGCCGCACGCAAATCCAAAATAATCCCTTCAACATCCGAATATCTCGCCAATGCTTCATTAACAATTGCCACCGCCCCATCAGACACTTCATGTACAACAATTTCCAGAACGCCCCCCGTATCTGGATTACTGCGATGAACGACATCCGCATCTGCCAAAACAATTGTCGCACGACGCAACACGACATCTTTATTTCCCATTGGCGTCAAAAGTTTCAACTTTGATGTTCCCGAATTAAATCCAGACATCACGCGCGCCAATTCCGCATCAGACATCTGCGCAACAGACCGTCCATTAACTTGCGCAATTAAATCCCCCGCACGAATTCCCACCGTATCTGCCGGCGCGTCTTTATATATTCCCGTCACACGAAAATTTCCACGCTCGTCACGTGCGCCTTCTAATCCAACACTGGTCAATATACGACCATCTTCTGCAATTTCTGCTGATTTGGAAAATATATATCGGCCATTTTCATCAATACCCGAAATCAAACTATCAACCACAGATTGATAGATTTCACTTTCACTCATATGACGTAACGCACTATCTTGCGCACGCATTTTCAGAATAAGTGCGGTTGTAATTTCACCAAACCCATCCCAGTCACCTGCATCAGGACGCGGATAATTTGCGACAATCGCATCACCCCACACCAGAACCACACGTTCATCTGTTGCCGCCACATGTGCATTTGGATTTAAATTTTCCAAACTTTCAATTGCAACATTCAGGCTTTTGCCCGCCCAATTAATAGAATTTAATTTTTCATAAATTTCGGCAAATGTATTTGAAACATCAAACACATGAATTCCATCCTGAACCGGTTCGTCTTCAAAGAACAAACTATCTGCATGTGCGCCAACCATCACCCCCAGCACCAAGAACAACCAAACAAATAATTTTGTTATTTTCATGCCTTTCCCCCCATGATTGACGCACACCCAGCCTTAATATTTTGTATCGCGCAAATTAAAGTGATACAACATAATATTAGAAATATAGATACTGGTAAATGTACCCATAATTACACTGAATCCCATCGCATATGCAAATTCACGCAACAACTGTCCGCCAAATATAGACAGACCAATCATCGCCAACAGCGTTGAAACACTGGTCAGCATCGTACGACGCAACATTTCATTTACAGACAAATCAATCAGCTGATCCATCGGCATTTTATGATATTTTTTCACATTTTCATCAATTCGATCATAATTAACAATCTTGTCATTAATCGAATAACCAATCCCCGTCAGAATAACCGCAATCGCCGTCTGATTAAATTCCAACCCAGTGATTGAAAAGAACCCAAACATCAATACAAAGTCCAAAAACAGCGAACAAAACGCCCCAACGGCATATCCACCCTTGTATCGAATCCAAACATAAATTGCCATCATGATAAACGCGAACAATATCGCCAAGATACCGCCACGAACCAATTCTCCACCAATTTTCGGCCCAACGATTTGCACTTGTTCATATTGCACATTATCGCCCAAGATATTTTTAATTTCACTTACGCGTTCATTTTGTTGTGCATCAGTTGAACCCTTTGGCAAACCAACACGAATCAAAATCGCATTTCCATCAACAGTCTGCAATTCTGGATTAAATTCACTCAACGCACTGCGCATCTGTTCAATGCCATAATCTTGAACAATCGGCTGTACCTCCATCGCGATACCACCTGAAAAGTCAATACCATAATTCAACCCACGCACCAACAATGATAATACCGACATCAGAATCAGGAACCCCGAAACAATATACGATACCTTACGATATTTCATAACCTGCAATTTCATAACACTTCCCCTTTGCATTCTTATTTAGTACCACCGACAAAGCCGATTTTCTTGTTTTTACCGTTCATATACCAATCCACCAACACCTTGGTCAGCCATACACATGTAAATAACGTTGTTAAGATACCAATCGACAAAGTCACTGCAAATCCACGAATTGGCCCCGCCCCAAATTGGAACAACACCAACCCACAAATCAACGTAGTTAAGTTTCCGTCCAAGACTGCCTTCATCGCACGATCAAACCCCAGGCTGGCTGCGCGCAACGGCGGGGTACCTGCCTTGATTTCATCGCGAATACGTTCAAACGGCAACACATTGGCATCAACCGCCATCCCCAGCGTCAGCACAATACCCGCAATACCTGGCAATGTTAATGTTGCACCAAACAGGGCCGTTAAACCAATAATCATTCCTAAATTCACCATCAGTGATATCGCCGCAATTACACCAAAACTACGATACACCAACAATAAAAAGATAAAGATAAAGCAAACACCTGCAACCGCACCAATTTTACCACCGGCAATTGTATCTGCGCCCAATCCCGCACCAACGACACGTTCTTCAATTACCGTCAATGGCGCCGGCAACGCCCCCGAACGCAGCAACACCGCCAAATCTTTTGCCCCCTGCAACGTGAATCCCCCAGAAATTTGGCCACGACCACCCGGGATTGGCTCGCGAATTGTTGGGGCAGACAAAACCTTGCCATCCAACACAATCGCAAAGCGTTCATTAACATGCTCGGTCGTCAATTTTGCAAATCGACGCGCACCCGACGCATCAAACGCAGTCGTCACCACTGGCATATTATTCTGGTCAAAATCAGCCTGTGAATCCTTTAATGATTCCCCAGATACTTCTACACGCGAATAGACCGGAATTTTTTGTTCTGGCGCATCAATAAACGGCAAAAATTCTGTTCCATTTGGCGCATGTCCAGATGTAATCTGTTCAGGTGACAAAGATTCATTAACCAGATGGAACGTCATCTTTGCGGTCTGCCCAATCAAATCCTTGATACGTTCTGGATTATCAACACCCGGCAATTGCACCAAGATATATTTTCCGCCCTGACTTTGAATAGACGGTTCTTTTGTCCCCAGCGCATCAATACGACGACGTACAATTTCAATACTGCGCGCCAACGCATCTTGCGTCATTTCTTCTTTTTGTTTATCTGAATAAGACAACGTAATTGTTTTACCACTAGATTCTACATCAACTGTCCCACCAAACGTACTTTTCAAACGCCCCTTGGCCTTGGACACTTCATCTTCGTCACGAACAACCAATGACACAACACCATCATTATTGCGCAGATTAGAAAATCTGATAACCCCCTTGTCACGATCAATCATCGCACTGCGTGTTTCATCATATAACTGTTCAGACTTTTCTTGAAACATCGTATCCGTATCAACTTCCAGCAACAATTGTGCCCCGCCCTTTAAATCCAGCCCCAGCGACACAGGCCCAATCCAAGACGGAAAATACGGCGCCAATTTCGGCGACAGTGTTGGCACCGCCAACAACACACCAAAAACCGCCACAAAAACTATCGCCAACTTCTTAAACATAACCCAAAACCCTTATTTTATTTTGATTCAACACCTGCAACTGCGTTTTTATTAACTTCTATAACAACGCCTTTTGCAACTTCTAATTCGATTGTTTTTTCGTTAATTTTTTTAATTACGCCATATATACCTGCGGCCATAACACGATTACCAACCTGCAGCGAATCCAGCATTTTTTGATATTCTGCCATGCGCTTTTTATTTGGTCGCACCATAAACAGATAAATAATCCCAAACACAATTACACAGTACAACACCATACCCCACATACTGCCCTGCTGTGGTGCCGTGGCAACATTCTGTGCAACATTATCGACAACAATTGCTGTTTCTTCCATAGTATTTCTCCTTAATTGATACAGTCACCCTAGTAAAAAAACCCAGTAATGTAAAGAGAAAATACAGAAAATCTTATTCAACCAAATGATATATTTCACCATCGACCCGGATATTTAAAATTCCACGTCCCGACTCTAATTTTCCATAACATTTTTGATCATTATATTGCACGACCAATGCACGTTCTGTATATTTTTCCGCATATAGCGCAAATGAATTACCCGTCGATAACATAACCCGACTGACACCAATTTCGCACGGCAATTCTTTCGACCATTCCGTCGCAAACAGTACCGACAAATATTTATCCCGACTTACCTTGTCTTCAAAACCTAATCCATACTCTGGCTCACAGTCACCATCATCATTTGTTCCATCTGCATCACATAAATCATTTATCCACAAATTCCTACAATTAAACTTACACGGATGATTCCTATCGCCATAACTGCACATCTCATAAACATCCTCTGCACTATACGGCAACTCGCCCGCATATGCCCAAACACCAACATACGGATACGTCATACGGCACCAGCAACTACCCCCAGAATCTTCCGTGACGGGCAACAAAACCTCTTCTGTCCCATCACCAAACGCCCCCGATTCTCGGCTGCACATAAATTCACCACCGATTGTTTGATTATCACAAATCGCCGCCCAACTCAGCTCATAAGGCAACGTTTTAGACACCCAACACCGTTCTATTTCACCAACACCCTGCAATGTTGCCGCTACAACCGCCCTAGTAAAAAGCACCCAAAAAAGCGCGACCAGAAACTTTCCCATAACCAAAAACCGCCATTTTTCGAATATGGCGGTCGGGGTGTTAAGAAAATCATGTACAAGAATGACCCCGTCGGCCTTTGGGGACATGCCCCTGTTATATAGCCGACGGCACCCCGACACAGAAGTGGAAATGTCGGGAACAACATAAAAAATGACGCATCCGCGTCACCTTATGCACGGATCAGTGTGCATTTTTACACACCGCTTGTACCATGGGTTTTCTTACGACCCCGAACCCATATCCCTATGAGTTCGTTTGGAATTATACCCCATATTAATAAAAAATGAAAGTAAATTCTATATCCGCTCAAACCAAGAATCAATTTCCGCCATCGGGATAAATTTATAAACTGGTCGCCCGTGATTACACTGACCTGCACGTTCAGTTCGTTCAATATCACGCAATAACGCATCCATTTGCGCAAAATCTAACTTTTGTCCTGCACGCACAGAATGATGACACGCATAATTTGCCAATTTTAAATGCAGGCGTTCATTTAACTGTGATGAATGTCCGTTATCACGAACCTCGTCCGCAATGTTATGCAGCACATCCGCCCAATCCATATCCCAATCCGCCGGCTTTTCAAATATCGCAACCGCATCATCACCAAATGCATCTATCACCAGTCCTGACTGCTTTAAATCTTCAACAATAGACAACGCCGCCACTGCGTCTTCTTCGCGCAACTTAACAACAATTGGTGTCAATAGCGGCTGTGTCTTTATCTTGTTTTGTCGCAATTTTTCATACGTTATACGTTCATGCGCCGCATGTTGATCAACAACAACTAAATTATCGTCCTTTTGCGCCAAGATATATTTATTTCCAAACTGCCCAATCACACGCCCCAAGGGCAAATCAACAATTGTTTCTTCTGGGGTTGAATTTTGTACCACCACGTCCCCCGGTGTGGCAACAAATGGATTCGGCAAATCATCCTGAATATTATCGCGCACCACGGCACGCATACTGCCAATTCCGAAATCAAACACGGGCGCACACACCGATTTAACTTCCGCCCGCGACACAGGAAACATAACCCTTGGCACATCTATCAGATTTTGTGTCATCGTCTGGGCCAACCTATCACGCAAAGTCTTGACAATAAACGACCGCACATGCGTTGGTTCCAAGAAATGCACTTCGGTCTTCGCAGGCGACACATTAACATCAACCGCATTTGTCGGCACCGTCAGATACAACGCACACAACGGAAATTCCCGCGCATGCATAACATCCATATAGGCCGCCCGCAATGCACCAACCAAAACCTTATCCTTGACCGGTCGCCCATTTACGAATAAATATTGGTCGATACTTGACGCGCGTCGCAATGTAGGTTCGCTAATAAAACCACGCAAACTCATCCCCGATGTTGAACGCGACACCGCATCAATATCCAGCATACGCCCCCGTACATCTTCGCCCATAACAGCAACAATTCTGTCCAGCAAATCCTGATTTTTTGGAAAGCGCCATTTATTATTCAGTACAAACCCAACATCATTCCGCGACATCGCCAGACGTTTTACCACATCCAACACCGACATCATTTCCGCCCTGTCTCCACGCAGAAATTTTAATCGTGCCGGCGTCTTTGCAAATAAATTTTCAACACGAATTCTGGTTCCGCTTTCCCAATCAGACGGTCGAATTTCGCCGGTCGAACAATCCATGCGCCACCCATTTTCATCCGCCCTATTACATGTATCAATTGTCATATCCGACACAGACGCAATAGACGGCAACGCTTCGCCACGAAACCCCATAAAATTGATATTCAGCAAATCATCATCTGGCAACTTAGACGTTGCATGACGCGTCACCGCCACCGCCAAATCATCGCGCGTCATTCCCGACCCATTATCAACAACACTTATCAGCGTACGCCCACCATCGATCACATCTATCAGTATTTGATCCGCACCCGCATCCAGCGCATTTTCCACCAATTCTTTAACCACACTGGCGGGTCGTTCAACAACCTCGCCTGCGGCAATTTGATTTACCAAGAAATCTGGCAGAACACGTACAGCCACATGCGTCCCCTATTCTTTAAACGTCACTTCTAAAATTTCGTATTCTTTTTCACCACCAGGCAATTTAACGATACACGTATCGCCAACACATCGCCCAATCATTGCGCGTCCGACCGGCGACGTACAAGATATAACCGTCCGCCCATCTGATTCGACATCCGACAAAATTCTGCATTGCATTTTATTACCATCTTCGTCTTCTGCGACAACACGCGCCCCAAATACCACACGATCACCTGACAAAGAATCAATATCAATCACCGCAGCATTTTCTATAATATTTTCTATAAAGCGAATACGACTATCGATTTGCCGTTGTTTTTCTTTGGCGGCGCTATAATCTGCGTTCTCTGACAAATCCCCCAGTGACCTGGCCCATTGCACAGTTTTTAAAATTTCTGGTCTTTGATTTTCCTGTAAATCTTTTAATTCTTTAATCAGGCTATCAAACCCTGCGCGTGAAATTGGTTTCTTTTCCATTTTATAATCCTAACGTTTTTAGTCATCAAATTATACGCATTCATTTTAATTTTGCAATTATCAAATGAACAGGCTATACTTTCACATAATAATGTCACTAAGGCCGAACATTTTGACTAAATTCCTATTACGCCGTTTTTTTTCTGGCGTCGGTCTTGTTATGTTGGTTGTATGCGGCATTATTTTAGCAGTCACATTTGTAGAACGCCTGCCATCAAACCCGAATGCCATGGCGGCATTGTATGAATCATGGGTACGCCTGTTGGAATATGTACCACTATTTTTACCATTGGCGGTATTTATGGGCACATTGCTGGCATCATATAACCTTACTAAATCCAGCGAGAGTATTATTGTATCCAGCGCAGGCCTATCACCATTTCAGTCATCACGTCCATTTTTAGTTGGTGCATTTTTGATTGGCGTATTTGCGACCACTGTGATTAACCCATATTCTGTGAATCTAAGTGCCCAGAACATCACCCCAAATCACTTACGTCTGGTTGATAACATGATATGGTTGCGCGAAACGACCGACAACGGCGTTATTACTATGAACGCACGCGGCATGCATAAATCTGGCGATATACTATTATTTGACAATTCAACGATATATATCCAAGACACCAATTTCAAATTAACCCATCGGATTCAGGCTGACACCGTCACCCTATCGGACCAGGGCATATCTGCGCATAACGCCCAGATTTGGGACAACATTGGTCGTGTTCATCGGGCTGATTGGCACAGCGATACAATGCTGACCCCACAAACTGTACTGGACAGATATCTACAACCAGATCAGATTTCATTTTGGCAATTACCTGCATTTATCACCAAGATGCAAGAAATCGGCGCCCCCGTACGTGGCCACTTGGTACAATTATGGACGCTATTATTTTTACCATTAACGATGATATCGATGGCAATGCTGGGGGTTGCATTTTCCCAGACCAAGCAGCGTCGCAATTATAGTTTCGGCGTAAAATTTAGTTTAGGTATCATCACATGTTTTGCGGTCTATTTCTTGGTAAATATGTTCAACGCGATGGGCGCGACGGGTGCCCTGCCGCCGATATTATCGATTATTGCGCCACCATTGATTATCATTGCCGGCGCCGGAATATTTATCACCAGTTTTGACACTATATAGCACCCTGGGGGAACATCATGCCGATAAAAAAACGCAAGAAATCAAATTTTTCCAAGATTCTGATATGGACGCTGATTATTACATTGGTCATATTGATGCTGATATCATTTTCGACCCCACAACACATGACTGAAATCGTAGTATATCCATGAATTATATAGATATATTTTTAGAAGCCTTATCTGCCGAAAAAGGCCGCAGTGCCAAGACATTATCCAGTTATGAATCAGACTTGCGCCTGGCCGACGCGGCAATTTCTGGCGGTCTGATGACGGCGGACACCACCACGATTCAAAACTATCTATCATCACTGCCGGACAAGCCATCATCCATCGCGCGCAAGGCATCTGCCCTGCGTGGTTTTTACAAATTTTTAATGTTGGAAAAAATTATCACTACCAACCCGACCAAGAATTTAGAACTGCCGAAATCCGAACGCAGTTTGCCTAAATTTTTATCGACCGACGAAATTGAATTACTGATATCATCTGCGGGCGACATCAAGAATTCACTGCGTCTGCGTGCAATGATTGAATTACTGTACGCATCTGGCCTGCGCGTATCTGAATTATGCGAATTACCCACAACGGCGATATTAGGTGACAAATTGTTAATCCACGGCAAAGGTGCCAAGGAACGTCTGGTTCCCATGCATGCGGCGGCACAACACGCACTTGCCAAATGGATGTCTGCGCGTGACGACACCGATTCGAAATACGTATTTCCATCCCACGGCAAATCGGGTCACATTACCCGCGACGGATTTTTCAAGATATTAAAAAAGTGTGCCGTATTATCTGGCATATCCCCCACCCGCGTCAGTCCGCACGTCCTGCGTCACTCATTTGCGTCACACCTGTTGGCGGGCGGTGCGAATTTGCGTGCGATTCAGACCATGTTGGGACACGAAGACATATCAACCACCCAGATATACACACACGTTTTACCGGAACAATTGCGCGATACAGTTGTCCGTCATCATCCACTTTCACATTCCAAGGAACAGGTAACAAAATGATACGAAAATGCGATCATCCCAATTGCACCAAGGCCGGCACATGCCGCGCTCCGAAATCGCGCGATTTGCGTGAATATTGGTTTTTCTGCACCGAACATGCGGCCGAATACAACAAGAATTGGAATTATTACGCCGACATGACCCCGGACGAGATTGAAGCCGACTGGGAACGTCAAACATTTGGCGCCCCATTAAAGGACAAAACCCAGGCCAACACCGACGCATCCGATTATGCAAAATTCATAAACGAATTCATCACGGGGCGCAGTGCATTTGACCGCATTCCCGCGCGCAGCAAATTACCCACAAACGTCACCAGCGCGCTAAAAGTATTTGGTCTGGGCATATCTGCCACATGGCGCGACGTTGGCGTAAAATATCGTGCCCTGGCGAAAAAATATCACCCCGACACGGCAACCGACAAAGACAACGCCGCTACCGACTTTGCGCGAATTTCTGCGGCATACGACATATTAAAGAAACATTTCGGCAAAAAATAGCCACAAAAAAATGCGCCATCTGGCGCATTTTATTTATCAGTGTTTTCCACCAATTTTTGTTCGTCCCCCCATCAGCGGCTGCAATTTCCGTGGTATATTGACCGACCCATCTGGGTTTTGATGATTTTCGATTACCGGCACAATTGCACGTGGCAACGCAATTCCTGTGTTATTCAGCGTCGCACAGAATTGCAACCCACCATCCCCCGTGGCCCGGAAACGTGTATTTGTTCTGCGCGCTTGGAATTGTCCGATTGACGAACACGATCCCAATTCACGATAAGAATTTTCACTGGGGAACCATGCCTCGACATCATTCATTTTAACTTTATTAAATCCCATATCACCGGTACAAGCCTCAATCACGCGGTATGGCAATTCCAGGTCTTCCATAACCTCGCACAGGTTATTCAGCAAATGTTCATGCATTTCATCCGCCTGCGCTGGCGTGCAATAGATATACTGTTCCACCTTGTTAAATTGATGTATGCGCACGATTCCGCGCGTATCACGACCGGCGGCACCGGCCTCTTTACGAAAGCACGGCGAAAATCCCGCGTACTTAATTGGCAAATCTTTTTCATTCAGCACCTCATCCGCATGCAGCGAATTCAGCACAATTTCCGCCGTCCCCGCCAGACATCTATCCGTATCCGCCAGCATAAACACATCATTATTCATCACAGACGAATCGGTTCCCATAAAATGTCCTGCGTTAAAAATCGTCTGTGGTTTTGTAATAGACGGGCAATTAACGAACACAAATCCCTTGGCGATTAACTTTTGAATAACATACGTCTGTATGGCCAGTTCCAGTTCTGCCGCCTCGCCAAACAGTGCATACGTACGCGCCCCACAAATTGCGGCGATTTTATCATTTTTCCACCACCCGTTCATTTCCAGCAGTTCCCACTGTGCGCGTGGTGTGAAATCGAATTGGCGTGGCATGCCGACGCGTTTTACTTCGACATTTTCGCTATCATCGCGGCCACGTGGCGCGCTATCTGCAGGGATTTGTGGCACGCGACACAGCAAATCGCGCAACGCATTTTCTTTTTCTGCCAGTTCCGCCATATCTGCGGCGATTTCCGCGTTAATTTCCTTGCTGCGCGCGATAAGTGGTGCCTTGTCCATCGCGGTTGGTATTTCGCGTGTAATTTTATTTTTTTCTGCGGTTTTTGCCTGGGTAATTGTTTTCAATTCGCGCACCCGCACATCCAATTCCAACACCGCATCCACGACATCATCGAACCCCTTGTCTGCGCAGGCATTTTTAACAACATCTGGATTTTCCCGAATAAATTTTATATCCAACATACCAATAATCCTTTTATAAATATCGAGATGATAATATTACCGATTGAAAAAAATCGCAATGTAAAAAAATAAGTATGGACTTTTTTTCTTGTCATCTGTATCATATACATAAATATGTATTCACATGCCGAATGCAAACGGTGGCTTGGATTCGGCACAGAAAGGTGGGAAAAAACATGTCCAACAGCGCAAAGAACGCAAAAAGCATTGGTTTATCTGTTGCGGGTATATTGGTTGCATTACCTGCAGACGCGGACCTGGCGTCGATAACATGGGTTGAACGTGCGATTCAGAATCAAACCCCAATTCCTGCGGGATCTGTAATAACCGGCTATGCCAGTGGTTCATACGGTTCATACCTGTTGGCGGGATCAACGGTTGGCGGCCCATACAGCGGCGTTTTCCATCAGTGACATTGGCTCTCAGATGTCCCCATATATTTCTGGTGACGCAATTCCATTCGGTTTTGCCCCCACTGGCGCCGCGCCGACGTGGCTATTGGGCAAGGGCGCAGACGAAAGCGGTACGGGTGGCGTATGGCTTAACATCAGTAATGTTGCCACAACAATAGCCCATAAATTAGGCGGTAGCCAGATTGAGGGTTATCAAGATTGGGCGACACAATATAAAAACTTATGGACTGGTTCTTTACGAAGTGGCCACTTAGCAACATCGGATTACATTCTTGCCGCCCCGACCGGCACTGGCCCATTTGCCGCCGTATCTCTCGCCTCAGCATTAACTGGCAACAATACAATAGATATGCTAACGGCTTTTATAGTATCTCGAAATGGATCTCAGATGGGTGCCTCTATTGGCGGATACGGCTCATACAGCGATACAGAAACTGGCTATATGCATATTTTAGCCGGTGGCAGCAGCGCAAGCCTTAGAACCGGCGCCCCCGCAAAATGGCTTCACATGGGACGTTTAGGCAGCGCAATTGGCGGATACGGCTCATACGCCAGTGACGCCACTGGTACAGCCTATATGTATGTCTTGGCTGGTAGCATCTTCGATGTACGCCAAGGCAGTGCGGCCAAATGGCTGGACATAAGAAAAATGGGTGACCATATCGGCGGCTATAGCCAAAATGCCGAAGATGAAACACAAACACATGTATTGGCGGGCGATGGCGGAACCGGCATTCCTGGTTGGACGACCATCAGTGGCATTGGCTCTCAGATGTCCCCATATATCCAGGGCAGCCAGATTTCATTCCCAGAAAAAATGATCCCAGGGGGCGGTTATGTTTTGGTAAATGACAACAGCAGTGGTTCTGGTGCAGCATGGACACCAGTTACAACGTTAGGTGAAAGAATACGTTTTGCTTCCGGCGGCGGCTCTATGATTTTGGCAGGTGATGGTGACACTGGCATCGCCGGCTGGATGGCCGCATCCAATCTGGCCCAATATATCCCAGGCAGTCAGATTACTGGGTACGGCTCCAACTCTGGATCTATGATTTTGGCGGGCAATGGTGGCAGCGCCGGCTGGATGAACATGACATCATTAGCCACTACCCTAGGCTCACTGATCGGTAGCAAACTATCGCTTTCCCCTGCCAATTCCGGCGAGTACGTTGCGGTTGCGACCGGTGGCAGTGGCAACATCGCCGGACTTCGCCATGTATCAGCACTTTCTCAATATATATCTGGCACACTTATCGGCACGGTTAATGGTTCCCAGGTTAAAATTGAACAAACTGCCACCGCCGCAGAGTTGCAGGCAAAAACCGGTACTATCTATTTCCCGGTTGTCCAAGACGGCAAAATTTACGGCGTCACACTGAACGATTTCTATATCCTGATGAATGCCCAGTTCTAGTCGCCACATATCACAATTCGGGGAAATACGATTTTCGTATTGGGGAATGTATATATAACACGCAAAAGGATACTGTATGAAAATTCTGATTATAAATTCATTCCCAGACTATATGACCGTACATGATAATGATATTAAATGGATTTCGTCCGACCTGAACGGGGACGCCGATGTCGTCAATCTGGGCGATATAAACGACGAACATATAAACAAAAAATATGACGCGGTGGTGTCTTTTAATTGCGTAAATATTTTCCACCCTGAAATTTCTAAATTCCAAATCAACGCAGACCGGGTTGCACGCATACTGGAAAATGTAAAACCTGAAAATCGCGTAATCTATTACCGCGATCGATATTTCAATGGCCGTGACGTTTTGCCCCAGTGCGCATTCGGACGCATGATACGCACACATAAAACACGCGTGTTAATTACAATCCCCTGCTTTGAACGAATTTGCAAGGAAACACTAAAATCAATATTTACACTTATCATCCCCGATAATGTCGAAGCTGAATTTAACTATCAACAGGGCTATACCGTGGTCCAGGCCCGCAATCGCCAGGTTTTTGAAACATTGGCCGGCGAATATGACTATACCCTGTTTGTCGATTCTGACGTTATCCTGCCCCAGCATTTATTGGTAAATCTGTTGCGTGCAAATGCAGACCTGGCAACCGGGTGGTATATCAAAAAAATTCCAAACGGGCCAAAAATCACAGAAATCTATGCCCGCAAACGCTTTAACAACGAATTTGAAAACGTCATGGAAGAAGAATTAACCCGCTGGGCCAATGGGGCGCCGGTGCCAATCGCCGGTTGCGGATTTGGATGCACATTGGTGAAAAATTCTGTATTCCAGGCAATGAAACAATTCGAAGGAAACTGGTTCGAATACGTCGAAGGTAAAAAAGACGATAAATTCTATATCTGTTCCGAAGATTTGAAATTCTGCGAACGCATGCGCGACCTGAACATGACACTGGTTTGCGATGCATCACTGCGCTGTTTCCACGTCGGACAAATGTTGTTTTAAGGTTTGCTTTCATCAATTCGATATGTTAATCTTGCCAACGTGAAAAACAAAAACGGTAAAAGGGAAAGGTTATCATGAATATCACAATGTATGATGTTGTCATATTGGGGTCGGGTCCGGCGGGCCTGACGGCGGCACTGTATGCCGCACGCGCAAATAAAAAGACCCTGGTTCTGGGGGGCGACCGTTTGGGCGGTCAAATGGCCGGTATCGCAAAATTGGAAAATTATCCTGGCTGGGCGGGCAGCGGCATGGAATTGGCCGAATTTATGAAATCGCAATGCGAAACATTTGGCGCATCGGTTATATTTACATCTGCAAAAACAATTTCTGGCGACGCAGACAGCGGATTTAACATCTTGTGTGATGACGGAAATCGATATGTCGGAAAAACCGTTATCATCGCAACGGGTGCATCACCCCGCAAACTGGAAATCGACGGCGCACGCGAATTTATGGGACGTGGCGTATCATACTGTGCAACATGCGACGGATTCTTTTACAGTTACAAAGACGTCATCGTTATGGGCGGCGGAAACAGCGCACTGAACGACGCACTGTACCTGGCTGATTTGGCAAAAAGTGTAAAAATCATATATCGCAAAGGCGCATTCACCCGGGCCGAGGCTGTATTGCGCGAACGCGTCGCCCAACGTGAAAATATCGAATGCCTGTTCAATACAGACCTGGCAAAAATCGCCGCAAAACCTGATTCCGATTCGGGCCAACTTATCGTCACAACAACCGACGGCACTGAAATCGTCACAGACGGACTGTTCGTCGCAATCGGACACGAGGCAAACACAGATTATCTATCCGAAGATGTCCCACGCGACAATATGGGTCGCCTGGCCCCATCTGATATGCCGGCGGGAATCTTTGTCGCAGGCGACGTACATAGCAATATAAAAATGCAAATCGCAACCGCGGTCGGCACCGGCTGCGAGGCAGGCATGAACGCCATCGCATTTTTAAATTCTCAAAATTAAAAATCGCCCGTTTGGGCGATTTTCTTATTTTGTTTTAACAACAAATCGTTGTGCAGATATAAATGGGTAAATGAAATCTTTCAAGAAACATGTTGAATTCTTGTATTCAATTGTCTTTTGCGCATTTGCCAATAATTTCTGTGCATCTGCACGTTCCCAATCATACTGACTGCGCAAATTACCCATGTTATTCAAAACACTTTCATATAACACGAACACCGAATTATCACGTGTTCCCGCCAAAAATCCATCGGCCAGGCTTGTTTCTTCCAACCCTGCCTTGACGCGCACATTATAATCCACATATTGCATTGGATTTTTTCTTATGCGTTCTACGACGGCAATCGCTTCTAATACGTAAAATCGCACATACTTGTCCTTGGCCTGTTCTTTGCGCTTATTCAAGTACTTTATAACTTCTTCAAAAAACTTATTCAATGTTGCTTCGTAATCATACATTTTCTTGACTCCTTATTTCTCACACTGATAAATATAGACAAAAACAATAAAATGTCAAGACTTTGCATAAAAAAAGTTGAAAATTCTTAATTTTAGTTATACCCTATGCCCGTTAAACGCATAAATTTGGGGTAAAAACATGAAAATTCGCAATATTGCAATTATCGCACACGTTGATCACGGCAAAACAACGCTGGTTGATAATATGTTGAAACAGGCCGGAACATTCCGCGACAACGAAAAGGTCGAAGACCGCGTCATGGACAGCGGCGATATCGAACGCGAACGCGGCATTACTATATCTGCCAAACCAACATCTATTCAGTGGGGCGAATATAAAATTAATATCGTTGATACCCCCGGGCACGCTGACTTTGGCGGCGAAGTTGAACGTATTCTGTCCATGGTCGATGGCGTTGTATTGCTGGTCGATTCTGCCGAAGGTCCCCTGCCCCAAACCAAATTTGTATTATCCAAGGCATTAAAGCTGGGGTTACGTCCAATTGTATGCATTAACAAAATCGACCGTGCCGACGCACGCCCAGACGAAGTTTTAACAGAAACATTTGACCTGTTCGATAAACTGGGCGCAACTGATTCTCAATTGGATTTCCCATATCTGTATTCTGTGGGCCGTGACGGTTGGGCGGTGCGCGATTTGAATGACGAACGCAAAGATTTAACCCCACTGTTCCAATTAATTGTTGATCATGTGCCGGCCCCAGATTGCAATGGCAGTCGTTGCCAGCTGGACGCACCATTTACAATGCTGGCCACCACATTAGAGGCCGACCCGTACGTTGGCCGTATCTTGACCGGAAAAATTGAATCAGGCACGGTTCGCGTTGGTCAATCAGTCAAGGCAATAAATCGCAACGGCGAATTTATCGAAAACGCAAAAATCACAAAAATCATCGAACATCGTGGTGTTGAAAAGATTTCTCGCGATAGCGCATCCGCGGGCGACATCGTTGTTATCGCTGGCTTTTCCAAGGCAACCGTGGCCGACACCCTGTGTGATCCATCGGTCACCGAACCAATCCCCGCCATGCCAATTGACCCACCAACCCTGACGATGACATTTTTTGTAAATACATCACCATTGGCGGGTAAATCCGGCAAAAAATTAACATCCCGCATGATTGGCGAACGCCTGTTCAAAGAAGCCGAAACAAACATCGCATTGAAAGTCACACAAAGTGAAAATAACGAAGCATTCGAAGTATCCGGTCGTGGCGAATTACAACTGGGCATCTTGATTGAAACCATGCGTCGCGAAGGCTTTGAATTATCAGTATCGCGCCCACGCGTTGTTATGCAGACAAATGAAAATGGCGAAAAACTGGAACCAATCGAAGATGTTGTTATCGACGTCGATGATGAATTTTCTGGTGTCGTAATCGAAAAGATGACCAAGCGCAAAGCAACCATTTCTGAAATGAAGGCAAGTGGTGCCGGCAAAACACGCATTGTATTTTCTGCACCATCACGCGGTCTGATTGGATACCTGTCTGAATTCCGCACCGACACACGTGGTACCGGTATCATGAACCGCGTATTTGATAAATACGACATATACCGCGGGGCAATCCAGCAGTATCGTCCAGGCGTTTTGGTATCTATGGAAAAAGGTGCCGCTGCAACATACGCACTGTTTAATCTGCAACCACGCGGCACATTGTTCATCGACCCCCAGACCGAAGTATATTCTGGTATGATTATCGGCGAACACAGCAAAGAAAACGACCTAGAAGTAAATCCTATTAAGGGTAAAGAACTGACCAATATGCGTTCGGTCACTGCCGATGAAAAATTATTCTTGGCGCCACCACGTCGCATTTCATTGGAAGAAGCCCTGTCTTATATCTTAGACGACGAATTGGTCGAAGTCACACCAGACACAATCCGTCTGCGCAAAAAAGAACTGGACAGCAACACACGCAAAAAATTAAAGAAACATATCGAAGAATAAAAAACGCCCATTTGGGCGTTTTTTATTTTGCAACAAACCTGCGTTTCATATACGCACGATATCGCCCACGACGTTCGCGTCCCGGAATTAAACAGGCAGTATATTTTATAATTGCATGCTTTATCTTATTCATACGAACTGTTCCGCCCTGTTTTTGATATTCCACCATCGCGGCACGATATTCTGCAATCGCCGCCGTATCTGGCAACAAATCATCGTCTGAATATTCAAAACCAAAATCATCAAAGAATTGTTTCATATATTGATTAACTGCAATAATCTGTGGCGCATTAGTAAAATGTGCCGTTGGCGCCTCTTCGATTGACGGTGCAATATACACAGAATCAAGATCCAACGAATTATTTATCAGATACTGTACCGGCCCATTATCATGATTTTCAGAATTACGCTTTAACTGTATAACCGTACCACCACGTGGCATAAACAGCGCCAAATGTAATGCGGTACCCGCACACCCCGCCAACATACGACAATTTTTTACCGCCGCAATCTGTTCTTGCAATGGCAGCGTTTCTGGATAAATTACCCGAAACCCGTTCTTTTCAAAAATCTGTTGTATTTTAGTTTCACCATACGTACGTCTGTCTTTTAATTTATCACGCGACACATACACCTTGTCATAAGATGGCCCAAACGCATTATCCGCCATTGCGGAAAACGCCTCACCAAATTCGACAGACGCAGACAACGGAATATTAAAACCCTGGTGCGGAATAATCACACGCCGAAATTGCATAGTTGTTTTCAAGACAATAATATCTTCCTGTTTAACGCCCAACGCCTGAACCAGCGCAAAAATATAACCCGGCACCTTTTCTAATTGCTGATTATTAACCAAGACAACTTTGCAATGTTTATATTCATCGCGCAACCAGCCCCACGCCCTGTTCATATGCTCCAACAAGAAATGCCCAAACGACGGATAAACATTACCAAAATACAACACATCTTCATCCACATACGGAATATCTTTTGGTAATTTTGGAATAAATTGTCCCCTATCCTTACGAATCTGCAGCGATGACTTTACAAATTGTCTATTTTCATCAAAGACACCAAAACCATGGTCGCGTGCATCAACGGCGATAATACCACGATGAATATCATCAATGGGCAATCCCGACACAATTGACTGATTTCGTGTTTCTTTTTCAAAATACTTTTTATATCCATCTGGCGCATAAATTTTACATGACATAATTATTTAAGTCCTTGGTTGCAAAATTATTATAAAACATGTAAATTATATAATATGAAAAACCAAGAATCTAGGATAAAACGCCTATTTTTATTCGCAGGCTACAATCAATCAGGCATGATTGACCATGCGTTGGTCTATTATTTGCGCGAAATAAACAAATTCGGCGATATTGTTTTATGCATGGATTCTGACTGTGCCAGTACCGCCATGCGCCATGCCAAACCATACACACTGCATACAATCAGTGGTCGCCATGGTGAATATGACTTTGGTTCTTATAAACGCGCATATATTTGGGCAACTAAAAATTTATCTCTATCAGATTATGATTTTGTATATTTGATTAACGATTCCGTATATGGCCCATTATACCCGATGGACAAATATTTTGAAAAAATGGAATCTGGTAATAATGCTGCATTTGGCCTGGTCTGCAATCCCCATCCGCATCACCCACATATCCAATCTTGGTTTATTGGCACCCGCCCAATTGTATTTCAATCTGACTGGTTCGACACATTTATGCGCGCGATAAAGAAATTACCGGCCAAGGGTGAAATTACCCGCCAATATGAACAGGGTTTTACCAAACTGCTAATTGAACGCAACCTGCCATGGGCATGCCTTTATTATGCCCCCGGCCGTCGTGTTTATAATAAAATCAAATTACTATTTACGCGCGGCATGCCATTTATGAAAAAAGTTGCCTTTATCCGAAACAGTGGCGCATTGGGGCGTCAAATTATGTACGTACTATCACACATTTCCCCCGATGCACGCGATGCAATTTTAACATCGGCCGCATCACAATATGGCGACCATCATGTAAAAAAACTGCTAACACGCAACCCAATAAAAATCGGGTATCGCAAACTGCGTCACGCATACCGCAAATTATTTATCGAGGGCATATGACAAAACCACGCAACACATCTTTAAAACGTATTGCCGCCATAACAATGGCGCGAAACGACGAATTTTTTCTGTCACGCTGGATTGAATACTATGGTTCGCAACTTGGCACAGAAAACCTATATATATACCTAGACGGGACGGACCAATCTATTCCCAAAAACGCAGGTCGCGCCACTATAAAAAAATTACCACACACGGACATGTCACGCGCCGCCGGCGACAAATACAGAATTGATTTAATTTCCCGTTTGGCCCAAGAATTATTTAATAATGGCTATGACATTGTAATCGGATGCGACTGTGATGAATTTTTAATTCTGGACCCACGATTAAATACCACACTTGCCCAATATTTATCCAATATAAAAATACATACAACCGTATCTGGCCTGGGACTAGACGTCGGCCAACACATGAAATATGAATCAGAACTTGACCCGACAAAACCATTTTTATCACAACGCGAATACGCCCTGCTATCAACACGATACACAAAACCCGTTGTAATAAACAAACCCGTATCATGGGGCAGTGGCTTTCACAGTATCCGTGGGCACAATTTTCACATAGACCCGAATTTATACCTATTGCATTTTGGCGCCGTTGATATGAACATGTTAATATCCAAGGCAGCCGCCCGTGGTCCTGATTGGCTAAATCATCTGCGTCGTCGTGGTAATGGCACAATTAACACGGTCACAACACGTCGCGCCCACGGTCCGCACTGGTTAAAAATTGCACGCATATTGCAACGCATATTTCGCCCGATTTACGCTTTGGACAAACCAGGAATGCTGGGGATAAAGCGTGTCGTTAAAATTCCTGCGCATTTCAAATCCACAAACGTATAACGACACACCTGCGCACAAATAATGAAAATTGACATTGTATATCTGTGGGTTGATGACACAGATAAAAAATGGCGCGCCGAAAAAGATAAATGGTTGCAAACCATCAAAGGCACCCACCCTGTTTATTCCGACGCGGCAATTGACGCGCGTTGGCGCGACAATGGCGAATTAATGTATTCACTGCGCAGCGTTGATAAATTTGCCCCATGGGTAAATCACATATATATCGTCACCGGATTTGGTCACATACCAAAATGGCTGAACACAAAACACCCAAAAATCACAATCGTTTCCCACAAAGACATCATGCCCCCAGACAGCCTACCAACATTTAACGCAACGGCGATTGAAATGTGTATTCCAAATATCAAGGGCCTATCCGAACATTTTCTGTTAATGAACGACGACATGTTTTTTAATCGCGCCCTGCCCCCCAGTTTTTTCTTTGACTCATACGGACGTGCGCGCGTTTTATACAGCGCACACAGCAATCGTTCCACCAACATCGGGCGCTGGATGTCACGCGTCGATGAATACACCCAAACACTGATTCTGTCTGCAAAATATATCGAAGATATATTTGGTCAATCAGTATATAAATACAGACCATCCCACGGCATAGACCCATACATAAAATCATCATGGATTGAATGTCGCAACCACCCCATGCTAAACCACCAAATCGATGCCCAAATACGAAACAAATTTAGAACTAATAACGAAGTACAACGTTGGATATTTAATCTATACGATCTGATTAACAACCGCGCCGTATTTCAACATTCACGTGCGAAAAAATTTTCACACCACAAAATATCAGATTTTATATACAACACCATATTTGCATTTCAGATTCGCAAATCACCGGTATGTTGCACAGACACTGCCACATCACGCAGTGCATTACAAAACTGTCCAACATTTTGCATAAACGATTCACGTGACACAGACCAATACATCCTGCGCGACAATGCACAATTTATGGCAGAACGTTTTCCCGAAAAATCACAATTTGAAAAATAAAATCTGCCCCACTTGGGGGCAGACAATTATTCATATTTACACGACTTGATAAATTTACATATATCCGCGCGCAATTTTACTGCCCATTTGTATGGCGGCCTATCCAACGCCCCGATACGTTCTAATTCACAAAAGCACCCGCGCGCAACCTCCATATCTGTCTCGTTATCAATATATTTGATTTTACGAAACGCCCAATTGATAAAGAACCACTGAAAATTTTGCGACCACTTCTTCATCTGATGTTCCGTTGCACGTTGCGCATAAATCGTATATGCGGTTTTGATACCTGTACATAAACTCTGCATTATTCTCAGTTGTTTTTCACTTAATACAATTCCGCCAAAATTTGGGATATAGAAATACAACGGCAATGGCACGATTGTCACACGCGGATTACGCAGCATAACCTCACTCCACCATGGGAAATCTTCAAACAATATCCCCTTGATAAAAGGCACATCTTCGATTAATTCGCGTTTATATAAATTCTTCCAAACCTGACAATGTTTAATCAGCCACTTTTTCTTTTTTCCTGGCGCATTATGCGTCCGTTCGGTTGCATATTCATAAACATCATCTGTCACCAACGTTGGCAACTTTGCCAAATTATACTTTTTCTTCATACGCCCCGGCACAACATTATCTGTATCCAACCCCAATACATGTCGCACCATCAATTGCGGACGATAAATTCTGTCATATGTAAAAGACACAATATCAGACCCATCGCGCAACGCCAACGAATGTGCTATCTCCATTGTTTGTGGATGAATAAAATCGTCACTATCCAGATATAAAATATAATCCCCTGTTGCAACCTTCATACCTGCATTACGTGCATCAGACAACCCGCCATTTTTTTTCGTCACAACTTTGAATCTGGAATCCTTTGCCACATATTCATCAATAATCTGCGCACTATTATCTGGACTGCCATCATTCACACAAATCGCCTCCCAGTCTTGAAATGTCTGATTCAGAACACTATCCAAACATCTGCGCAAATATTTTTCGACATTATAAATTGGAATAATTACTGAAATAGCCGGCATAACCTTAATCCTTTGTAATTTACATTTTTATCATCTTGTCTGCAAAAGACCCAGGAATTGGATTTTTTGCCTGTTGATATGTCGTCTTTTGAAAGAACGCCCCAGACGTCACCTTGTCAAAAGTCTTTTTATCAAATGGTTTATTATGATATTTCCACCATAGTGCATGCGTTGGGTCTTGATCAACATGTGGCATCTGTGCGAAATATTTTTTTGCACGCGGATCATTTTCCACCAATGTTTTGAATAACAACTGATGCATAAAATAATCAAAATTAGAATTTTCATGTATCCAATAATCCAAAATCATTGCACGCCACGCATCTAGTAAATACGCACCCTTTCGCGACCGGATAAAGCAATTTTGCATAAAGCTATATGGACTGCCAACCTTTTGCCCCGCCATATAAACAAAGAAGTCTTCTTGCTGAATCCAGTCTGGGATTGGTGCGGTTGCAAAGCCCGTTGAATCTAACCAATATCCACCATGGTTATACAACAACTCTACACGACAAATATCTGCAAAATGCGCGTGTCCGATTTTTCCCGCCTTGTATTTATCAACAATAACTTGTGGCAAAGTAATATAATCAAACACCGTATTAATATCCAACACAACCAATTCCTGGGTACAGTGTTTTCTAATATTTCTAAAACATGCCTTTACCAATGGTGGCGCATTATCTTCACCCTGCAACCACAATGAAAAAATCTTGTCATTTTTATCATCTTTCACTGGCACACGTTCAACCACCGCGGCGGCGGCCGGCAAATAACGTTTAAAATATCGCGGAATTACTTCTGAAATAACATCACTACGTACGGCACGTCTGTGCTTTCTATCGCGCCAAAACCAATTTAATATATGCCCACGCACAACAATATCTGTCAGTGCCCATATTCTTGACAAGTTCATAAATACATCCTTTTACAAGTTTTTTTACAAATACCCCCAGCCAAATAAATTTGGTCGGGGGCAACATATCTACCATTCATCAATTTCTTTTTTAATTCTATGCATAACACACTCCATTGATTTTATCCCTCTGATAAATCCGTCATTATTTACTCCTATTCTTCAACTTCTACCATAGAATCCTCATCATCATCGATTGGCCCGGTTGTCATTTCTTCGGCAATACCCGATGCACGCGCCATAATTTTTTCCAGCAACGCATCCTGAACATCCGGATGATCTTTCAGCCACTGTCGCGCATTGGCTTCGCCCTGTCCCATACGCTCGCTGTTATAAGAATAGAAGCTGCCGGCTTTTTCGATTAAATCATATTTCACACCCATATCCAAGATTTCACTAATTCTTGAAATACCTTCGCCATACATGATTTTAAAATCAACTGTACGGAATGGTGGTGCGACCTTGTTCTTTACAACCTTGACCCTTGTTTCATTACCAATAATATTTTCTTTATCTTTAATCTGACCTGTTCTGCGAATATCCAGACGCACCGACGCATAGAACTTTAACGCGTTTCCACCCGATGTTGTTTCTGGATTTCCAAACATCACACCAATCTTCATACGAATTTGATTGATAAAGATAAGCAATGTATTACTGCGCGAAACAGATCCCGCCAATTTCTTTAAAGACTGCGACATCAACCGCGCCGTTGTTCCAACAAAAGAATCGCCAATATTACCTTCTAATTCCGCCTTGGGTACCAGGGCCGCCACAGAATCAATAACAACAACATCAACCGCGCCAGATTTAATCAGCGTATCTGCGATTTCCAACGCCTGCTCCCCTGAATCAGGCTGGGAAATAATCAAATTAGAAACATCAACGCCTAACTTTTTTGCATAACTGGGATCCAACGCATTTTCCGCATCAATATACGCGCATGTTCCGCCCTTTTTCTGAGATTCCGCAACCGCATGCAACGCCAACGTTGTTTTACCAGAACTTTCTGGACCATAAATTTCAACGATTCTGCCCTTTGGATATCCACCAATTCCCAATGCGATATCCAATCCCAATGAACCAGATGAAATGGCCTCGATATTTTGCTGACTGCCATCACCCATTTTCATAATGGCTTCTTTACCGAATTGTTTTTGAATTTGTGCCAACGCAGATTCCAACGCAGGATTTTTTGCCGTGGCACCCGTATCTTTTGCTACTTCTTTCTTTGCCATAAAATTTCCCCTTTTTCTTAGGAAAATCATACAAACAAAAACCCAAGAAATCAAGTATCACTTTCGTCCAATTAAAATCAATATACTCAATACGCCAACTGCCGCACTTACCCCCCAAACAGCAGTCGTTGTTCCAAACATTGCGATTACCGCTGCCCCCAGCATTGGCGCAAACACACTTGGCAAATTTGCACTTGTCCGAAACACGCCATAGAATCGCGTCTGTTGTGATTTTTTTGCCGCATCAAAGAACAACAAATCATGCACAGATTCCATCAGCGCACCCGACACCTGCCACGCAATAAATATCATCAGCAATGGAATACCCGTCACAACGGTCGCCGCCGCCGCTAATGCAGCGAACGAACCAAAACCCAATATCAACCAAATATTCTTTCCGTACTTTCGCACCGCACGTCCCATCAATTCACTCAGCAACAAATAAGGAATTATCCCCAGTGTCAAAACCCAACTTAATGCATCTTTGCTAAATCCATTTTCTATCACCACAATTGGCACATACAGCACGCGCATCGCACGCAATGAATAATATCCAAAATTCACCAGATACGCACGTGTCATACCCTTGGTCTGAAAAAACGCAACCGTATTTTTCCATAACGCCTTAAATGTTTTACGTGGATTAACCGGCTTTATTTTTTTATCTTCTTGAACAATTTTAAAATACTTAAAACTAAACCATGCCGCCAAATAAATTAACGCCGAACCAAAGAACGCCGCCCTGTTATCAAACGCATTTGCAATTGCAATCGCAACCGTTGGCGCAAACAGTGCCCCCACATTCATCCACAAATGATATCGCGAATTCAATCGCGCCATCCCAATATTCTTTGAAAAATCCGCCATAAACAACGGTATCAAAACCCCAACCAACGTGATTGCAATACCGGTTGTATAATCCAAAATAATAAACGTACGTGGCAATATAGAAAATCCCATCATTGCATAACACACCGCCAACATCAGCAATACAAAGTAAAACACACGCACCTTTGAAAACTGGCGAAAAACCTCGTTCGCAAACAGCCCCACAACAAAGCAAAACACAGAATACAACGCGACATACAACCCAACGATTGCAGACGATTTAAAAATTTCTAAAATTACCAGTGAATAAACCGCATTATAAATACCATCTGCAAACCCAGTAAAAAGCCCCAGATTTGCAAATGAAAAACCATTAACTTTGCTGCTAACTGAAATATATCTATCTTTTGCCATAACGATTGATTATATCACAAAATTACATTTTTACAAAGCGCGCCATATTCGTATGCGCCAGTGCAATCGCAATCGCATCTGCTTCGTCTGCTGTTTTCGGTTGTGCCGCCGGCAACAAAATCTTTACCATCTTATCTATGGCAGACTTATCTGCATGCCCCGCCCCAGTCAGCGCTTTTTTTATAACATTTGGCTCGTATTCAAACACAGGAACATCTTGGTTCGCCACCGCCACAATCGCCGCCGCGCGCGCCTGTCCCAGTATCAAGGTAGTCTTTGGATTTTTATTCACAAATATAATTTCAATACTGCATTCATTTGGCTGAAACGCATCACAAATCTTGGTCAATTCACGATATATTGTCACCAACCGTTGTGGCATTTCTAATTTTGGATTTGGTAAAATCACACCACTGGCGACATATTTACGCGACTGTCCCGCGGCATCGACTATTGCCCATCCTGTATGTAAAAGCCCCGGGTCAATCCCCAACACACGCATTGTCATTTTTATTTTTTCCCAGATTTCTTGCGCACAGACGCCTTTACCTCAGTTGCATATAAAATTATTCTTTCCTTTCCAAAATCAGACGCATACGACACAATTCTATACGTATGCCCTTCTTTTAATTTTTTATCTATTTCTTTAGAATTCATTTTTATCAACCAATCATTGACATTCATAAAGACACGCCCATCCGTTGTCTTTACTATTTTCTGTTTTCCAAATTTTTTAACCAGCACAGCCTTATTCGCAACAGTAATAATTTCTGTACGTTTTGTAAAAACCGCATCCCATATATGCGCCGTCCCTGCTATCAAGATTAGAAACAACAAAGCAACCCCAGACGAAAACCCAAATGCGTCTTTCAAAAGATCCAATCCATAAAAAACACCAACCCAAAATAAAAAACTAAAAAAAGTCCTCATACCATCCCCCTATTTTCTAAAACTTATTTTACTAACTGCGTTATACCCAAAATATTTATTTATACGTCTAATAATCTCGTCAGACTGATACGACAATTGCAATGCATATGCCGGCACACTGGGCCGTATCACAACATTAAACGTATTATCACGATTTTTTTTGATTGCCGCCAATCGCGCAATTGACGCGATATCACGTCCCATAATTTCATCCCATCGTTGTGCCAAATCTGCATCAGACGCCCGCACCCCAAACATTCTAATTAATCCACCCAACGCCCCCCCAATTGTCTGGGGATGCTTTGCGCGATTATCAAAATTTTTATTTTGGTTTGACATAACTATATACTTTCGGCATCAAGATAAACATCTGCCCCTGCGCATGTTGGCCCTGGGCGTATTTATATGCCTCGTCCCCCTTGCCAAAGAAAATATCCGCACGAATCCATCCACGAATTGCGCTGCCTGTATCTTGGGCAATCATCAGTCTGCGAAATGGTCGCCCATCTGACAAATTCGTACTAATATACACCGGCAACCCCAGCGTATAAATATCGTCATCCATTGCAATACTGCGAATCTTAGACAATGGCGTTCCTAATTTTCCAATTACATCAGGTGGTGTTGATTCATAGAAATACACATACCGTGGATTTTTATAAATCACATCTTTTGCCAACGCAGGATTTGCCTTCAGGTGTTGCCATACGGCCTCAGACGAATAACCGCCTGCGGGTCGAATTCCACGATTACGCAATTCTTCGCCAATCGATTTAAATGGCATATCATTAACGGCGGCAAAGTTCAATTTAACATCTGTCCCGTCTTCCAGTCTTAAATTACCACTGCCCTGAATTTGGATATTTTGCACATCTACAATATTTGCCCAGTACAACACACGCCCAATTTTCTTTTCTACAATATCTTTCTTTGCGACACCCTTATATGCGCGCCCATCTGTTGGGATTCCCATCAGTGGTTCATTACACACCGCGGTCTTTGTCCGACATGCCGGAATTATTGGGGAATAATATCCTGTGTATGTACCCCGATCTGTTCCATTATCATTATATATCTGATATGGTTGAAAATTAGATTCAAACCACGCACGAATTGTTGCCACATCTGCCGATGCACTGGGCAACATTTGGCATTTTTCTGCAAACAATTGCCTATCTGGGACAACACGCCCCGTATATTGAATCTTGGCCTTGCACGAATTACGAAATGCCTGCAGTGCGTATCGCACATCATCATCGCGCCAGCCTGGCAAATCCGCATAAGACACCCGCTTTAAATTGCTTGGCACAACCGAATTATCGCTACTAACCGTTGGGGTTGATAAATCGCACGAACACAGCATTATCGCGCACAAAGACGCCAAAAATCCCTGCCAAATTATTTTTTTATTAAATAACAACATTTTCTGGCCACTCCCCACTTGTAAAACTTTTTTATAATGCTATATTATCATAAAACAAGGATGCAAGTCCAGTTATCAATAACTACGCACAAGGAGAATTATAATGGCAAAATTCAACATCATTTCACAGTTTTTAAAGGATATTTCTTTTGAAAGTCCAAACGTTCCAGAATTATTCTTTAAAAATGATGGCAACGGCCAGGCAAAACTAGAAATCAACATCGACATTCAAATCAAAGGCGCAGAAAACAACCTGTTCATGGTTGATTTAATTATCAAGGCCCACTCTAAATTAGAAGCCAGCGACAAATCCATCTTTTTGATTGAATCTACATATTCTGGCCTGGTCCAAATGGAAGAAGAAAAAGACGAAGAAAAGAAAAAACGTACATTGTTAATCGACGTTCCAACATTATTGTTCCCAACCGTACGCGGTCTGATTACACGTCTGACATCTGAATCTGGGTTCCCTGCATTCACTATGCAACCTGTTGATTTTGCACAATTATACGAACAGCGTAACCAACAGGCAAAATAATACAATCCCCCGTTTGGGGGATTTTAAACATCTTCTAATTTTTTTCTTTTATTCGCAACCCTCCAACCATTTCAGCTGGAGATACATTTGTTGTATCTAAAAAGTCTAAGAGGCTCTTACACCCCACACCCCTTGCGTGGGGTAAAAATAAATTAGAATGATTTAGATACAGTTAAAAACACCGGCATAGTGTATTAAACATACATGAGCCGGTGTTTTTGGCTGTAGATGAATTATTATAATTTATTTTTTTACACGCGCCAGGTCGTCGTACGCCTTATACTTTTGCTCTGACGTCTCGTGATATTCGTATGGGGCACCCCCTGCAGAATATATGTTGAATAGTTCGGTGGTCTTGTCAATGGCGGCACGCATCATTTGCGCAGTCATGTGGGCGTCATAAACAATAGAACGAACATCACCATTTTTCAGTTGTAAAAATTTTATAATTGGCGTCTGGGATGCGGCTGTAGATTTTATTTTAAAACCACCCTGTTGCAAAATATAGGCCTCTAGGGGTAATTGTGGCATATTACCCGCCTGTAATTGCGCGAACGATGGCGCGGCCCCTGTTTTAATATCCAAGACACCACCATCCCAGACCAAATCAGCGCGCGCACGAACATTGCGCCCTGCGATTTTTACCACCCCAGATATTTCATGATATGCATTTAATACATCTGTCAATTCACGCGCAACCACTGGCGCAATTTCCAAAAAACGCTTGTGCCAGAAATGAAATATAACACTGTCGCGTCCTAATATTTCTAATGCCCGTGCATCCATTTGCGCGACTAAAACATCTGGACGCAAATCACGCGCATTTTCTATGACAGAATGCACCAAATCACCAAACTTGCGCGCATCTGGCCCCACCCAGTAATCATCCAACACACGCAATCGCAATATATGACGCACATAGAACGCATACGGATTATGTATCAGCAATTCTAATTCTGTCACATATACATCTGACCAATCTGCCGGCGGCTGGGGCGCCATGGAATCAAGCGGAACATAATCTAAATCATCACGCGCCAAAACAGAATCTAGAAGTTCTATATTTCTATCAAACCTGGCCCGTCGTGCAATAACACGCGATAAAAAGCGCGATTCCATCGTTTGTACGCCGCCCGACATACGACTGCGCAGCCAATAAACATCCCGGCCACATGACAAATTCATAAAATCTAATGATTGCAATGACACTTTTCTATCCGGCGACGGCAAACCAATTTTATCCGCCGTCACGCGTGGCAACCATGCATTTTCATAGCCACGCGCCGGAAACATACCATCGTTCAGTCCAGTCAATATAACAACATCCGCGGTCTGCATACGTGATTCTATCGTCCCCAGCACAACAATTTTTGCCCCGTCATCCATCGCACCACGCACACTAATTCCCGACAGCACATCTGCAATAAAGGCCCGCGCATCACGTAATTCCAACCGAACATTTGCAATATTTAACGCATCAGACAATTCTTTAATCTTTTCCCAAACCTGAACACTAACCACATCATCCAACACAAATGCCGGGGATAAATCCGCCATATATCCGTCTATGATTTTCGCCACAGTATTAAATAAATCAAACCCATTGTCGGCGTATAATTTATCAAAACATTTTGAATTTGAATCAATCCATGCATCAAACAGATTTAATATTGCACGCCCAACATTTGACATTGTGGCGGGCCGCCCACCCGAAAAATCTGCCACCACCCCACGCGCCGCAAACGCCGCTGCAATACGCTGATTTCCGGCCGCATCAGGCGTTATAATCAGCACACTTTTATTATCTGATAATGCACGACATGCAATTTCTGCGACCACAGAAGCCTCGTCCGCTTCGCGGTTACATTCTATTAAATGACAGTTACCTAAATTACAATCCCCCGCATATGCCGACGTATCATTTCCAAACGCATAATTCATAAATTCTATAACAGACGTCCCAACATCAATCGGTATAACATCCTGCGCACCAATCCCCAACCGTTGCAAGAATTTATATTCACTGTTATACGGATTTGTATCCAATTCAAAATCTTGATTACGTCCCGATATCGCCCCCGACAGAATAATTCGTCCATGTCTGGCATTTGCCACCGCCACCATCAAATCAGACGTTGCAGGCACACTGGCCGTTGAACCGCAAACAATAACCAACTTATATTTATCCAGATGATTCCGCCACGCCCGAATATCACGATTTCTGGCCTGGGCCTGTGTATCACGCCCATTATAAAAATCACGCATTACCCTTGATAATATCTCCAGCAATTTTGCCTTGCCTTGAAAATGCGCAGCATATTTATCATCTACCAACGCCGTCCAATCAACATCCGCCGCATTTATTCCTTCGTTTTCCAGATAGTCTTGCATTCGAATTAAATCGCGCGCAATAGGCAATGCCGTCGTCAGATTTGAAATATTCGCATCCGCCGCCAGCAACTTAGCCAACACAACAACCCGCTCTATATCAGAAATGATATTTTCATCATTACTATATTCTTCGTCTATATCTTCTTCTGCCCCCTCGCCCAATGCCACCAGTGTTGGCAACATTGCGACCCCACCAAACTTTTGGGCAATCATTTTTTCGACTGTCCTGACTGCACGTCGGCTTGGCAAGAAAATTAGCATATCTGCAACATCAACCCCGCTATCACACATAACACGCCACAGCGCATCATTCATCGCCGCTGGATTAGTTGCATAAAAAACATTATTATTTAATCCCAAGTGTCGCCTTTATTGAATCCAGTCCTGTTTTCTTTTCTGCAGATGTTTCTAAAATCTCTTCTATCATTGCGCCATGATCTGTATGGGAAATTTCAATTTGCTTTTGTTCGCGCACTTTTTTATCTTTTTTCGTATATACTATTTGATACGGAATTGCATTTGCATCACAAAAGTCCATCAAATCCAAATCGGAATCCCGCGCACCAATTCGCGAATCAATCAATATAAACAAGCGCTTTAATTGACGCCGATTTAACAAATATTCTTCCAGTCTTTTCAGCCATCGCATCGCATCTACCTTGGACACACGTGCATATCCATACCCTGGCAAATCAGCGATTACCACCCTGTCATCCAGATTAAATAAATTCAAACTTTGCGTGCGTCCTGGGGTATTAGAAGTCCGCGCAATAGGCGCCCCCACCACCGCATTTATCAACGAAGATTTTCCAACATTACTGCGTCCAATAAACGCATATTCTGCAAATTGTGTATTTGGCAAAGATTTCACAGTTTCAAAACTGCCCATAAATTTAATCATCTGTACCATCCTTTTCCAACAGGCGCTTATACGCCTCTTTTTTAGAAATTCCTGTGCGCCTTGCCAAATCTGCGGCGGCACTTTTCATAGACGTTGCCGCAATATCATTTACAATATCAGATATTTCGCTATCCGACATTTTACGTTCTGGCCGTGGCGCCACAACAATCACTATTTCCCCGCGCGGTGGCGTAATATTCATCAATTCCGCAGGATATCCAATAATTGTTTCTTCGTGAATTTTTGTAATTTCGCGCACAATTGCAATTTTACGTTCTGGCATAACGCGTGCCAACGCCGCAATTGTTGCCATAACGCGGTTAGGACTTTCATAATAAATAATCGTATGCGGAATCTTATTATCATCACGCACCTTCTTTTCATCAAAGAACCCACAAAACGTAAATCTATCTGTCGGGAACCCAGATAACACCAGCGCACTTACGGCCGCGGTCGCAGATGGCACGACAAAAACCCCCACCCCTGCTTCACGTGCCGCACGCACCAATCTAAATCCCGGATCCGACACTGCCGGCATACCCGCATCACTAACACACGCAACCGTCATACCATTTTGAATTTTTTGAATTAATTCTGGTACAACATCACGTTCATTATGTTCATGACACGACACACGTTTCGTTTTTATATCAAAATGCGCCGCCAATTTACCAAACACGCGCGTATCTTCGGCCGCAATTAAGTCCGCATTACGCAACACATCAATTGCCCGTGGCGACATATCAGACAAATTACCAATTGGCGTACCAACAATATAAAGCCCTGATTGCATTCGGAATCCTTTTATAGTAAAATGATACAAAAATAAATGGATTTTTCAATGTATATAAACAGATTTTTTACATTTTGTATCACGGCCTTGTTGCTATCAGGTTGCGCCACGACAACGCCTGACACGGACATGGATTGGTTTGACGAATATGGCACATTAACCACTGGCAACCCAATACAGATGCAATATGGACGTCTGTCTGACGCATATGGCACGGACGCAACCGATCAAGACGCCACACACCACATGGCGGTAATGTTGCCATTATCCGGCCCCAACGCCACGGTTGGAAAAACAATCCGCACATCGGTTGAGGCGGCAATCCTTCAATCCGCCCCTGACAATTTATCCGTCGCATTTTATGATACGGCAAATGGCGACATATCGTCTGTCATAGAAAACGCCCTGGCAAACAACCCAGACATAATTGTTGGCCCTGTATTCGCAAACAACGCGCGCATTTTACGTGAATCAAAACCTGAAAACATACCCGTATTATCATTTACATCTGACGCAACCGCGGTGGGCAACGGTGTTATGACAATGGCACTAATGCCAACGAACAGTGTTGAATTAATTGTCCGCGAAATGAAATCAGACGGTGCAAACAAATTTATAATTATGGCACCCGACACATCTTCTGGCCGATTAATGGCAGGAACCGCAAAATCTGCCGCCGAACAGAACAATTTAACCATATCCGGCATCTTTTATTACAACGAAAAAGATTCCGATTCAATCAAGAACGCAACAATATCCGCATCTATGCATAACGCACGGACATTGGCACACACGCGCGCCCGCGAAGTATTATCAGACATCTTAACAAACGAACGATTAACTGCGATTGAAAAATCTAATCTGACCTATCAGTTGGAAAAACTATCTAAATCCGATACGGTTGGCACGGTCCCATACGACGCTATTTTATTTCTAGGCAGTGGCGACGACACAAAAACACTGGCGTCATTTTTACGTTATTATAATGTAGGCGCACGTGATGCAAAATTTTATGGCACAACAATGTGGGACGGTTCAAACATCGCATCTGATTTTACGATGTCTGGCGCAAAATTTGCAACAATGCCTGACATAAACGAAAATTTTAGCGCATTATACGAACAAATTTCTGGCGCACAACCCAACAGACTTGCAACCTTTGGATACGACGCCACAAACATGGCAATTGGAATGATATATTCTGATAAATCCAATGCGGCCCACCTGTTAAACCCCAGTGGCTATATGGGCACAGACGGCCTTTTCCGCATGAATCCAACCGGCACATCTGAACGCGCATTACGCATTGTTGAATTGGATGGCAGTGGCGCCGTACGCGAAGTAAAACCCGCCGCAACAAACTTTATTGTTCCAATATATAATATCGAACAACGCCACATATCCCCTGCAGACGCAATGGAATTGGAAACTGACGGAATTGACCCAGACGATTACATCCGCCTGCCCGAACGATTACAAAACAAATATCGCAGCAAAACCATCGGCGCCCACACAAACGTAACACCAACAATTCAAAAAAGCGCATTAATCGCAATCCTGCCCGAAGACGACAGTGATGTAATCGAACCCGCCGAATACACCCCCATCAAACTAGAATCTGTAAAGCGCAGTTATATTGACGAATATGAAATATACGAAGATTGAAATTTCACCAAAAATATGATAAAATCAAAAGAAATAAAACATAAAAGGAGTTACTATGACAGATATAGCAGAAGATCGCGTTAATACCGCCCAAGCAGAACTGGCGAAACGCGCCAAGGAATTAAAACGTATTATCGCGCAATCAAAAACAAAAAAATTAGGTCCTGAATTTGACGAAGGGGTAAAACACGTAACCCAATTAATAGAAGGCCAATCTAAATTACTAGAAGACGCAGTATTTGAAGAACCTAAGACAAGCTTTGCGCAAATGCGCAATTTAATGTTGCTAACTGGCACAATGAACCAATCCGTCCAAGAAGGCATCAAACCCACCACCGATGCGATTGATGCAATACTTCAAACACTGGACGAAATGACACGTTAATAAAAAACCCACAAAATGTGGGTTTTTTTAGTGGTGAGGATGGCTGATTCCCTCGGACAAATGTCCTGCGGGGCATTCGTTAGCACTCGAACTGCGCACTGCTTGTTCTCGCTTACTCATTGTCGAACCTGCAATCTTTCGATTGCGTATTTCAAATCCATAAACCACAACACACCAAAAATAAATGGTCGCCCTTCAGCGACCATTTATTTTTAGTGGTGGGAGTGGCTGGATTCGAACCAGCTCAGGCTTAAGCCAACAGATTTACAGTCTGCCCCGGCTCTCCAACTCCGGCGCACGCCCAATCCTTGGTGCGGGCAGCGGGAATCGAACCCGCATTTCAAGCTTGGAAG